>JAFDLS010000289.1 GCA_019306365.1 Deltaproteobacteria bacterium
AACCACGTCCGTTACAAGACCTCTGCAAAACATCGTCCTTTAGCTGACCTCATGAACACCGCTTCGCTGACGCTGCAGCGGCATATGTCAGTCTCAAATTTAAGTCCTCGAAATATTGGTAATATTCCTGCGGGTTAAATTCTAGCCTTCCGCGATTTCAACAAAATTACTGGTTTTGCAGAGGTCTCTTGGTAGACGATCGATATCCGATGTTACGTTTTTACCCGCTCTTCGGAATTCCCCATTCTCTTGTACTTCTCCTTTTTTTATGCTTAAAATAATTATCATTCGATTTCCTGAACAGCGGTAACAAAAAACAGGATCACACCCCAAAATGAAAGATTATAGATTCTCTTTAACAAACGGCAGTATTAAATAACCAAAATGAAAGGCAGGAATTATGGATTTTGACTTGACCAATGAACAAAAAGCCATCTTGGAAACAGCGCGTCGGTTTGCAGAGCGAGAGATTTTGCCACGCATAAAAGAAGAGGAATTCAAGCGGGATATGGTCGAAGAAATGGGAAACCTGGGTTTTTTTGGATGTGCGTTTCCTCCGAGGTTCGGGGGGACGGACATGGGCTTTTTGGCCCACTCCATTGTCTGCGAAGAGATTTCCCGGGCTGACTCCGGACTGCGGTCGCTCTTTAATCTTCAGGCAATGACTGTGCCTTATACGATCATGGAATGGGGAAGCACGGCGGCCAGGGAGAAGTATGTGGAGGATCTGGTCCTTGGTCGAAAAATTGGCTGCACCTGTTTCTCTGAACCGAACGCGGGCTCTGACATCGCGTCCATTGAGACACGGATTGAGGATAAAGGAGATTATTTTATTTTAAACGGCAACAAGACCTGGATTTCCAATGGCAATCTGGCTGAAACGGCTGTTGTTTATGCCACCTTTGACCAGAAGCAGAAACACAAGGGGTTGTGCGCCGTGGTGGTTGAAACGGACCAGCCGGGATGGCAAGCGCGTGAGACGGCCAAACTGGGGGATAAATCATCTCCCATCGCTGAAATATTCCTGGATAATGTCAGGGCGCCCAAGGAAAATCTGCTTGGGGAATGGGGTCAGGGATTCAAGATTGCCATGACCGCCCTTGACAGGGGCCGGATCAGCGTAGGTTCCGGCGCCGTGGGATTGGGCCAGGCCTGCCTTGACGCCTCTGTTGAATATGCCAACACCCGGATTCAATTTGGCCGGCCTATCAGCGAATACCAGCTCATAAAAGGTACGATTGCTGAAATGGTTTCCCTTATTGAAGCCGCCCGATTCCTGGTTCGGCGGGGCGCGTGGCTGAACGATCAGGATCGGCCCTTTACGCGGGAAATTGCCATAGCCAAGTATTTTGCCGGCGAGGCCGTGGTCAAGGTTTCCGGTATGGCCATGGAAGTTCATGGCGGCATGGGCTATTCCCTGGAGCTGCCGGTTGAAAAGTATTATCGGGACGCCAAGCTCTACCAGGTGGGCGAGGGAACGGCCAACATTATGCGCCTCCTGATCGGCGACGACGCCCTGGGTATAAAAAACGCCAATCGGCCGAGGATTCACGTGCCCAGTGATTTCAGAGAACTTGAATAATGGGCGTGGCTGCATAGAACTCGCGTTTACTGCGAAAACCCGAATTGCTTTAATGAACAACTTAATGAACATTAATGAAAAACGTTCAGCGGTGATAATTGAAGGTGGAGGGATCCATTTGATAGGACACCTGCTTTAAGCGGTGGGATTGGTGAGGACGTTTAAACAATCGTGGGAGGTTTAAGATGAAAGAGCTCAAATACCCTAAAAAGGTTGTCTTAAGTGATATCACGGCAAGGGATGGATGTCAGCATGAAGAAAAATTCATACCCACGGAGGCCAAACTCTGGGTGGTGGAGCAGCTGATATTGTCGGGTTTCAAACGCATCGAACTTACTAACTACGGAAATCCCAGGGGGATGCCTCAGTTCAGGGATGCTGATGAACTCTCAAAGCGTCTTCACGCAAGCAAAAAAGTGGGTAAACTTCTGGGGGATGTGGAAATAACCGCCGTGACGATTCGGGAAAAGGCGGCTGATAGAGCCATTCAGGCTTGTAAAGAAGGTTACGGCCCGGACAGAATACTTTTCATGGTTTCCACCAGTGAGTCGCATCACAGGACAAACTCCGGGCTCTCGCTGGCGGATTACTGGAAAATGTGTGAAACCTACATCAAAAAGGCGCATGACGCGGGAATGAAAGTATGTGGAACGGTAAGTACGATTTGGGGCTGCCCCATTGAGGGTCCAACTGAATTAAAAAGGGCGGTCGAATTTACTAGGAGATGGCTCGATATCGGGGCTGATGATATTGAACACGCGGACCATGATGGATCTGCGCCGCCAAACAAAGTATATGAATATTTTTCCATGATATTGGACGCGATCCCGGATCCTGCCAAGCACATCGCCCATTTTCATGTGTCGCGCGGGTGGGGTCTGGCCAACGTGATGGCTGCCTTGCAGGCGGGAATAACCCACTTTGAAGCGACACTGGGCGGCACCGGAGGCCAGCCGGCCAACTTTATAGATGGTGTGCCGGTTGCCGGTACCGGAGAATATTATTATGCCGATCCCGGCATTGTCGGGCTTGTTTCAACCGAGGACATGGTAGTGATGATGGATGAGATGGGTATCGATACCGGTGTTGATGTGGATGAGGTTTTGAAGATCGGCCGTGTGTTTGAAAAGATCATTGGCAGACGCCTTCGATCCGAATGCGTTCATACCGGGCGTATCAAACATTGACGG
>JAFDLS010000290.1 GCA_019306365.1 Deltaproteobacteria bacterium
GCTGGTTACCAGCGATTATGCCTTCAACTATTTCATGGGAGAGGTGGACGGCAAGCTTCCTCAAGATAAAGAAAACCTGCTCAAGTCTGTTGACGAGGCTATCGCTGAATGGCGCTCCAGAGGTGAATCAAAGCGCAATCCATTTCTTGGAAACCTCAACCGGGCCCTGGCCTGACTAAAGTAACCCTGCTTAAAAGTTTTAATTCTGAGCGGAAACCTCTCTAAAAATATCGTCCTACATAAAATTGGATTGACAGGTCAATCCCCAGCGGCCGTCTTTTTTTATTACTATCCAGAGCCCTTGATGAGTGGCATACCTGGTTCCATCCGCCTTGTATCGGCTGTATGCGAGCTTGATGTGCACCTTTTCCTCTGAGGCGTGAACCACCTCCATGAAATCGAATTCGCTGCGATGCCAGCCTTCGCTTTCAGCCAGCTCTTTGCTGGGCACCCGGAATTTGGACGGTTCCGGTACAAAAATCACCCTGTTGTTGATAATCCAGAAAAACGGGAAGTGCAGTTTAGCGATGGCCCCTTCTTGATCCTGAGCGTTGAACGCGGCAAGGAATTCCTCTAACGCCTTTTTGGCTTCAATATCAGACATTTTAAGTTCCCTTTCTCGGTCGATAAGACGATATTGAACGGCAATATCATCTTGAGATTGACAATGCCGATCTGCGAGACTGTGTATATGCCTCAAATTTTAGGAATAAATTGTATTCATATTTATAAATAATGCTGTTAAATCGTTTCGTTTCAAGTCTCCTCATTTGCCTTTAAAAACAGGCTCCCTTTTTTCAACAAACGCGGTGGCTCCTTCATGATGGTCTTCTGTGCTAAAACAGTAACTCATGGCAAACGAATACCACTGCTTCCACTCATCAAGGGGCATGTTGAGCCCACGGCGGATGCCTTCCTTGGCCAGCCGGACTGATATAGGTGGTTTGCTGGCTATTTTTCGGGCTAATTCCAAAGCGGAATCCATGAGTTCATCGTGGGGCACGGTCCTGTTGACCAACCCTATTTTTTCAGCTTCCTGCGCGTCAATGATATCAGTTGTCAACATCAGTTCATAGGCTTTGGCCAGGCCGACCAGTCTGGGTAGAATCAGCTGGGCCTCATCAGGCATAAGTCCGACCCTGAGAAATACCTCGCCGAACCGGGCTTTTTCCGAGGCTATTCTCATATCACACATGAGGGCAAGGTCGCATCCATAACCAACAGCGGCCCCATTTACCGCGGCAATAGTCGGTTTGTTGATGTGTAAAAGCTGTTCTCCTCCACCGACCATTTTTTGGCCCTGTAGATAACCGAGCTGTGTTTCTCTGTATCTCTGAGCGGCGTTGCCCCCGGCGGTCCCGCCGCCTGGTCCTTCGCCCAGGAATATGTTTTTAACGTCGTCTCCGGCACAAAATCCTCGCCCCGTTCCGGTGATAATAATCACCCTGATTTTTTCATCAAGGTTGGCTTCACCGATGGCGTGTCCTAACTCCGCGTGCGTCTGGTGGGTAAGGGCGTTCATAGCGTGGGGCCGATTCAAGGTGATTACGGCGATATTGCCGTCCTCAACAGAATAAATAAGTTCTTCGTATCGCATTTTGATCCTCCTTAACTGAGATGATGCGGCATCTGCCGCCTTTCATTTAATTTCAGCCTCTCGACACCGCCAAATGCATGAAATTAAGTCGTCTGGTGGCATTAGAAAACACTCTGCCTCCAATACAAAGACGATTTATTGTCAAAAGTTCGGAAGAATTCTCAAATTGCCTGTTTCGAGCATGGTACTCCATCCGGCTCCATTCGGTCAATCAGTAATCTGGCGGTCGCTTATGCCTTATAAACGCCCGATCATGATCTGCCAGGAGAAACAATTGAGTTTGTGAAGCCCAACGACAAAGAATATAAAATGAGACCGCAGCAAAAAAAATCCCCGCGGGTGCGGGGATGGTGGATGTCTCCGTATTTTTAGCACTATAAAATTACTAAAAATCCCCGCGGGTGCGGGGAGAAGTGGTGTTCTATGATGTTACAGGCTTGGAATAAATAATATTATTACAATACTCACTATTAATACAAATGCGTTCATCGCAAATATCCCATAATTCTGATCTAATGCTTCTTGGCTGACCACCATATAACAACCTAACCGAAACCCCCGCGTCTTAGGCAGTTTGTACGGCTGGGACGAAGTCACTATCACCGGCGACAAGGTAGGCGGTTCCAATTCGTGACTGCGTACTTAAACGGACCAAATCGACTGCTAGCAAAATGTCAGCGCTTTTTTGGACAAAAGTTGAGTCCCTTTTTAATAAAGTTCCAAGCCTAACTTCGACCCGATCAAGGCGCTTTAAAAAATCAAAAAATCTAGATTTTTTTGCATATCGTGTCCTTTCGTCCGATGTTGGAGGGTTGCTCTGGTAGGGAAGACAGTGGTAGTAGTAGGCACGCAAAAATGCTCGATTATTCACAATTTTATTCACAAATTTTTTCATATCGAGGAAAAATCCCAATTCTTCCGTAACCTTGTCTAAGTACCCTCCGTCAATAAAGATAGCGATTCGATCACTCATAGAATTACCTCATAAAAACAGAAAGAGACCACTAATAAGCGGCCTCTTTCTTATTATTAAACCTCACTGTCAGCACCCAGCGCATAGCCTGGACCAACATTGAGGAGCATCGTTTCTAGTAATATCGTCATTATTTTTTAAAAAGTCAAATAAAAAATGAGTAAGTTTACTCAAGGGTGAGTAAGTTTACTCATATTATTCAAAAATGAACCCAGATCCCCAAGTGGTCCCCCAAAGCAAAACCTTACTTGTAAATGATTGATTTAATCATAGATTGGCGGAAGTGCATGGGAATCGAACCCACCGCGGACGTTTCCAGCGCCCGCCACTGGATTTGAAGTCCAGGAGCCCCACCAGAGAACTAAGCACTTCCGTATGATATAGTTACAATTTCAGCCATCGGCTGTCAATGCCTATCTGGGGTCTGACTTTGGATTGAATTACTCC
>JAFDLS010000291.1 GCA_019306365.1 Deltaproteobacteria bacterium
CCGTTTGCCAGAATCAGCGTTCTCTCTCCTGCGGTGTTCGTCAGCGCTGCTTCCATAGCCGCGGAAGCCGTGCAGGTCAGGGTAAACACCGGATGCTTCGTCGCGAATAGCCGCTGCAAGCGCGGACCGATTTGATTGAGCAGTTCCTGAAACTCCGCCCTGTGGTGCCCGATGATGGGTTTTGACAGTTGGACCAGGACGTCGGGATGCACCTCGGTCGGTCCAGGGAGGAAATTTTTCATCCGTTATAGCAGAGTGTTTATCGAATCTATTGCTGTCGCTTTGTGGTCGGTTAGACAGGTTTACTACGATTGTTTAAGGCGGCTGTTTGGGATGAAAGGCTGCCGGGTGATGAATATAGGTAACGGAGGGGACATTTTCAAGTGAAAAGGCGGCAAAGGGCGAGTGAAGGGAGAGATAAAAACCGGAGTCAGATGTTGACGACCCCGGATTTTATTATAGACTTATTTCGAAATTTATCATAGCAATAAATCCCGCAATTCCTTACTCTTTTCAAGTTCATTTTGCAGCTCTTCATCCATGGCATCCAAATCGCCCGGTTCCAGATTCAGCGTTTGCCATACTAATGGATCCACCTCAGGAACGAGATTGTCACCACCGGAACCGACTTTGTACTTGCGGGCTAGTATGTCCGACAAATGGATCAACGCGGTGAGCGTGGCGTGATCAGAATCGGGACTAAAATTGTGGTGCTGCCCGACGACGGCCACAAGATTCTCGGGAAGTTTCCAATTCTCGGCGAGATGTTCACCGATTTCTGCATGTGTGATACCGATGGTCTCCAATTCAGCTCTGTAAAACGATATATTTCTTTCTTTAACCAACCGAGTAATATCCGCCAGTTCATGGTTAAAATATCTATCCAAAACGACTTTTCCAATATCATGGATCACGCCGGCGATAAAACCCTGTTCATCGCGCTCGCAATCAATTCGATTCCCCAAATACCTGGCGATCAGACCACATCCAATGGAATGCTGCCAGAAAGCTTCACGGTTAAAACAGGAATTGGTGCTTTGCCCCCCCATTGCCTTAAAAATTGAAACGGATATCACTACGTTCTTAAGCGTGTTCGCTCCCAGTAGAACGATCGCCTGCTGCACCGAATCAACAGTTCGCGCCAAGCCGTAAAATGAAGAGTTGATGAGTTTTAGAATTTTCATGCTGATCGCCGGATCGGATTCGACCGCATTGGCGAGGTCCTTAATGGGCGTGTTGGGATCACGCATCAATCGCATGACATTTAAAAAGACGGTTGGAAGGGTGGGGAGATCGCTTATCCCGTACAACCGATCCAGGATCAAAGTCTTCATATCACTTTAGTTGTTGAAGTCGCTATGAGGGTCTTTTACTGGGTGTTAATATTTAAATTTAGCTGCGTAAAGTCAAGGGAATTCTATCAGGGTTAGGGGGTTACTTTAATCACCGACCTGGTCAGTCCAAATTTACCTATTCATCAAGTGCAAATTTTACCTTCTCAAAAAAATGACCGGATTGATTTGACTATTTATTATTACTGATTACAGATCAATATCGCTAATAAGATAAATATAAAGGTTGGAATCCGAAGGACAAAAAAGATCGGAATCCGCAATGGGCGAACTCCGATCGAGGGGGTGAGGGGACGAATGACTATTTTCGCATTTCTACGATTGGCCCCAGCACCTTGGATGCTTCTATTTTTAGTTCTTCTTCCATCCCAGCCAAGGAATCTTCATCAAGATTCAGCCTTTGCCAGACCAGAGGATCGAGTTCCGGCACCAGGGCGTTACCGCCCGAGCCAACCTGATATTTGCGCACCAACATATCCGAAAACTGGATGAGGGCGATTAAGTCTGCATACTCGTGATCATCATTGTAGTCATGATGCTTGGCAATGACTTCAACCAGCACATCGGGTAGCAGCCAGGTTTCGGCGACGTAAGCTCCGATTTCGCCGTGGTCAATACCCAGGATTTCACGTTCAGCCTTGTAAAAAGGCATATTTTTTTGCTGGACTTGCCTGATAACAGTCCGCAGTTCAGAATGAAAGTATATGTCCAGGATAATTTTACCCACATCATGGAGGATGCCGGCGACAAACTTCTCTTCGGTATGACCAAATTCGATTCGATTTCCGAGATGATGGGCGATCAAACCGCAGCCGATGGAATGCTGCCAGAGCGCTTCACGATTGAAACTGCTGGTCTGTTCTTTCGTTTCCAATGCTTTGATGATGGATGCGGATATGACAATATTTTTAATCGTGTTGGCGCCCAGCATGACAATGGCCTGCTGTACGGATTTGACGGTTTTGGCCAAGCCATAGAAGGAGGAGTTTATCAGCCTTAAGATTTTCATGCTCAAGGCCGGATCAGCCTCAATGGCTCTGGCGATCTCGACCATGGAAGTATTGGGATCTCTCATGAGTTTGATGATATTGAGGAAAACGGAGGGAAGGGTGGGCAGGTCGTCAATTTCCATTAATTTGATCAGTATCCACTCTCGCTCTCTCGTTCTTGTAGAAGATAGTACTTCAAGCATATTATATATTCCTTTTATATTTCATAGTGTTATTTAGAACCTCCTTTAGGAAATAATATAGTTTAAAAAAAATTGTAGTCAAGAAAATTAGAAATTTTTTAGGGGGTGTATTCCTTCCAGCGGTGCTGGATGCCCAGAATTACCCCGACAGCGATCATCGCCGTCCAGAGGAAGGACCCGCCGTAACTCAAAAAAGGTAGGGGTAATC
>JAFDLS010000057.1 GCA_019306365.1 Deltaproteobacteria bacterium
ATCTTGCCGGAACGAAACATTGGCCACCTCGTTCGCAGAGATGCGGCGCCGTGAAGTAAATGATGAGTCAGCAGGGGCAACCGCGCGTGAGACATAGAGGGGCCAAGGTTTCGAGTCCTATAATGAAGCGGGCATGTCTCGACTTCGAAGATAACCATGAAACCGGCGGCATCCGTATGAAGGGTAAAGTTCATGTTTCGAAACCTGGCTCGGAGATGAAAATAACCGGTCTAAAAAAAAGGAACATTTTATGAACGGAGAGCTTGGCGCTTGACACACGCGATTAGATAACCTCTGCAAAACTTCGTCCTTTAGCTGAACTCATGAGCGCCGCTTCGCTGACGCTGCAGCGGCATATGTCAATCTCAAATTTAAGTCCTCGAAATATTGGCAATATTCCTGCGGGTTATTCGTCCTTTAGCTGAACTCATGAGCGCCGCTTCGCTGACGCTGCAGCGGCATATGTCAATCTCAAATTTAAGTCCTCGAAATATTGGCAATATTCCTGCGGGTTATTTCGCCTTCCGCGATTTCAACAAAATTACTGGTTTTGCAGAGGTCTCTTATATGAGCGCGATGGCCGCCAGAGAAATGATCATACCGATGGCCGCTGATAATTCCATACCCAATAATGGAATCAAAATCAGGCTCCCTAATAATGAGCCCAGGCATCCTCCTATCAAATCAGCTGCGTAAAGAGGGGAGACCACGTTTTTTTGATCATCCACCCTGTAGAGGCTGGCAAAGGCGAAGATGCCGGCAACCAGGAAACCGGTTATAAACATCAAGATTGAAATCGACCAGAGGCCAGCCAAGTAATTGAAGTTCAACGAACCGATAAAAGCAGCATTAAGAAGTCCAAAACCGATGAGCAGACTTCTTCCGACTGACTTCTTTAGCGATCCATATTTGTTCATCTGCAGCTTAGCCAGTTCCATGATAAGTATTGAGCCAACCGCCAGACCAGCCATGAAGACCATCAGCAAGATACCTATGTTTTGGAATAAAATCCCGCTTTTTACCTGGTAATAGAGAATGAACATTGTTTCCAAAATCATGCCAATGAAACCGGCGATGGCTGCGAGCATCATTCTTTGGAATCTCAGCCAGCGGCGGACAACCAGGAATAAGCCGATCATAAGGAAGATGGCCGTGATATATGAAACGACAGCTTTTTGCGTTTTAAGCGCTGGCAATGAAATATCCAGGTTAATCATCCGGGGGATGAACTTTGACAGCCAGATCATGCTCGAATACCGGTAGCAAACCGGACGGATATCCGTATTGGGTAAAGCGTTCGTTGAATTGAGGCGTTTGGCTATATCGAAAAATCTATCATTTGTGTAAAGATATCTTATGTAGGCTTGGGTGATGAGCCGCGTCTTGATGTTTCTTTTTTTAAACCGTTCCATCAAGAGCGACGGATTCCGTGTCAGAGGTGTATTGGATGCGATAAAGATGTTGGTAACTCCCGGCAGGACCACCACATCTGAAAATACGGATGTCAATGCCCGGTATATGCTTGTGTTTCGATAGCTGATAAATCGCGTCCATATATTTTCCGATGATCGCAGCCTAAAACCCAGAACCCCGTCCGGCTTGAGTTTAGCCTCGCACTGCATAAAAAACTCACGTGTGTAAAAGCGATTGGACTGGCCGGAAGATGGTTCTGGCATGCCCACCAGGATCAGATCATACGTTTTTGCGTTCTTTAAGAAATTTCTCGGGTCACTATGGTAAAGCGTAACCAGTTCTGATTTGAGAGGTCTCTGATAACTCTCAGGCAGAAATTTTTGAACCAGGTCCAATAAAACAGTATTAAGCTCCACGTAATCCAGCCGCTGTGGCAAATGTTTCAAAACCTCCTTGATCCCGCCTTCTACTCCGCCACCTAACAGCAATACCTGGTTTGGGTCATGGTGGTTTATGGCCGCAAGATGCGCGAGTTCCTCTGCAGCGGCGCTTTCCGTCTCAAACCCTAAAGCGTCATTTTCAAAAATAACAAACTGACCCGCATGTTCCTCGATTGAAATTCGGCTATATGGTGAATCCCGGCTGTCAACAAAACCGGCATGATTCCACCCGGTCATTTGCCGATCAATAGTCTGGGATATCCCTAAAACAAACAAAAAAAGACAAAAGAGCGATATCCCAGGATAGAAAATCCGTTTTGATTGTTTTTTCCCCGGCAACAGCAGTATTCCCACGGTCAGCAGACTGCACAAGATCACGATTGTAAAATTCTGAACACCTGCCTTTAAAAATAATGTTGACGCCAGCCCGCCCAAAAGGCCGCCGATACTTTCAATGCCATAAGCCAGGGCCAGAGTTCGATTTTTGTTAATATAGAGCTTTGCCGTCCACTGGAACAACAAGCCCAACAGAACGCCGACAGGAAGAAGGGTGACAATTATCGCGGCCAGCTGACGCCAGAAGGGAAGGTAGGAACCAGGAATTCCCCCAAAAAAAATCCGAATCCCTCGAATAAAGACCACTTCCAAAGGCAGGAGAATACTGAAAATGAGCAATAAACAGCTTATGACAGCCACTGAGGGGATATAGCCCCGCCTTCCGACTACAGCCCCAAACGCCGTCCAGAATAACCAGACGCCAATGGCCAGGATATAAATCAGCTCAATACCGTAAAAAGCGACGGTGAGTTCTCGGAGAAGGAGTACCTGGCCGAGGATGGAAATGATTCCAATGGCTAGGAGGTAAAATATCACTGAAGTTTCTTTGGAAGGAATAATTTGAGTGAATTTCAAAACCGGATTCCGATTTAAGAATTAGTTCGTATGTTTTAAAAGAAAATATTTCCGGTAATCGCTTTATAAGTCCGATTCGCGGAAAACCATCGCTTGAAAAGTGAACAACCGAACGTCCTTTTTCCAGCCGCCTGATGATAATCCCGCTTTTTTGCAAAGATGATCGAGCATCTGAATTCGGTTCCAGCCTTGCTCTGTGGCTACCTGAGGCAAGAAGACCGCTGAACGGGTTCCTTTTTTCAGGACAACGCCGTCAATCCCAAGCCTGATAGCCTTAATCCCATTAACCGGCTCAAACGGCGTAAGAACCGAAATCTCAATTTCAATCTCCGATAATTCCTTTAAGGTCACCGGGGCAAAGCGGCGATCGTTGAAGGCGGCCTGGATCGCCATGGAACCGATAGCCTGGCAAAGAGGCAGGTCTTCCGCCATGTGTCCGATGCAGCCTCTGAGTTGACCGTTTTTTTTAAGCGTTACAAAGGCTCCCTGCTTGCGCTCAAGATCGCTATCGAATCCTCTGGGTAGGGGAATTACCTGACCTTTTAGAAATTGTTCTATTGTTTTTCGCGCGAAAATAAGCAACGCCCGCTTTTGCCTGGGGTTCAACTCAACTTTAGCCGGCTTTTGTGATATTTTTTTATCCGGTTTAGGATTGGATTTACAACAATCTTTATCCGCGAAAAAAGAAACCGCCCCATATCCCACCACACGGGAACGGCTGCCGATCGACGTATCTCCTGAATTGGCATAGCTGACGATCCGGCCACAGATCGCTCCGAGTTCCTTGGCGGCTGTTATCGACGCGAGGATTGGAGCTTCTCCGCATGCGCAGGTAAAAAGGTTAGGGGTGTTAGCTTTTAACTGTTGTTGAAGAGTAAACCGCAGGGCCGTTGAATTCATGGCCACGATCGCTTCTAAAGTTTTTTTATCCGTCTTGACGGCATCCCCGTAGGATGGATAGTGAGACAGGTCCGAGCTGGCCACGATTAGCGCTCGCCGGTCCCGCAGTAAATTAGCCAGAGCGCTGCCGAATCGAGCGCATAAATCAAGATCAGGTTTCCCGATTATCGTGGGCAGAATTCTGGCCTGCGGAAATAATTGGAATGTTCCCGAGTATGAAGCGATTCTTTAAATGTAAAATCTTTTCCCGCCGCGATCAGCTTAGCTGCCAGTTCTTCATCTATCTTTGCAATCCCCAGAGGTGTCCGGTATCCTCCTTTTGGAAAAACAGATACCCCGTTAAAGGCGGGGGAAGTATGATTGGTGCCAAGCAGTACAACCACCTCATAATCATATCCGGCCGCCTGGTTAAAAGCGTCGGCGCATATTTGCCCGGAAAAAACATATCCCGCATGGGGGGAAATAATAGCGATGGGTTTCTTACTGCACGGCTTTTTCGCGTCAGCGAGGTAGTATTGAATGGATCTGGCCAGCTTGGATGGGTCTGCCGGGTAGAATTGACCGGCTACGGCTGGAGGTCGGATCTTGCTTTTGAATTCCTGACCCGCTAAAGCCTCAAAGGCGCTGAAGCGACAGATGAATACAGTTAAAATAAAAAGCAGGATTCTCTTTTTCATAAGATTTTATTCCTGTCAGGTCCAGACGCCATAGATTGGGGTATTGCAGTACTCACATCGATTTTGTTTTAAGTGCTTTTTGGTTACAAAGAAACCCTGTCTTAATATTATAGCCTTGCCGCAGTTCGGGCAGTACGTATGGTTGCCAGAGTGCCCTGGAACGTTACCCACGAATGGATAGTGAATTCCGGTTTCCCGAGCAATTTCATAGGCCTTTTCCAGCGTTGCCACCGGCGTTGGAGGAAGATTGAGCATTTGATAATCAGGATGGAAGCGTGTGAAATGGACGGGCACATCCGGGCCTAGTTCCCCAACAATCCACCGGGCCAGCTCTTTCAGCATTTTCGTGGAATCATTCAGTGTCGGGACGACCAGATTAACAATTTCCAGATGCACGCCGTGGCGCGATATCTGCTTCAGACTGCGCAAAACAGGTTCTAAATTAGCGTTACAAACACGACGATAAAAATCCTGACTAAACCCTTTCAGGTCAATTTTAATAGCGTCAAGAACCGAGCACATCTCATCAAGAGGTTCCTTGTTCATAAATCCACAGCTAACCAGGACACTTGAGATTCCATGTCTTCGCGCTATTCGGGAAACGTCCAGTAAATATTCGGTGAAGACAGTCGGTTCATTATAGGTGTAAGCGATAATCGGAGTTTTCTGCCTCTTTGTCGCAGAAACAACGGCCTCGGGCGGGACGAAACCACCTGGAAAATCTTCCGGACGGGCTTGAGATATCTCCCAGTTCTGGCAGAACTTGCAGCTGAGCGGACATCCAGCGGTGGCAAAAGAAAGAGCCACTGATCCAGGCCGAAAATGATAAAAAGGTTTTTTTTCGATTGGGTCTACATGGACGGAAATTGGATGGCCGTATACAAGGCTTCGAAGTTTTCCGTCAACATTGATCCTGGTTCGGCAGAGTCCGCGCTCACCCTCCCGAACAATACATTCCTGAGCGCATAAAAGACATTTGACGATGTTTTCTTCGTGATCGAATGCATCCCCCTCAAGATCATCGTCTGTCGAATGACATGCCAGACATGTAACGCCTTTTGTATTTGCGGCTATCCAGTAACGCGCCAGCGGGGCGTTTCGAATCAGATCGTTCAGGGTGGTGCCGGGAGGTGAGCCTGCCTGGGCGTTTTTATTTATAGCGCCCAGCCAGAATGGATAAGTTGAGGTTATTCCAGCGCCGCACAAAATCAGACCGGATCTCAGGGTCGTTTGTATAAACTCACGCCTGGATGTACTCTCTGGAGGGGGCTGAAATACCATTTCTTTCTCTTAATTGATAAACGGCTTAGATTCGGCGATTCGCCGCGCTTTGCCGGTGTAATAAATTCCTGATTTTTTTGGCCTGATTTAAAATATTGAATGAAAGTTTATAGAAACGAGATTCATGGACCGATTCTTGATTCAGACTCATCATTTTATACTGCGTTTTTCTTGCAAGGGACTTTTTTTAACTATGATCGAAAGTCTAAAACGTGTCAAGGATGAAGGCATTTCTCACGGACCATGTCCCAGAACAGTTCAGGAAGCGTGAAAAAATTGCGCAATTTTAGTAAATCATTATGAGAATGGATTGAAACCATACGGCCTGGC
Source organism: Deltaproteobacteria bacterium (assembly GCA_019306365.1). Classification (GTDB taxonomy): domain Bacteria; phylum Desulfobacterota; class Desulfarculia; order Adiutricales; family JAFDHD01; genus JAFDHD01. Next base: position 5,954 of record JAFDLS010000057.1, read on the forward strand.
AGGTCAGGTTCTCTGATCTTTGGAGTCAGGCAAATAGTTTTCACAGGGGCACTCGCACTCTGGAAATTTGAGGAGGCATATTTGGAGGTAGTAATAGCGGCACTGTCCCGTTGAAATCGCAGGATCAGGCCTATAATCAGGACAGATTATTTGCTTGTGATCATTTCGGCTCAAAAAGCGGTCAATGGCCTTTTCACGCTCTTCTCCCTTCAACCCGAAAGAATCCATCCGGCATACAGCTTCCCAATGCCTTTCAATATTGTCGAGCTTGTTCCGCCAGTGAAGGCAGTCGTATTTTTTCAGACCAGACTTGCCTTCTGATTTCATGATTTGCCAGAAAAAATTGGCGCAGCGGCCATGCTTAAAATACCGGCAAGAACGACCGGATAAGGAAATTACGTTGTCCATACCTTTCTACCTACTGAAAGCTTATACCATTTGGGAATCCTCTTTGCCACAGCAAAGCAGCTTTTATTGTATCACCGTGAAACAGCATTCCTTTTTCCGATTTTTTTTCTTGGAGAATTAAGGATTTGTCTTGCAATCAGCTTGCTATAAATGGTAAAAGAGACCCCCAAAGTTTTTTATGAGCGGAGCTGATTGATATTAATCGTCGGCTTGGATAATCAGCCGGGAGAGGTGACGATATGGGGCCGAGAAAAGCAAATATTGAGCGCGAGACAAAGGAGACTTCTATCAGCGCCAGTCTGAATCTGGACGGTCAGGGTCAGGTTGAGGTTGAAACCGGAGTGGGCTTTCTCAATCACATGATCTCCTCGGCCATGATCCACGGCTATTTTGATTTAAAACTGACCGCGCGTGGCGACACGCAGGTTGACGATCACCATACCGTGGAGGACGCGGGCATAGTACTTGGACAGGCTTTTAAAGAGGCCCTGGGGGATTTCGCGGGTGTCAAACGTTTCGGTGAAGCCAGTGCGCCCATGGATGAAGCTTGCGCTCGCGTTGTAGTAGATCTTTCTCGAAGACCGTATCTGGTTTTTTCCGTGCCTGTTGTTTCGGAAAAAACAGGGTCTTTTGACTCTCAGTTAATAGAAGAATTCTGGCGCGCTTTTGTAAACAACTGCGAAGCGAATCTCCACATTGAGGTTACTCGAGGTAAAAATATGCATCATATCTTTGAGGCGGTCTTTAAAGCCGCTGGCCGAGCTCTCGACCAAGCCTCTCAACCTGAACCGAGAGCCAGTGGTGTAACCTCGACTAAAGGCGCGCTTTAATCGCAATAATCTTAAGTGCATTAACCTATTGGGGTATAGGCAAAGTAAAAAATTACAACCGCTTGTAATTTTTTAAACAATATTTTTTATCTTGGAAAATTTGAATAATGATAATAATTCCTGCGATTGATCTCAAAGGCGGCCGATGTGTCCGCCTCCTTCAAGGCCGTTTCGATCAGGAGACCGTTTATGGAAAAGATCCAGCGGCGATGGCCAGACGTTGGGCCGATGCCGGGGCGAAATGGATTCATTTGGTTGACCTGGACGGCTCCGTGGGCCAACGGCCCGTTAATCAAGAGGCCATTTTGTCAATTCGGAAAGCGGTTTCGGTGAAGCTGGAACTAGGTGGAGGCATAAGGGACCTGGAAACGATTACCTTTTACCTTGAAAACGGCATTAATCGTGTCATCCTGGGTACGGCTGCTCACCAGACACCCGATCTGGTCGAGGAGGCGGCCAAGCTTTTTCCCGGTCGGATCGTGGTGGGAATCGACGCCAAGGGCTCTGAGGTGATGGTCGATGGCTGGACCGTAAAAACAGACCAGAAACTCATTGATTTGGCCCGCCGCTATGAAAACATGGGCGTGGCGGCTTTGATTTATACGGATATTGACCGCGATGGGATGCGCACCGGTCCGAATATCGAAAGAACCCGGGAACTGGCCCGGGCGGTGAGCATGCCGGTCATCGCTTCAGGCGGAGTAAAAGATTTAGAGGATATCAGAAACCTTCTGTCATTGAAGGATGAAAACGTTATTGGCGTCATTACCGGTAAAGCCCTGTATGAAGGCAGTCTGGATTATGCCGAGGCGCTGTCTCTTGTTTCAGATCAATAGATCGAAAAGCAGTCGATTCTGAATAGACGTATTTTTACCGCAATTAAAGGCAGTCGTCAGGTTAAGGCCGTTCTTAAGGAATTTGATAAATTTACTGTTAAATTGACCGGGCTTTTTCGGGTCGGCAAGTAAGAGAAAATTTATTGATTTTTTACGGGAAACCCATTGACAGAATTAAGAAATTAGGTAAACTTACATCGTCACATTTTGGTTAAATTATATTAATTATATATTTGAGTATATAATTTATATAGTTTATTGCAGTCTTTCCTCCATGCCTGGGCGTTATAGGTGGGAGGAAACTATTATATGACCTGAGGGTCAAGGCCTCTATATGGACCAAATGGTTAATTTCAAGGGGCTTGAGTGGCCAGCAACGCTTTTCTTCCGTCAGTGGAAGTTAGGAGTTGGTTGGCATTTTTTGTGGTTTCTGGGTGGTAATGGAAAAACATACGCTCGCCGTTCTTGAATTTGACCGGTTACTTGATCTTCTGGCTGCGGAAGCGTTTTCCGAACCTGGTTTCGCTTTCTGCCAGAGATTGCAACCTCATCTTTCCGCGCAAGAGGCTCAACTTGCCTGGCGCTTAATTGATGAAGCCCGGGAGATACTGGATCTGGCAGGATCGCCTCCCTTAAGCGATCTTGTTGAGGTGGATCATATACTGACCCGCCTGAACGTGGAAGGCGTTTCTCTTAGCCCGCAGGAACTGCTTCTGATCGGACAGGTAATAAGAACCGGCCGTTTGGTTAAGCGTTTCATCAGCGAACAGGCCGAAAGGTCGCCCTTGCTCTTTGACATGGTAAGCGGTCTTCAGGTTCTAAAAGAGCTTGAGGATACCTTGGATCTTTCCCTGGGCCCGAATGGAGACATTCTTGATACGGCGAGCCGGAAACTGGCTCGCATTCGAAGAGAAGGTTCCGGCCTGCGCGGCGAAATACAGACGCACCTCACCACGATAATGCGCTCCCCGAGTATGAAGAACATTCTGAGGGATGAGATCATTACACAAAGAAACGATCGTTACGTTATTCCGATCCGTTCTTCATCCACTAACGAGGTTCCAGGGCTTGTTCATGATCTATCCTCCAGTGGAGCGACGTCTTACGTGGAACCTCTGGAGATAGTGAAGGATAATAATCGTCTTAATCTTCTTCGAGGTGAAGAAAAGAGAGAGGTGGCCAGAATCCTGGCTAACTTAAGCGAGATGGTCGCGATGGAGGCGGATCGTATAGGCCCCATGGTACCCCTTCTGGCTGAAGTGGACTCCATTTTTGCCAGGGCTTCCTTGAGCCGTCGATATAAGGCCAGAGCGCCTTTTCTTATACAAGATGGCGGACTTGACCTGAGGCAGGCTCGTCACCCGCTTTTGATATCGAGACCGGGGGAACAGCCGAGGGACGTGGTACCGGTGGATTTAAAACTGGACCCTGAAAACAGGATACTGGTCATCTCCGGTATCAACGCCGGCGGTAAGACCGCGGCGATAAAAACAGCTGGGTTACTCTGTCTTATGGCTCAATCTGGTCTTCATATTCCTGTAGCTGAAGGGAGTTCAATACCTTTTTTCAAAAATATACTGGCTGATATCGGTGACGAGCAGGATCTTCAGTCCGACCTGTCAACTTTTTCCGGACATGTTCGGCGACTTGGCTGGATACTGAACCAGGCCACGGACCGCTCCTTGATACTGCTTGATGAATTGGGAACCGGAACCGATCCCGCTGAAGGCGCCGCCTTGGCTTTGGCTCTTCTCGACGGTTTTAAAAATCGTGACAGTTGGGTGATGACCGCAACGCATTTTCATCTGATTAAAACTTATGCTCACCGAACTGAAGGAGTTCTTAACGCCTCGGTCAGAACTGATACGTCAGGCCAGCCCATATACAAGCTTGAATACGGAACACTAGGTTTTTCAGCGGGTTTGAACATGGCTCGCAGCCTGGGGCTCGATTCCTCGCTTGTGGCTCGTGCCGAATCTTACCTCGATGAAGGGCAGAAAAAAACACAAGCCCTCATAAAGGAACTGGAGGACGAAAGGGCCGTCCTGGCTCAAGTTCGTGAGGAAGCTGAATTAATTCAGCAGGAGCTTAACACCGCGCTGGTTCAGACAAAAATAGCTGAAGAAAAAGCGCTAACCGCTCGAAAAAAAGAATTAGAAGCGGTCAGAGCGGACGGGGAAGCTGCGATTCAACAAGCCAAAGTCGAATTTAAAAATATAATGAAGTCGCTCAAAGAGCGTGACCGCGTTAGTGGGCCGGAAATTAAAGACTTCTATGAAGCGCAGGAAAAGCTTCGCCAATCCATTCCTAAACCGCCAGTTCAGGGACAGCTTTTATCCGGTTTAAAGATCGAAGATCAGGTTTTAATCTTGAGTCTGGGTGTAGAGGGGCGTGTAACGAATGTTTGGCTCGATCTGGATCGAGCCGAGGTTGAGGTTGATGGCATTAAGGTTAAAACCGGTTTGGGCGATCTGGCAAAACCTCAAGGGAAACAGGACAAAAGAAGAAAAAAAGATTTTAAGGTGCGAACAGTTTCCTTCAATGCGCCTCCGCGGGAACTCAATTTGATCGGGTTGACCACAGATGAAGCAATTCCCGAGGTGGACAAGTCAATTGATCAGGCCCAACTAAGAGGGCTTAAGAATTTTTTGGTAATTCATGGAAAAGGGACAGGCCGTCTCAGAGACGCGATACGAACTTTTATCAGATCTGACAGCCGGGTTAAAGGTTTTCGTTCCGGGGCTGCCCAATTCGGCGGTGACGGCGTAACAATTATTGAGCTTTCTGATTAAACACTATGGCGAGTTTTATACCTGAACATAAAATTGACGAAGTTCGAAACGCGGCCAATATCGTTGAGGTCGTCTCGAGCTATGTCAATTTAAAGCGGGCAGGCCGCCTTTATCGAGGGTTGTGCCCGTTCCATGCGGAAAAAACGCCATCTTTCAATGTTAATCCGGAACGCCAGATTTTTCATTGTTTCGGCTGTGGGGTTGGCGGTAACGTCTTTCGCTTTCTCATGCTTCAAAAAGGCGTTTCGTTTCCCGAGGCCGTGACTGAACTCGCTGAACGCTTCGCTATCGATCTGCCCCGAGTTTCTGGAGCAGGCGCAAAACAAACAGGGCAGACCAAAACTGAGCTTTATCAGGCAGTGGCCCTGTCACAAAAGTTCTTTGAAAATGAACTGCAGGAACCGCACGGTGAGAACGCTCGAGAATATCTGGCTGGCCGCGGCTTGAGTCGAGAATTGATTCGTAAATTTCATATGGGCTGGGCGCCCGACAGCTGGGATGCTCTCCTGCTCTTTCTGAGTTCAAAGGGAGTCAAGCCGCAGATTATGGACACCGCGGGATTGGTCAAACGGCGGACAAACGGCCAGGGTTTCTATGATCGCTTTCGAGCTCGGATTATTTGTCCTATATTTGACCTTACCGGCAAGCCCATCGCGTTTGGCGGCCGTCTTCTGAAAGATACGCAAGGGCAACCCAAGTATCTAAATTCACCGGAAACACCTATTTATCAAAAGGGCCGCGTCCTTTACGGTATGAACCAGGCTCGTTCCTACCTGAGAGACACGAAGACCGTTATTATTGTTGAGGGTTACTTTGATCTGTTGGCCCTGATGGCTTACGGTGTGCACAACGTGGTGGCAACCCTCGGCACGGCGCTTACTCCTTCCCACCTGAGGCTGCTGAAGGGTTATGTGGATGAGGCTTTTGTCGTATTCGACTCAGACGAGGCCGGACGCGCCGCGGCTGCACGCTCATTACCCCTCTTTTTATCAGCGGATCTCGAAGGACGCGTTTTGCTGCTGCCTGAAGGCCATGATCCTGACACCTTTATTAATGCCTTTGGCAGGGAAGAGTTCGATATACAATTAAAAAAATCAGTCGGACTGCTTGACTTTTTTCTGGATCAGACGCTTTCGCGCTATCCGAAAACACTGGCCGGGAAATCACGGGCGGCTCAAGCTGTAATGGAAATCGTTTCTGAAGTTAAGGGCGAGGCCCGGCAGAATCTGCTTCGCCGCGCCCTGGCGCATAGATTGGATATTTCAGAGGAGGCGCTTCGTCTGGCGCGGCGACGGAAAAACGCTGACTCCGGCCAGGTCAAAGGGCTTGTGGAAAGGATGTCCGCCGATTTTGAGACTGAGCTTTTGAGGCTTATTCTTTTGCACCCGGAAGTCTGGCAAACAGTATTCGCAGCCGATCTGGGGCCTCTTTTCTCTGCGAATACAGCCAAGGAAATTTTTATCACGATGTCTCGCCTGTTCGATCAAACCGGCGAGGTCAACCTTGCAAAGCTGCTCGAAATGATAAACCCAGATCTGGTTGATCTTGCATCGAGTCTGGCTTTGAGTGAAGACGGTCTCGAGGGTGAAGATCTCTCTCTCGCTGTTACGGATTTGATAAATAGCTTTAAATCCCGAGACCTTAAGCGGCGAGAAGCAAAATTATCACAGTTAATTAAAGAAGCTCAGGAGGCTCGTGACATTGCCGGTCTAAAACGTCTCCTATCTGAAAAAAACCAATTATTGAAAGTAAAAACTCTCTAAGAAAAGAAAACGGGAGGTTTTGAGGCATATGGCAAAAGAAGATCAAGCCGAAAGCCTAAAGCGTTTAATTGCGGATGGCAAGGAAAAAGGTTTTCTAACTTATAATGAATTAAACCATGCTTTGCTTCCGGATCTGGTTTCACCTGAACAGATCGATAACATGATGATGATCTTTGACGAAATGGATATTCAGATTGTCGAAGACGCTCAGCTAATAAAGAGCGAACAAAAAATTGAGGAAAAACAGGAATTACCCATTGAACCGGAACCAGATACCAAAGTCACAGATCCGGTGAAAATGTATCTTCGTGAAATGGGTACTGTCTCACTTTTAACCCGTGAGGGTGAGGTGGTTATCGCCAAGAAGATTGAGGAAGGTGAACAGAAGATCATTGAAGCCATTTTAGAAACTTCAATTGGTATTCAAGAAATCCTTAACCTTGGAGATCAGCTTGAAACGGGTAAGATTCGCCTTAAAGATGTTATCAAGGACGCTGACGAGGATGATACGCTTGCCGAAATCGAACTGCGTAAGGAAAAAGTATTAGTCAAAATTGACGAAGTTCGTCAGTTGTATGCTCAAACCAGTAATTTACTCAAAGGGCTTGAGAGTATCTCTTCAGCGGCTGAAAAAAAGAAAAAACGTGAAAAAGTAAAAAAGAATAAGGAACGTATTGTAGAGATTGTTCGCGAGCTCAGACTGGATAAAAGACAAATTGACAAAATCGTCATGGAATTAAAAGAGGCGGAGATAAGGATTTGCCAGGGTGAGGAATCGGTTGAACGAATTCTCGATAAGATGGGAAAATCCATTACAGAACTGCGAGCGCTCTGCCGCATGATCCGGAAAGATAAACAAGCAGGTAACCGGGCGGCAAAAAAACTAAAGATGTCGCCGGAAGAGGTACTGAACAAGGAAAAGTCAATCAAGGCTCAACGCGCTGAAATACATCAGATCGAACAGCATATCAAATTACCTATAAAATCTCTAAGGAGAATATTGAAGCAGATATCAGCGGGCGAAGTTCAAGCACGCGCCGCCAAAAGGGAACTTATTGAAGCCAATCTCCGTCTCGTAGTCAGCATCGCCAAGAAATATACAAACCGCGGGCTTCAATTTTTAGATCTAATCCAGGAAGGAAACATTGGTTTAATGAAGGCGGTGGACAAGTTTGAGTACCACCGGGGTTATAAATTTTCCACATACGCGACCTGGTGGATACGTCAGGCTATTACCCGGGCTATCGCGGATCAGGCCAGAACTATTCGCATCCCGGTTCATATGATAGAAACCATTAACAAGCTCATGCGAACCTCACGTTACCTGGTTCAGGAATACGGTCGAGAACCCACACCGGAAGAGATTGCGGAGAAGATGGACTATCCGCTCGAAAAAGTACGAAAAGTCCTGAAGATAGCGAAAGAACCCATCAGCCTTGAAACTCCAATTGGAGAAGAAGAGGACAGCTACCTTGGAGATTTCATTGAAGATAAAAAAGTAGTATCCCCAACGGATGCGGTTATAAATCTTAACCTCTCTGATATGACTCGCAGAGTCCTTTCAACTCTAACGCCCCGGGAAGAAAAAGTCCTTAGGATGCGGTTTGGGATAGGTGAGAAGGCCGATCATACACTTGAAGAGGTTGGCCGAGACTTTGAGGTTACACGAGAGCGCATCCGCCAGATAGAGGCAAAAGCGCTTAGGAAGCTGAGGCATCCTTCCCGAACCAAGAAATTAAAGGCTTTTATTAAAACTTGATTGAGATTTAACCTTGACAACTTTCTGAACTAAGGATACTTTTCCATCGTACGGAGGTTGTTTTTGAAACCTCGATTAACTGCAGGGCCCATAGCTCAGCTGGAAGAGCCACCGGCTCATAACCGGTAGGTCCCAGGTTCGAACCCTGGTGGGCCCACCACATTTGAGATACAAGCAGGTCAATGGTTCTAGCTTTACCATATCAGAAACTTATTAAGCCCTTTAAATGGGTGCACTCTCAACCAAGGGTGCACCCATTTAATTTGCCGTAGGAGTCGTATTGCCGAAGGCCAGGAAAATACTAGCGTTGATAGAAGGCCTGGCCCCGGCAAACCATGCCGAATCATGGGACAACGTCGGTCTCATGGTTGGGTCGGGTGAATCCAATGTAACCAAAATCGCTCTGGCGCTGGATCCTACCCTGGAAACCATTCAGGCCGCTCACGAGTCCGGGGCGCAGCTGCTATTAACCCATCACCCTCTTATCTTTCGACCCTTGAAAAAAATTGATCTGAACGATCCCATTGCCGCCGCGATAGCTCTGGCACTAAAACTGGGTATTACTGTTGTTTCAGCTCATACCAACCTGGACGCGGCAGCGGGTGGAGTGAGTTGGACGCTGGCTCGGCGTTTGGGGCTTATAGATATTAGTGTCCTGGAGGAAAATCGTATTTCAGATCATACAAAGGTTACCGTATTTGTACCTCTTGGTTATGAAAAAGAGGTTCGAGAAGCTCTTTTTCAGGCCGGAGCCGGACAGATAGGCGCTTATTCGGGGTGTTCCTTTTCTTCGAGAGGTGAGGGTACTTTTACTGCGTCAAAAGAAGCCAGTCCTTTTATGGGAGAAGCCGGGCAGACAGAACGTGTGCCTGAGTCCAGGTTAGAGGTGTTAGTGGAGAACCGTAATCTGGACATTGTTATAGAAGCCCTCATCAAAGCGCATCCGTATGAAGAAGTGGCCTATGATCTTTATCCCCTTGTATCCCCTGTGGGACAAAGTGGGATGGGCTGCATCGGAAGATTGAAAAACAGCATTAATATTAGTAATTTATTAAATTTGGTTAAAGAAAAGCTTGAAGTTAAACATCTCCGCTTGGCGGGTCAGTCCAGAGAGCCTGTTGAATATGTGGCTGTTATGGGGGGGAGCGGAGGTCAGTATATGAGTCAAGCCAAGGCGAAAGGAGCTCAGGTTTTCATTAGTGGAGATTTGGGGTACCATCAGGCCCGGGAAGCCGAAACACTGGGTCTTGCCTTGATCGATGCCGGACATTTTGCCACGGAAAAACCGGTTCTTTCGGATTTGGCTGGTAGATTAACCAAACAGGCTCAAGGGGAAGGCCTTGAAGTCGAGTTTAAAATTCTAACCAGGGAAGAGGATCCCTGGTCGATAGTATAGGGGTGAAATTTTGAATGTAAACATGGTTTATCTGGTGAAACTCCAAAAATTAGATGTGACTATCGAAAGACAGAAAACGGCGGAAAGAGACGGATCGAAAAAGCTAGTGGCTCTTGATGAAGAACTGGTGCAGGCAGGAGCCAAGGTTCAAGAATCTCTAAATCTTGAGAAGGAAAAGAAAAAGAGACGACGCGAGCTTGAATCGTATATTGAAGAGACTGATGGCAATATCAAAAAATGTCAAAATCGGCAGTTTCAGGTGAAAAATAACGAGGAATACAAAGCCCTGCTCAAAGAAATTGATTATCAGAAGAAGGCTAAAGCCGAGGCAGAGGAAGAAGTTCTGCAGTTAATGGAGTCTCTGGAGACGCTGGCGGAAGAAAATTCGAAACTCAAGGCTTGGTATGAGGAAGAAAAAGTCACTTTGAATATAAGAAAAAAAGAAGTGGAAAAATGGGTCAACGACTCTAAACAAGAGTTGGGAAAAAACGAGATCGAGCGGGAAAGCCTGATAAAAGTTCTTCCGAAAGACATGTTGTCCGCCTATCAGAGAGTTTTCACGCGAGGGAACGGTCGAGCTGTCGTGCCAATCATTGATGGTATCTGTCAGGAGTGCCATCTCCAAATACCGCCTCAACACTTTAATGAGTTGAAGCGCAACGATAAATTGATGTCCTGTCCTAACTGCAATCGTCTCATCTTTTGGCAGGATCACGAAGATTATCAAGACATTTGATCTTCGGCGCTACGGTACCTGGCAAAAGGGGAGTCGTGCGCCTCTTCTGGGTTAACAGAGGTGTTAACCCGTTTTTTTGTAAATTGCGATTATACGAGACCCCTGCAAGACTGTTAGTAGCAAGTGAAATGTCCGGTTTCCCACTGGCTCACTGGGTTTGGGGTGGAGGCTGGCTGGGGAACCTGGGCGCTCTTGATTTTGCAGGAGGAGCGGTCGTACATATGAGTTCAGGCTTTTCCGCGTTAGCTGCCGCGATTGTTATTGGCCGTCGTCGCGGTTACGGCACCCAAGCGTATATCCCTCATAATTTACCTTTGACCATTCTGGGGGCCGGCCTCTTATGGTTCGGCTGGTTCGGTTTTAACGCGGGCAGCGCCTTGGCGGCGGACGGCCTGGCCGCGAACGCTTTTGTCACAACTCATGTCGCTGCGGCGGCGGCCACCATGTCATGGTTGTTTGTTGAATGGAGTCATCGGGGCAAACCCACCACGTTGGGAGCTGCCAGTGGGGCTTTAGCCGGGCTGGTGGCTATCACTCCGGCAGCGGGTTTTGTTGGCCCCATGTCAGCTCTGATCATTGGCGCCATGGGTGGGAGCATATGCTACGGCGGTATCATGCTTAAGGAAAAATTAGGTTATGATGATGCGTTAGATGTGGTAGGTATTCACGGACTGGGCGGTATCTGGGGATCTCTGGCTACAGGTCTATTCGCAAGCAAGGTGATTAATCCAAATGGCGCAAACGGTCTCTTTTTCGGCAACCCGGGTCAGCTCGGGATACAATTCATTTCCGTAGTGGCCACTATTATCTTTGTTTTTGTGACGGGTTTGATTATCCTTAAATTGGTGGATATGGCTGTTGGCCTCAGAGTCACCGAGGAAGACGAGATTCAGGGCTTAGATCTCAGTCAACATAGTGAAACAGGGTACAGCATTTCTTAAAATATAAGATTATAATAGTATGGGGAGCAAAATCATGAAGAAGATAGAAGCGATTATCAAACCTCATAAACTGGAAGATATCAAAGACGCTCTGTCTGAGATGGGGGTCCAAGGTATGACAGTCAGCGAGGTCAAGGGATTCGGTCGCCAGAAAGGACATAAGGAGGTTTATCGCGGAGCTGAATACATGGTGGATTTTGTGCCTAAAATCAAAATTGAGATCGTCACTGAAACCGGCAATGTTGATAAACTTGTGTCTACCATTTTACAGACAGCCCAAAGCGGTAAAATTGGTGACGGTAAGATCTTCGTGCTGCCAATCGAAAGAGCCGTGCGAATCCGGACTGGAGAAGAAGGCACTGAAGCCATTTAAATCGATCTGAATTCTTTACCGATCAGGGGACGCTCTTCGCCTGGCCAAATGCTGCTTTGAAAATAGCGTAAGACTTTTTTGGTTTTTTTCTTTTAGGCTGGAATCTAAGGTCATTACATTTAAATAGGAGTGATTAACTTATGGGAGAAACCGCCAAATTAATTATTGATGGGAAGTCATATGAGTTGCCTATCGTTACTGGGTCTGAAGGTGAAAAGGCAATTGATATTACAAAATTACGTCAAGCGACTGGCATGGTAACGATGGATCCCGGCTTTGCGAACACAGCCAGCTGCAAAAGTCAAATCACTTTTGTTGATGGAGAAAAAGGTATTCTTCAATACAGGGGTATTCAGATTGAGCAGTTAGCTGAACAGTCCACCTTTGTGGAAACGGCCTATCTTTTAATTAATGGTGAACTGCCCAACCAGACGGAGTTGAACCGTTTTTCAGTCCTATTAAACGATCATTCTCTTGTTCATGAGGACATGCGGGCGTTCTTCGAGAAGTTTCCCAGGTCGGCTCACCCCATGGGTATTCTCTCTTCAATGGTCAACGCGCTCAGAGCGTTTTATCCTGAAATCCCGGAGAGAACGGAAGAAGAAGAGGTCAATATTACCGTTACCCGGTTACTGTCCAAAGTTAGGACCATGGCGGCGATTTCATATAAGATTTCCAGAGGGCATAAACTGGTATATCCGAGGCACGATCTCAGCTATCCGGCCAACTTTTTAAACATGATGTTCGATACCCCGGTACGGCCATATTTAATTGACGAGGATTTGGTTTCCGCCCTTAACAAATTCTGGATCATGCACGCGGATCATGAACAAAATTGTTCAACCGCGGCTCTTAGACTGGTGGGAAGCGCCAAGGCCAATCTATACGCGGCCATTTCCGCCGGTATATGCGCCCTCTGGGGACCATTGCACGGCGGAGCCAACCAGGCTGTTCTTGAAATGCTAAATCAAATATATGAAAGCGGCAGGGGGATAGCCCCATTCATTGCCAGGGCCAAGGACAGAAACGATTCTTTTCGCTTGATGGGTTTTGGTCACCGGGTATATAAAACTTATGATCCTCGGGCTAAGATTATGAAGGAGATGTGTGACCGCATCCTGAACAAGATGTCCATTAATGACCCACTGCTTGATATCGCCCTGAATTTAGAAGAAGCCGCGCTGAAGGATCAGTATTTTATAGATCACAATCTTTATCCGAACTTAGATTTTTACAGCGGCATTTTTCTAAGGTCTCTTGGTATCCCTACAAATATGTTCACGGTTATGTTCGCCATCGGGCGTTTACCCGGGTGGATCAGCCACTGGCAGGAGAGCATTGAAGACCCAGACTGGAAGATACATCGACCTCGCCAAATATATAATGGTTTGACGAAAAGAGATTATATCCCTCTGGACAAAAGGAGGGAATCAAACTGAAAAAGCTGGTCAGGTTGTTTTAAATTAACTGTTTAACCTGACTAAAGACCTCTGCAAAATTTCGTCCTTTAGCTGAACTCTTTGTACACCGCTTCGCTGAAGGGTCAGCGAAGCGGGGTTCATGAGTTAGGGTAAACAAACTTTTTTGAGATGGCTTCTAGTAATATTCCTGTGGGTTAAATTTTCACCTTCCGCGATTTCAACAAAATTCCTGGTTTTGCAGAGGTCTCGGCTAAACTTCTTCTTGATTTAAAAAATCAACAAGTCCTTGTACCGCGGCTGCCGATTTTTTCAGGGCTTGGTCTTCATCCGGCGTGAGTTTTATTTCTATAATTTCTTCCACGCCGTTTACTCCCAGTTTAACCGGGACCCCGATAAAAAGACCATTGATACCGTATTCTCCTTCAAGCAGGACGGAGCAGGGGAGTATCATCTTGCGGTCTTTTATTATGGCCTCGGCCATCTGGGCCGCCGCGGAAGCCGGGGCGTAAAAAGCGGACCCTGTTTTGAGCAAACTCACGATTTCAGCGCCGCCCTGCCGGGTTCTGTCAATTATTTCTTCAAGGCGTTTAGCCGGTATCAATTCGGTTATTGGAATACCGGCCACGGTCGTAATCCGGGGCAGGGGAACCATTGTGTCCCCGTGACCGCCTAACACCAGGGCCTGTATATTTTCCACGGATACGTCGAGTTCCGAGGCCAAGAAAGAACGGAATCGAGCTGAATCCAAAACGCCAGCCATACCGATAACGCGGCGGCGGTCGAAGCCGCTGACTCTATAGGCGACGTGACACATGGCATCAAGCGGGTTGCTTACCACAATCAGAATAGCCTGAGGGGATGACTTGGCCACCTCCCTGGTTACATCCTGAACGATCTTCATGTTGGTCTTGATCAGATCATCCCGGCTCATACCAGGTTTTCTTGCTATGCCCGCCGTAATAATTACAAGATCAGAGTTTTCAGTCTCACTGTAGCCGTTGGTGCCGGTTATTTTAAAATCATGACCTTCAATCGGAGCGGCTTCCAGGAGATCGAGGGCTTTACCCTGCGGCACCCCTTCAATGATATCTACCAGAACCACGTCAGCCAGACCGTGCTCAGCTAGACGCTGGGCCGTGGTCGCTCCAACATTACCGCCCCCAATAACTGTGATTTTTTTTCGCATCCCTCTTCTCCTTAATCATTACAAATGGTATAAGTAAATCGTACCAAATATAACGCGCTTCATTAATTTTGAAAAGGAAAAGAATCCATGACGACTACAACAATCTACAAAACTGACTTTGAAGGCCTGGCTCTCAAGGATCGCGGCAAAGTTCGGGACATATATGATTTGGAATCAGAACTCCTGATCGTAGCCACGGACCGAATCTCCGCCTTTGACGTGGTGATGGCCGAGCCTATTCCGGGCAAAGGACAGATACTTACCGCTATCTCGACTTACTGGTTTAAGGAATTGGAACATATCGTACCCAATCACTTGATCAGTGTTGAACCCGCTGAATTTCCGCCCGCCTGCCAGCCTTATGCCAATGATTTGAGTGGCCGAAGTATGCTGGTAAAAAAAGCCCAGCCGCTGGCTCTCGAATGTATAGTGCGTGGCTATCTGACCGGGTCCGGTTACCAGGATTATTTGAAAACGGGCATGGTTTGCGGCCACGAACTCCCCGCCGGCCTTCAGGAAGCATCACGGCTGGACGAGCCAATCTTCGCTCCTTCGACCAAAGCGGAACGGGGAGCTCACGATGAAAACATCACTATCGAAGAGGCCCGGGAAATCGTGGGCGCTGAACTGACTGATGAGGCGGCCCGGCTCAGCCTGGCTTTATACAAACGAGCCAGGGAGATAGCTGAAGCCAAAGGCATTATCATTGCCGACACCAAGTTTGAGTTCGGTCTGTATAATGACCAGCTTATCCTGATAGACGAAGCCCTGACCCCGGATTCCTCTCGCTTCTGGCCCATGGAATCATATCAGCCCGGTCAGTCTCAACCAAGTTTTGACAAGCAATACCTTAGGGATTATCTGTTGACCCTGAACTGGGATAAAACTCCTCCTCCGCCATCCTTACCGGAGGAAGTTATCAATCAAACGGCTGAAAAATACTATGAGGCCTTACACCTTCTGACTGGAGAAACCATTTAATCGTTAGTGAAAAACGAAGTTAATATTTTTTAACAAAATATCAACCGCTTATCTCCGAAAGCGCAAGTGTCTTTTATCCTATGAGGCTAATCAAGCGTTTCCTTGGCGCGAGCAAAGAGACCGGTTACCCGGGCTGTCACGTCAGCGGCCTCTCGAAGCAAGATCCCTGTTTCGGATCGACCGTTGGCATCGGCCCGGTCGGCCCATTTTTTATAATTGGCAACATGCTCTTCGTTATGCTCTTGCCAGTGTTCCAGTAAATGAGAAAGCTTGTCCATTTCACTCAATTCAGAAGACATGTTTCATCTCCTTATATAAGGTTCAGATTTGAATTTATAACCCATTCGTACCAGAGGCAACCTTTTTGTTTTTATACCGCCAGATAAACAGGTTCGCTAAATGACTTATTTTGAACCTCAGCTTATGCTCATTCTTCCTTCGGCATCGGCCGTGGCGCGCGAAAGAGAGCGGTTTCTGGACCAGTCTCCTGACAAGGTCATACTGAACCCGCGTATTTATACATTCGAAGGCCTTTCAAGAAGAATCGAATTTGAGATCATACCTGAAGCCCAGCGTCTGTCAGAGTTGGCTCAGGATATGATTATAAAAGAGCTGCTTGACCGGGATAAATATCTAAACGATTGGCCCGGGCGTCCCTCGGGACCGGGATTGCGTCGTCAACTTCTGGAACTGATGAACGATCTCAAGAGAGCGGGTTTAACCCCCGTAGATTTCATTGATTTGGGGACTCATTTTGAGACTCGAAAAACGTTTGCCAGATTGGCTGAACTGTATAAGGACTACGAAAAGGTCATAAAGAAAAGAGGCTTGATGGACCGCGCCGGAATGCGCCAGGCGGTTCTTAAAGCCCTTGAGCAAAAGAAACAACTTTTAATTTTGTCCTCTGTGACCAATATTGCTATCCGGGGTTTCAGTTACCTTAATCCTTATCAGGTTCAGTTGATCAACGCCCTGACTTACGCCGTGGATCAGGTGGATATTGAACTCATCTGCCCTGACTGGATTTTTGATCTTGACATGGTACAGGACGCATACAAAGTCAATCCTTTTCAGGAGACACTTGCTCTGGCCAAAAGACTTGAAGCTTTAGACAAAGAGGGCAGGGGACTGAAGCTCTATTTCAAAGCGCCGTCACCAACGGAATCAGATTCGCTGAGGTGGATTACCGACCATCTTTTTCATCCAAAAATACCTCAAGGAGAAGCGCCAAATCCAGCGGGCCAGGTGGATGTTCTGGCCGCTCCTGGCCGGTACGCGGAGATTGAATTCATTGGCCGGCGGGTTTCATATCTGCTGGATCAAGGTTGTGCTCCCGAGAGTATCGCGGTGGCCTTTCGGGATCTAGGAATCTATGATCAATTAATTGAAGATGTGTTTCGGCGTTTCGATCTGCCACTGTATTTTCGCAGAGGAGCGCCCTTGGCCATCCAGGCCCCTGTTCGAGCGCTCCTGGCATTACTCCGGTTAGCCAGATCTTATTGGGAACGGGACCTGGTTCTCGACATCCTGGCTTCCCCATATTTGAACCTTGACTTAGGTATAACCTGGTCCCGGATTGAAGAAGTAAGCCTCAAAGCCGGGATCACCGATGATCGCGGCAGCGGAAGCTGGAACAAGAACCTGGAGCGTCTTTCTCGGATCAGCGCCTCAGATCGGGCTGATATCCAAACCCTGCAAAAAGGGCTCGTTCGTCTTAAAAAATTGCTCGAACCTTTTAAGAAATCCCTTACCTGGGCCGAGTTCAAACAGGAAACCCGCCGTATTTTGACGCAACTTCGCGTCAGAGACATGATCCAAGAAAAAACAAGCGATTTCCTCGATCGGGACGCCCCATCATGGGAAGGCCTCTGGACCTGTTTGGATGATCTGGAAAGAGCGGCCGAAGAAACGGGTTTGAGTCAAATGAAACACTCACCCGAAGAACTGCAGAACGGCGTTCTTCGGGCCCTGGAAGGGCAAAATGTTGGACAACGGGCTTCCGGAGAATCCGGAGTCATGGTTCTTAATGCGTACGATCTTCAAGGCCTGAGCTTTGATTACCTTTTTCTGGGCGGCCTCAACGAGGGTGAGTTCCCGCGTCCACTCATTGAAAACTCTGTTCTTACGGATGACGAACGTCGAGGGCTCAACAAGGCGGCTCAACGCACTGTCCTGAAAACCTCGACCTCTGATTACCGCCGTCAGGAGCTGCTGTTTTATGAGTCGCTGATCACCGCTAAGAGGTATCTATGCCTTTCTTACAGCCGCATGGACGAGAGTGGCCGGGTGCGTCTGCCATCCGCGCTGCTGGACGACTTGCTGCGTCTCTGGAAGACAGGAGGCATTAATGTGGAAGAACCTGCCCCACAGGTTCTCCCGCCTTTGGACGACGCCCTTTCGACTGAAGAGTTGATAAACGGTCTGGCGTATATGATTCTGGGGAAGGGCGAAGCGGCCTCATCAGAACCGGATCTCCCCCGTGAACTCCTTAAGGGGCTGTTGGAACAACCTCAACATAAGAAGCGCTGGGAGTCCCTGGTCCATCGGGCCAAAATAGAACAGAATAGAGAATCGCATCTTCAAAGTTCTTATAATGCAGTCATCTCGCCCGGCGCCCTGCAGCCCTGGCTGCGCAGTCTAAAGGAGTTTGACGGTTATCCGGTTCTATCGCCAACTTTTATGGAAGATTATGGCCGCTGTCCATTTAATTTCTGGGCTCAAAGGGTATTAAAGATTGAACTGCCAGAGGAAGCGAGGGATGAAGTAAGTCCTCGGGATGAAGGCAGCGTCTTTCATCATATTATCTTTACTTTTTATTCTCGCTGTCAGAAGGAAAATCGTCTGCCGCTGACAGGGGCTTCCGAAGAAGAAAAGATCCTTTTAGACGCCATCGGGCAGGTCCTCGATGAAGCTGAGTCTAAATTTCTGATTGGCCGGCGGCCTTTATGGGAAATCAAGCGGGAAGCCATCATTCGCCTGCTCAAAAGATGGCTGACCATAGAACAGCAGCGCAGCGAAGAATTCATTCCCTCATATTTTGAATGGACATTTGGGCCTGATAAAACGGCTGATCCTCTAAGCGTGCCGCTTCTTTCCGGCGGGCGTCTGTTTTTTATGGGACGGGCGGACCAGATTGATATTTCACCCGATCAATGCCGGGTTATTGATTATAAGGTTTCAGGCAGGAAATATAGGTATACTCCACTCCTGCGCGCGGCCGCCCTGGGCCGATCCAGTTTTCAGGCGCCTGTGTATCAACTCGCGGCGGCCCAGGCTTTTAACAAACCCGCTCAATCCACTTATTATCTTTTGCGGAGCCTGGATCGTTTGAAATTTACATTGCCGACAGATAGTGATGTCTTTTCCGCTGACATCACCAAACGCCAGCAGATGAAAGACGATCAGCGCGAAAATTTTTTTAATCAGCTTGAAGAAACCTGGACGCGAATGGTTTCAGGCGATTTTCAGGCAGTTTCCGAAACCGGCGATTGTGAATACTGTCCTTTCAGGTTGGGCTGCCGGAGTGCGTCCGGGCGGGAAGAGTCATGACCGGTCAACCCACTATCTGGACACAAGACCAGAAAAAGGTTTTCGCCTTTGAGGATAACCTCAGCGTTCTTGCGGGCGCAGGCACCGGCAAGACCATGACCCTTGTGGAATTCATCCGCCGGTTACTCTCCGGCCGGATCAACGGTCTGCAGGGATTGGAACTGAATCATATTTTGGCCCTGACCTATACTGAAAAAGCGGCCCAGGAAATGAGGAACAGGCTGCGCCTGGCGATTAATGAAGAAATCCGCGAAGCTGGCTCTGAACCGGTGCAGTTAGAATTTTGGGTTCGGCAGCGCCGCCTTCTGGATCGCGCAAAAATCAGCACCATTCACGGCTTTTGCCTCAACATTTTGCGTCAGTATGCCCTTGAAGCCGGGCTGGATAATAATTTTCAAATTCAAGAACAGATATCAGATCTTCAAAATGATACCCTCAGAGAAACACTGCTTGATTTAATAGAAAATAAAAACCCCGATCTTTTCAAACTGCTCAATTATTTTCCCTGGATGGCCGGGGACCGCCGTGTTAGTGTCGGCGATTTCATGGCAAATCTGGTTAACCGGGCCAACACCTTTGGCTCAGCGCCCCAGCCTGAGGCAAAGGACCATATCCCTCTTGACGACATATCGTGACGTTGGCCGAGGCAGCCGGTATTATTGAGGCTTTGATTCATTCCAAAAAGCTCACGCCGGATAAGAGCTATTATGAAAAGGTGGCCGGGTTTCAGTCGGCCGTCAGCGGCCTGATTCAAAAAAAGGAACCAGCGGAAGAAATCCTGTCAAGGTTGGGTGAAATTAAAAAATATCTGGCGGGCAACTGGTATGTGGCCCGGCAAGCCAGGGATCTGGCCCAGAAGGCTGTTTCAGGTTTTGAAGCAGAAAAGGCCGGACGCAAGGCTGAACCTTTGAAAGAATCACTCACTCAGCTTGCCCGGATTTTCGAACAGGCATTTGATCAAATGAAGGGAAATCGGTTCAAACT
>JAFDLS010000058.1 GCA_019306365.1 Deltaproteobacteria bacterium
ATAAGCCCGCAGGTTCTTGTGCCCATGCATTGTACGGGATGGAAGGCCATTCAAAGGTTCTCTGAAGAATTCCCCGCTGCCTTTATACTCAACAGCGTGGGATCAAAATTCACGTTAGGCGCTTAGTGAAGCTATTAAGAATGATTGAATAAAAAGGTTTTCAACTTCATATGTAAGGTGATAAAATACATAGTTAATCCAGCATCTATAAAATTAGGATAAGGATGAATGGAACAGGTTGTAATAGAAAATCCGATCATCAATTCACCCTTTGAAGAACCAAAAAGACATTTCCTTTTCTCCGAGGAAGGCATTACCAACGAGATTGTGGAAGAGCGTCGTATAAGCTCCTATTTCGTCCCTATTCCCAAGCCGAAGAAGAAATCAAAAAAACAGCAGCTATTATTTGAAACAGAATGGACCGAAGACCGGGTAAAAGAAAACGAGTTCATCAATCAGGTTCGTGCCCGCGTTGCCAAATAGAGGCGGAGAGGATTATCTTAGTTGAGTAATAGGGCGATAAAGCTTATTGAAATCAAGAAAAAGATAACCATGCTTCCAGGCCATAAACTGGACGAAGTGGATGATTCTTTAAGTTTTATTTTGTCTCGTTATAGGCGAGAGGGGAAGAAAAATATTCAGATGCAGGGCATAAATAAAATTCACCTTCAGAACAAAAGCCGGGAGGTTAAAGGTGATCTGCAAAATATGAGAAGATTAGGATGACAATATGCAAGACCTAAATGAAGCAGACACAAGAGCAAAGCTTATCGATCCGGCCATTCACAGATGCGGATGGACTGAGGATCTGATACGTCGCGAAGAAACCGCCGGAGCTATTGAAATCATTGGCGGTAAGGCTCGGCGACGCTCACGTGGCAAGGTGGATTACACGCTTCGTATTAAGGTAAATGTTGACACCCAGCCCATCGCCGTTGCGCTTATCGAGGCCAAGAAGGAAAGCCTTCCACCCGGTCACGGCCTCGACCAGGCCAAGGGTTACGCCCAATGCAAGCGTCTAAATGTCCCGTTTGTTTTTTCATCCAATGGACATCAGTTTGTTGAGTTTAATCGTTTTACCGGAATAACAACCCCTCCCCGGCCCATGAGCGAATTTCCTACCCCTGAGGACTTGCGTAGCAGGTATGAGGAAAAGATGGGCTTCAAACTTGATATTCCCGCGGCCCGACCCCTTTTGCAACCCTATCACGGAGGCGAAGGCACCAGGCGCTATTATCAGGATGCCGCTATTCGCGCTGTGCTCGAAAAAATCGCCCACTGCGAGATCACCGGCCAGCCAAAACGCGCTTTACTCCCCTTAGCTACCGGCTCCGGAAAGACGTTTATCGCGGTCAATCTACTGAAGCGCTTGGCAGACGCGGGGCACCTCAAGCATGCCCTTTTCGTATGCGACCGTGACGAACTACGCACCCAGGGGCTCAAGGCATTTCAAAATGTCTTTGGTTCGGATGCCGCTGAGGTGTTTCGCAAACCAGATGGAACCAACAACGCTAAAAACGCCCGGATTCATATCGCGACATATCAGACATTAGGCGTTGACAACGAGGACGGCGATGCCAATTTCCTGACCACCTACTATCCGGAAAATTATTTCACCCATATCGTCATCGACGAGTGCCACCGATCAGCCTGGGGCAAATGGTCCCAGGTGCTCAGGCGTAACGCTGATGCCGTTCAGATCGGCCTGACTGCCACACCACGCCAGTTGACCGAAAAACTCAGGAAACTTCAGGACGAAAAGAAAAAGGTGGAACAGACGGCTGGTGGCGGCCCACCGGAAATGGCAGAAGGTCCGGCAGGGTGGGAGGATCCAAACGCATACAAAAAGGCCCTTGCCACAAAAGAAGTCATGGCCGATGCTGATGTCTGTGCAGACAACTTTCGCTATTTCGGTGCACCGGCTTATGAGTACGACATGGCCCAGGCAATCGAGGACGGTTACTTAGCGGCCTGTGAGATACAGAAAGGCAGGGTGAACCTTGATGACACAGGCATTACCAAAGAAGAAATTATCGCACGCAACCCGGTCGATGCCATAACGGGACAGCCCATTACCGCCGAGCAGATCAGGGAACTTTACGAAAAAACCAAATACGAGGACCAAATACTCCTGCCGGACCGCGTTATTGCCATGTGCCGGGACCTGTTCAACTATTTTCTTGAGACTGGCGGCCCGGAACAGAAAACCATAATCTTCTGTGCCCGTGATCGTCATGCCGATGATGTGGCAGTGACCATGAACAACCTGTATGCCGACTGGTGCGATAAAAACGGGAAAGAGCGATTGGACTACTACGCATTCAAATGCACGCACGCCAGCAGCGGCAACGACCAGTTGCCCGACCTGCGCGGCTCGTCCCGAAGCCATTTCATTGCCACCACGGTGGAACTGCTGACCACAGGCGTGGATGTCCCCTGTGTGCGCAACATCGTCTTTTTCAAATACCTAAAATCTCCCATCAGTTTTTACCAGATGGTGGGCAGGGGTACGCGGATAGACGCCCCAACCGGCAAGCTCATGTTCCGCGTCTATGACTATACCGATGCCACGCGCCTTTTCGGTGAGGAATTTATCTCCCGCCCGCTGAGACCGAGCACGGGCGATGGCACGGGCCCTGAGCCCCCTCCGCCTGAACCGGTCTTCAGCGTGGAAGGCTTTGACGTCCACATCACAGATGCAGGACGCTATATTGTGGCAGATGTAGATGGCAGGGCCATGCCGATACCTGTTGAGGAATACAAGGCCCGGCTGGCAGCACGCCTTGTGGAAGAGGCCAAAAACCTTGATGAATTCAGGAATATATGGGTTGATCCGCAGATCCGCCATGCCCTGGTCGGAAACCTGGTCACATCAGGATATTCGCCCAATGTAGTGCGGATGGTTGAGCAAATGGAAGAATTCGATCTTTATGATGTCTTAGCCGAATTGGGCTGGGGTATGCGTCCCCGTACTCGTCACGATCGGACCATGGCGTTTACCTATAAGCATGAGGACTGGATCAACGACTTCCCTGAAAGCGCTGCTGCCACCATCAAGGCTATTGCCGGCCAGTTCGAACTTGGAGGCACGGAAGGCCTGGAAAACCCGCAGATATTCAGTATACCGGCAGTCATAGCTGCGGGCGGACTCGCCGCACTCCAGGCATCTGGTACTCCAGCGGAACTGATCCGGGAAACCAAAGTCAGGATGTTTGCGGCATGACGAGTATGGAAATACTGACCGGTTCAAGGAAAACGCCTCTTCCGGAAGGGTGGCGGTGGGTAAAGCTTGGTGATGCATGCAGAGTTGTGAACGGAACAACACCTAAATCGGGGGTTCAGGAATATTGGGGCGGAGACATTGTTTGGGTCACGCCAACAGACTTGGGAAGACTTGATTTACCATATATTAAAGGCTCGGAACGTCGAATAACTAATGAAGGATTTGAAAGCGGCAATCTTGAGATTGTCCCCGCCGGTTCGGTTGTTCTTTCTTCAAGGGCTCCAATTGGTCATCTTGGAATAGCATCTGTCCCTCTTTGTACCAACCAAGGCTGCAAGAGTTTTGTATTGGGGGAAGGTATTGATTCAGACTTTCTATTTTTCGCTTTGAAAGATTCCGTTAGCGAAATTCAGCAACTTGGCAGCGGTGCGACGTTTACAGAAGTTTCAAAAACACAATTGGAAAAATTCGAAATCCCCGTTTCCCCCCTTCCCGAACAAAAACGTATCGCGGCCATTTTGCGAGAGCGCATGGACGCCGTGGAACGTGCCCGAAAATCTGCTGAAGAGCAGCTTGAGGCGGCGCAGGCACTTATGCATTCTCATTTGCGACAAATCTTCGAAGGCAAGGAAGCTCAACAATGGCGTAAAATAATATTTGAAAGCGTTGCCATACTTCAAAGAGGTTATGATTTGCCTATCCAAAATCGTACGCCTGGGCAATATCCGGTTATGACCTCAAGTGGTGAGAATGGCAATAATCATGAATGCATGGCCAAAGCTCCTGGGGTTATTACTGGACGTAGTGGGAGCATAGGCAATGTCTATTACATAGAAAAGGACTATTGGCCGCATAACACAGCTTTATTTGTAAAAGATTTTCAAGGCAATTACCCCAGATATATATTTTTTTTACTTCAATGGATAGACTTGAAATCTATTGCGAATGCAACTGGAGTTCCAACGCTTGATAGGAAATCAGTTCACAAAGTTAGGGTTCCACATCCTGATTTAGCAAAGCAGAAAGAAATATCGGATTATCTTTCCGGTAAATTCTATGATGTTGAAATACTTAAAGACAAAGTTGAATCGCAACTCACTACCATCAACACCCTTCCAGGCGCATTGCTGCGGCAGGCGTTTCGGGGTGAACTATAAACCATGATAGAAAACGCTCCGCATTGAGGAGCGAATTGTCACGGACTCATTATCACTTCCTTCTCAAGCCTAAAGACAAAAAGGCCCGCCTCTGTTACATAAACGAGGCTGCCGACTCAGGATGGTCTACCTGCCAACTGGAACATAAAAGCGATTCCTTGAAAAATGAAATATTGCTTTTCTATGAAATAATACTTGCTTTTTATAAAACAATAATTTATAAATATCAATTATATTTATTTAATCTACGGGTTTATAAAACTTCATGTCCCTTTCTCGGCTTGATTCTTTTCTTCAGAAGGTTTACGAGGCCACTGGCTTTCGCTACCAAAATGAGCTGGCTTCCGCACTCGGAATCAACCCGTCCGGCATTACCCAGGCCCGAAAAAATGATTCCGTCCCGGCTAAGTGGATCTTGCTGCTTTACCGAAAATATGGTCTAAATCCCGGCTGGCTTGAAGAGGGCGTCGGCCCCATTTTTATTAAATCAACACATACGGATGGATCTGAATTTAGACAGATTCCCAAAGTCAAAGCCAGGCTGTGTGCAGGCAATGGTTCTTTTGAAGTTGGCTCTGAAATCGAAGGATATTACTCCTTTAGAATGGACTGGCTGTCAAAAAAAGGGGCTGCTGAAAAAATGGTTTTGCTGGATATTTTCGGCAACAGCATGGAGCCCGAATTCAGAGAGGGCGATACTGTACTTATTGATAAATCACAGAAAGATGTGTTGGCCGGCGCCGTCTATGCAGTGGGAATCGACGACACTATCATGGTTAAAAGGCTGGAAAAACATCCGAAAGGGCTCGTCTTGCTTAGTGATAATACCAAATATAAATCTCTTTATTTGGAGAACGAAGATGTCAACAAGGTACGCATTATTGGAAAAGTTATATGGGTTTGCAGGGAATTTAGATAATAATGGTGCAAAAAACATTAAACCGTTTTAATAGGGCTTAATCAGAACGGGCCTTTGCTAAAAGTCCATTGTATGTGATAGACGTGGAGGCTTAAGATTTGATTAGGTTGTTTCCTTGAACGGAGGATGCACTTAATGGATATAAATCATCTCATAACCTGCCTGAATTATGATGATTCTCCCTTTTTTCTTTCAGATTCACACCTCTACGAACATCCAGGTTATGCCCACATATTCCGGCTATCCAGAGAAAAGTGCGGTTTGCACGGGGTATATACATTAAAAACATCGGATGAAAATCATCCACATCAAGTTGTCGTTCCGATAGTATATATTTGTCAGGCCGATTCTGAGCAACAAGCAAGGGAATTTCATCGGCTGATCTGGAATCAAAATATTGTTCCCTTTATTATCGTTCTGACGACTAAAAACATCCGCCTTTATCCCGGATTCAATTTCAACACAAGATTAAGTGAATCCAGGAATCAATCCATCCTTGAAGTTGCGAACGATATAAATGCAGTTTTGGAAAGGCTATCCGATTTTAAAGCTGACTCCATTGACAGGGGAATCCTCTGGCAGAACCGGAAAAAGGAGATATCTCAAGATAAAAGGGTTGACAGGGTATTACTTCGGAACCTTAATTCACTTAGCTCTTGGCTGCGCGGCAATGGATTGTCAAAACATACGGCCCATTCACTCATTGGGGAATATGTATACCTGTATTATCTGCAAGACAGAAAGATTCTTTCGGATCGTAAGTTAGAGCAATGGTTTATTGATAAAGAGGCTGTATTTGGCCGGAAAGCCTCCTTAGAGGGTTTTTATGCCATTACCGATAAGCTCGAAGGATGGCTGAACGGTGACATTTTTCCCATCCCAAGAAAAGGCGAAGCTGCCCCTAAAGCGATACATATCCAAAAGGTAGCGGCTGTCTTCCTCGGTGATGATCCAGACTCCGGTCAAATGAATCTGGATTTCAAGGCCTATGATTTTGAGCATATCCCGATTGAAACCCTGTCTGTTGTGTACCAGCAATTCCTTCACTCAGAGGGGAAGAGTAAAAAACAAGGCGCCATTTATACGCCTATTCATCTTGTAAACTTCATCCTTGATGAGCTTGATGCAAAGCATCCTTTCCAGAAGGGTATGAAAGGGTTCGACCCTGCATGCGGTTCGGGGGCCTTCCTTGTCCAATGCTATCGTAGGCTTATTGAACGGGAATTGGCCGGAAATCCTGATAAAAAGATTAAACCTTCCGAGTTAAGGAGCCTTTTGACAGATCACATATATGGCATGGATGTGGATGAAGATGCCTGCGGTGTCACGGAACTCAGCCTTATCCTGACGCTCCTTGATTACGTTGAACCTCCTGACCTGGAAAAGCCAAGCTATAAAACATTTAAGCTTCCCGCCTTGCGCAATCGAAACATTTTTTTCTGTACGGACGGTTTTTTCAAACCGGATTCAGAATGGGAAAAGAACAGGCCCCGAGACGGCTTTGACTGGATTGTCGGCAACCCGCCATGGAAGAAAATAAATAAAAATAAACTTGAAAGAGGCGACAGCTCTGCTCTTGATTGGATGGAAAGGGAGAAAAAACGATATCCGGTCAGCAGCAGACAAATAGCAGAAGCCTTTGCCTGGGAAATAACGCGATATCTTTCAAACAAGGGGCTGGTCGGTATGTTGTTGCCCGCCGGGACATTGTTCAAGACGTATGCAAAGAGATTCAGACAACAATTTTTTAGCAATATGGACGTTTGGTGTATCGTAAATTTTTCCAACCTCCGACATCTTCTATTTCAAAGCTCAACAAACCCCGCTGCTGCATTCTTCTATTCAACTCCACAAAAAGACGGTAATGACATGTCTTCATATATTGTTGCTTATGCCCCTTTTGCGGCTCACCAATTATCCCGATTTGGGGTTGAAAACCGAAAAGACAATAAACTGTGGACCGTTATTGTTAATGCCGATGAGATACGTGAAATATCTAAAATGGAGGCTGCCACAGGAAGTAGTCGGCCATGGAAACTGTCCATGTGGGGATCCGTGCGTGATAAGTTTCTCTTAAATTCTTTAGAAAAACGGTATGATACTCTTTCAGTATTCGCCGAAGCTCATGAATTGGTAATCCACGAAGGTTTACAATTGCGTTCTCAGGATGCTAATGAGCCAGTTGAACCAATTAAGGAAGTCATAGGTAAAAGCAAACTCGACATGTCCTATCTGCGTGAATGTGGCATGATTTTTTCCTTTCCTGACAATGCATTGAAACCTGTAGAAGATTCTGAAGCCTACGTTAGAAAAGGACGCGGAGTGATTCCTCTCAAGATCTGCTATCCACCACAAATTATTGTTGATCAGGCACGTAGATTTGCTGTGTTTTCAGACAAATTCATTGTTGTTCCGCCAAGACAGATCGGAATCTCGTCAAAACAACCATCGAATGATATTCTATTAAAGGTCCTATCTCTTTATCTTAGTTCTGATTTTGCTCTTTATCATCAATTATTTTCGTCACCATTCTGGGGTATCGAAAGAGATGTTTTTGATAAGAATGATATAGAAAACCTCCCCATACCGATTGATGCCCTGTCGTCCAACCAATTCGCTGAATGGGCCGCCTTACATGATGAACTCGCCCGAGCGAAAATAAGCAATTTTGAGGATACTTTTTTTAGTATACAAGATGATTCGGAAAATTATTTGCGATTGCTGGAGCAATTAAATGAAAAAGTATATGCCCTGATGGGTATTAATCAAACCGAACGATGGCTTATTCAAGATTTGCTTCAGGTACGAAAAAATCTAAATGAAGGCAGGATCGCTGATGAGGCGGTGAAACCGGCTGACGACGCGGAGATGATAGAATATGCTAAGGCCTTGAAAACGGAACTGGATAATTTTCTTGATAAAGATATTAAGGATCAGCATCGTATCACGGTTTATTATTCGAATGATTTGGCAATAATAAAGTTAGAACATCCCCTTAAACCACCCGCAGGGCCGGTGAGAGTTGTCAAAGTCATGGATCAAAAAACAGAAAGTGAGTTCAATAAGATAAAAGAAGGTCTTTTGAGGGGACATGGGCAGTGGATATATTTTAACCGCAATCTCAAGCTGTTTGAAGGCCGCACTACTTACTTTGTAAAGCCGTTACAAAGACTTTCCTGGCTTAAGAGTCAATCTCTCATTGATGCAGATGAATTCATTGCCGAAAAGCTGACCATGGGCGGAGACAACAAATAGATGACCATAAGCAGAGGCTTTCAAACACACAGAAGCGCTTCCGATGATCGGCACGAATATCGCAAGGTCTTTCGCAGACAAGTTTTTGAATTGCTCAGACGGGGATACGAACGTCTTGATTCTTTGGTTTTTCAGAATTCCGATGAAGAAGACATTACAGGTGAGCTTGTAAGGGAAATAAGGAATGTGACCTGGGATCGGTCAAGTCCCTCATGGGCTCATTATTATGCAATACATGACGATCCTCGAATCAATGCCCCGGATAGGCTGGGAAAACGTCGACTCAGGCTGGACATCGAATTTGAACGAACATGTGCAGGCAAGCATCCACGCTATCCTTTTGAAGTCAAAAGGCTTTCTTCTCATACCCATGCTACAATTGGCAAATATCTTGGGCCAGATGGGTTGAGGCAGTTCCTTTCCGGAAATTATGCAAGTGAACACGACGAGGCAGGGATGTTAGGTTACGTCCAATCGGAGACGCCGTCAGATTGGGCAAGAAAGGCACATGATATATTTGCGAAAAACACAGAAATGCTCCATCTGTGTTTTGATGGTAACTGGAAACCTGTTGATAACTTAGCGAAATTCGATAATTGTTACTGCTCAAAACATAATAGGCCGTCGATTGGTACGCCGATAACTCTATTCCATGTGTTTCTCTCATTTTGTTAATTTCAGTAATAGGATCTAATGTCACATCTTTACATTTATAGTTTCGATTATCTCTTTTCACGCAGTTCCCTGCCAGAAATTCGCAAATATGTTTTCAGCTTTATCCCGAAATGGTTTTTGGTCATTGACCTAAAGTTCGGAAAACTGGACCACTAAAGAAATTTTATCGAACAGGCAAAGGAATAAAATTAGAGTATGGGGAAAAGAAAAAACAACAATAAAAACTTTGCCACCCAGCATTCGGTGGATCAGGTCGTAAAATCTATCTGTGATATCATGCGAAGGGGCAACTGTGCGGGCGCGCTGCAATACGTTCCGGAACTTACCTGGATTCTTTTCTTGCGCATCTTAGATGAACAAGAGGAACGCGAAAAACAGGAAGCTGAGGCCGTAGGCGTGCATTTTGCGCCATCGCTTGAATCGCCATATCGCTGGAAAGACTGGGCCGCACCACCGCTGTTTTCCGACCAGGGATGGAAACGCAAGGAACTCCAGGAAGGTGCTTTGGGATCGTTCTTTTCCTTTGTTAACGAAGAACTGCTTCCTTACCTTAAAGCTCTCAAGAACATGCCTGCTGCGACGCCACGGCAGAAGGTCATAAGCGAGATTATGACCGGCGTTGAACGGGTACGTATCGACACAGAGCGCAACTTCCTTGATGTACTCGATAAGGTCCATGATATCAGCGCCGAGACAGTGGACCCGACCCATGTGTTTACCCTATCCCAGGTCTATGAGGGTCTGCTGCTCAAGATGGGAGAAAAGGGAAATGACGGAGGTCAATTTTTTACGCCACGGGAAGTCATCCGGGCCATGGTCCGGGTCATTGACCCAAAGATTGACGAAACCGTCTATGACCCTGGCTGCGGAACCGGCGGATTCCTGGCGCAGAGTTTTGCATACATCCACGAAAACTTGGTTGAAAGTGTGACCCCCGACCAGTTGGAAATACTCAAGGAGCGCGCTTTCTGGGGGCGTGAGAAGGAAAACCTTATTTACCCAATCGCGCTGGCAAACCTGGTTCTTCACGGCATTGACAGGCCCAACCTCTGGCACGGCAATACCCTGACCGGCCAGGAGATATATGGTGGGTTATTTGAAGGGGCTCCGCCGATGTTTGACGTTATACTGACTAATCCGCCCTTTGGCGGAAAGGAAGGCAAGGAGGCTCAGACCAATTTTGATTACAAGACTGGCAGCACGCAGGTGCTGTACCTCCAGCATGTCTTGCGCAATCTGGACGACGGAGGCCGTTGCGGCATTGTCCTGGATGAAGGGCTACTGTTTCGCGCCAACCAGGATGCATTTGTGAAAACCAAGCGTAAGCTCTTGGATGAATGCAACCTATGGTGCATTGTCAGCCTTCCTGCAGGTGTTTTTACTACGGCAGGTGCAGGCGTAAAAACCAATCTGCTTTTTTTCACAAAGGGCAAACATACACGAAAAATCTGGTACTATGACCTGACCGACATCAAAGTCAGAAAAAAAACACCGTTAACACTCAAGCACTTTGATAATTTTTTTAAACTTCTGCATACCCGTGCGGACAGCGAACTTAGCTGGACCGTGGATCTCGATGAGCGCAAGAAAAGTGCAGCCGTTGAAGCCCGGCCTTTCAAGGAAGGGGCCACCAAGAAATTCCAGGAAGCGGCCCAATGGAAAGAGCGCCTCAAGGAAATCAAAAAGGCCAAACCCAAGGATGAACAGGCAATCGAAGAAGCCGAAGCCAAGGTCAAGGCCCTGACCAGGGAATCCAAATCCTTAGCCAACAAAGCCAAAGAAATTGAAAACGCGATTTACGACCTCAAGGCCGTTAATCCAAACAAGAAGCCAGTCATTGATACTCGCACGCCCGAGGAACTTCTCGGTATTATTGAAGCCAAGGGTAGAGAAGTAGCAGAGGCATTGGCGGTTTTAAGAAACACCGACAGATAGAATTGATATTAGAAGGATTTAAATGGTGAGCTTCACGGAAGCCGGTAATTATTTTTTGATGAAAGTCGGGCAACCGCTCCACACCAAAGAAATCGCCAGCCACCGGCAAAATTGCCGTCAAGGTCATCAATCATTATGGTGATGAGGTGTTGAAGGTGTATGAGGTTTAGATTAAGGGATTTTCTCAAGGTTGTCTCGCTATGAACAAAGTAGAGGGAAATTAGGATGGATCAACTCACAAAACAAGAGATAGAGTATCTGATTCATTGCCAAAAGAAGATAATTGATCCACCCAAAAAAGAGATGTCTCTTGCTGATGGTCATTGGCGGAACGGGATGAAACTGCAATCAAAAGATGGGGAACACAATTTTGTTGTTTTTATGCGAAAGAACGAAGATTTTGAGGAAAACTTTGCAATAGGTTTGATTTATTTGCCCAAAGATGTGAAAGGTGATATTTTGCTTTTCAGGTGCAATGGTCCACATGGGCCTCACATATTATTTGACCACCATGATCGTCATCATGTTCATATTGCAGATGAAAAAAATATAGCTGCATGCTTAAAGGCCGAAAGAACAGCATATATTACTGAAGAGTATGCCTCTTATTGGGATGCATTAGGATATTTCCTACGGAAATGCAGCATAATGGGCGCTCAGGAACATTTCCCGGATGTCTTTCAAAAAAATCTCTTTATAAGCAGTAGAGACGAGACATGAATGAATACCTTGATTTCCTGAGAAAACAATTTAATGACCGGATACGCTTTGAAGAAAAAAGGTC
Organism: Deltaproteobacteria bacterium; assembly: GCA_019306365.1. Classification (GTDB taxonomy): domain Bacteria; phylum Desulfobacterota; class Desulfarculia; order Adiutricales; family JAFDHD01; genus JAFDHD01. Next base: position 11,949 of record JAFDLS010000058.1, read on the forward strand.
CGGTATTTACCAGCTTATTGCGCCTTTCTACCATGAAGATGGAGATATGCTGGATATCTTTATAGAAAATTCTGATAAAGACAATATTATAAAAATATCGGATCATGGTATGACGATTATGCGCCTGTCTTATGAGTATGACATTGATACGCCCAATAAAAAGCGGATATTTCAAAAGATGATAGGTGAAAACCAGCTTGAAGAAAGGGACGGCAAGCTTTATATCGAAACCCCTCTTGAATCACTATATCCTTCAGTGCTTCAGTTTGCCCAAGCTGTGGGTAAAGTGTCAAATATGCGTCTTTTCAAGCGTGAGGTGATAAAAAGCCTATTTTATGAAATGCTTGATGAATATGTTATGGATAAACTGGCCCGATTCAGGCCGGAACCCAAAATGTTGCCGATTCCAGAGCGTGATGATCTGGAAGTTGATTACGAACTTAAAGAATTCGCAAGACCAATTTATGTCTTTGGGATAAAAGACGATACTAAGGCTCGGCTTACGACGATATCCTGTCTGGAATTTCAGAGGGCAAGTATACCATTTAAAAGTGTGGCCGTGCATGAGGACTTTGAGGCGTTAAGCAGGAAAGACCGAAAAAGGATCACAAGTGCTGCCGACAAACAGTTTGTCGATTTAGACGATTTTAGGAATAATGGAGAAGAGTTTATGGAAAGGGAAGCGGCGTAATTATATATCTTATTAATGCAAATTGAGGATTTGATCGGGGCGGGTATAAACCCGCCCCTTGGTTTTAATGTGGATGGATTTTATGCCGAGACAATTATCCCTGTGTCCTACCCAATTGAAAAAGCACCTACTAACTGTAATGTGTTTTAAATATCAAGTTCCTGTTTCAAATCTTCCCAGACATTCTTAACCGCATTCGCTGCTTCTGAATCTGTATTATATTCG
>JAFDLS010000292.1 GCA_019306365.1 Deltaproteobacteria bacterium
CCGCTGCAGCGTCAGCGAAGCGGTTCTCATGAGTTCGGCTAAAGGACGAAGTTTTGCAGAGGCCTCATTATGCTGCTTTGAGCTTATGATGTGACCTCAAATTCTCCTGCGCCCTCCGCCGTTCGGCAAATATAAATTTCCGGCAAAACACCAGAGGCTTCAAAGTAAGCCTGCTTGATTTCATGGCAAAAAAATTCGGCTGCTTCGGGTTTGGCCAGGTTGAAGGTGCAGCCTCCAAAACCGCCGCCAGTCATACGGGCGCCAAACACACCCTCAAGGCCTTCGGCCAGATCAACCATTTGATCAAGTTCCAAACAGCTTACCTGATAGTCGTCTCTCAGGCTTCGGTGTGATTGAGTCATTAGCCTCCCAAACCCCTGTAAGTCGCCATCTTCCAATAGACGGGCGGCTGTCAACACGCGATCGTTTTCTGATATAACATGGCGACAGCGTTTGCGGATGTTAGACGGAAGTTCGTGCTCATACTCTTTGAATTTAGCGGGTGATACGTCTCTCAGGTTTCGCACACCTGGAATGAATTTGCTCAAGATACCCGCGCCCGTTTCACATTCAGCACGGCGAACATTATACTCTGAACCAGCTAACTTATGCTTGACCATGGTATTACAGAGCACTATCCTCGCCTTTGTTTCATCCACTGAAACTGATTTTGTCGTCATGTTTCGGCAATCTATTAGAAGCGCCGCGCCGGGCTGTCCGAGACACGCGATCAATTGATCCATAATTCCGCAGCGCATGCCCACGAATTCATTTTCAGCTCGCTGACAGATCCTAGCCAGCTCAAGCGGTTGGATTTCGATTTCCGCTAAAGAGGTAAGCGCCAGACCAGTGGCGACCTCAATGGCGGCCGATGAACTCAAACCCGCTCCGATGGGGATGTCGGTTTCGATCATGAGATTTGCGCCGTTCAAGCGATACCCTTCCATCGCCAGGATATGCGCCACGCCGCGAACGTAATCACTCCAATCTCCACGCGGCCGGGGGGCATCCTCATCAATGTTAAATTCCAACCCTGAGTCGAGCGTCAGTGAAAAAATCATTAACTTGCGGTCATGACGCAAAGTTGCGGCTATGCGGGTATCGCGATCAATTGCCGCCGGGAGCACAAAGCCGTCATTGTAATCCGTATGCTCGCCTATAAGGTTCACGCGGCCGGGCGCGCGAAATATGCGGGGGTTATCTTTGTATTTATTTTGAAATGCCTTTACCAGCTGACTCAACGTTACCCACTCTTTACAGGAAAAGATATTTCGAGGTTTGATGAAAAGTCATGGGGTATATGAGTTAAATGGCCTTTTCGGACATTTTGGAAAAACGGCGAACTAAAGTGAGGGCTAGCTGTTTTAAAAAGAGAATCTGAATTGATTTTGACGCTCTGTTCAACAGGGTCGCACTGAGCTTCATCAAGAAGCAATCGGTTTCAGCGACTACATTGGCGACGCGAGTCTGGCGAGCGATGTAAGCCATTTCGCCAAAGCATTCTCCGATTCCAAGAACAGCCAAGTCGGTACCACCCCTTGTAACTCTCACCTTTCCGCTCAGGATGATGTAAAAGGTGTCGTCGTCGCTCTCCCCTTCAGCTAAAATAACTTTGCCTTTTCGAACCTTGATAATACTACTGGCCGCGATCAGTTCCTTGACCTGCCCTCTTGTGAAATTTTTAAAGAATGGAACGTGATGAACATAATCAATCAGGCTCTTTCCCTTCTTAACGGATTGAGTCAAACTCTTCGCGGCAGTCCTCAAATGGTAAGCAAAATCCATACAGGCTTGATACCGCTCATTTATATCCTTGGCCAGCGCCTTTTTTATGATTAAATCAAATGCTTTTGGGAGATCAGGCCGTAAGCTCAATACTGACGCCGGTTCTTCCTTGATGGTTTTGTACATGATGGAGAAGAAATTATCACCCCCAAAAGCCCGTTCACCGGTTAACAACTCGTATAGGATGCATCCTAATGAAAATATGTCGCTTTCACTGCTGGCTTCTCCATCTCTGATCTGTTCGGGAGCCATGTAGCTTGGGGTTCCGAAAATACCCATTTCCGCGGTCTGTTCAGTCATCTGGGCGGTGCCAAAGTCAGTGATTTTTGTGACCCCGGATTTATCAAGCATAATATTAGAAGGTTTGATATCCCTGTGGATAACGCCGTTTTTGTGTGCGTAATCAAGGGCGTAGCAGGCGCTGCCTATTATCTCGACAACCTTGTTCAATGGCAGAAGGTTGTCCTTGCGGCAGAATCCCTCTAAGGTAGGTCCTTCGATATATTCCATGGTGATGTAAAAAAAGTCATTGTGCACACCCGCGTCATGAATATTTACAATATTAGGATGATTAAGCCGGCCGGCCGACTGAGCCTCGATAAAAAATTTTTTACGGATGTTATCCGAAGCCGGCTGGGTTAACTTGATAGCCACATTCCTTTTTATAAAAGGATCCTGCCCGAGATATACAACGCCTGCGCCGCCTTGACCCAACTTGCGAACGATCTCATATCGCCCCACAGCTTTTAGTTCGGCAAGGCTCGATGTAAATCTCGTGGATGCGGGTTTTTCGGTGGCCAATGTTGTTTCCTGATTTTTGGCGCTCAAGCGCAGCCAGGTCGGCCATCCAGCGCCCTGAAGCCGCTTGATATTACTTTTTGATAAAAGGTTCCTTAATGTTTTTTTAGCAGGTTCGTTTACCACTTCTTTTTACCTTTAATCGCTGACAG
>JAFDLS010000293.1 GCA_019306365.1 Deltaproteobacteria bacterium
TCAAGGGCTTAACAACGATTTGGCCCCGGAACTGATCGCCCTGGAAATAAGGTCAGCCCTTGACAGCCTGGGCCTCATCACCGGCCTGACCACGCCTGACGATATCCTTGACGAAATTTTCGAAAAATTCTGCCTGGGGAAATAACGGGGAAAGGTTTTAAGGAAACCTTTTAACAGGAAAAGGCCTTCCTCAAGCCCCTTCTTAAATGAGCTATAGTAATTGCGCCAGCGCGGCAGAGCCTGTTTTATTAAAGGCTGTCAAAAAAATTCACGCGGCCATGTTTCTTAAAAACGGAAAGACGCCATGACGCCCGGAAATGTTTCACGTGAAACGAAAAAAAACTGGGAAACCATGCCTTTGGACCGGCTTTTGACCTTGGACCGGCTTTTGACCGAGTCTGCCCGGAAACTGGGCCTTGACCTGCAGCCGGAACAGGTCTCTATCCTTTTGAAATATTTATCAGAACTCATGCGCTGGAATAAAAAAATCAACCTCATCGGCTCCTCAACGCCGGCTGACGCAGTCGTTCGCCACCTGGCAGACAGCCTGGCCGCGCTCCCATATTTGCCCGCCCATCCACTGAAAGTTCTGGATATTGGGTCTGGAGGCGGCCTTCCGGGGTTGATTTTTAAAGTTATTCGCCCGAACTGGTCCGTGACCCTGGCCGAGTCAAACCGGAAAAAGGTATCCTTTCTGAGGGACATGACTCGAAAGTTTAATTTAAAGGATGTGCAGGTCCTTTCAGCCCGGCTGAAGCAAAAAACTGAAACCGTCCCGCTTCGGGATTTCGACCTGGTTACAGCTCGAGCCCTTGCCCCGCTTAAAAACCTGCTTCCCCTGGCCAGGCCTTACCTGAGCGCGGGCGGAATGATTCTGGCCTATAAAGGACCTCGCGCCCGGCAGGAAATCCGAGACGCGGCCGGGGCCCTTTCTTCTCAGGGGCTATCCCTGACCCGCCAGGAACAATTCAAACTGCCTTTTCTCAACCATCGCCGCGCCCTGCTTTTTTTTGAGGGTAATTGACTTGATCAAAAGTCAGGCTCCTATTCCCCTGCGCCTGCCTCATGGCAGTTCTTTTTTAAAAACCCCTACGCTCAATCTTGCCTAAATTTTTCTGAAAGGTCTTGCAGAGGCCCTCCCAAAATGGTTCCCCCGGGAAATCCAAAGATGTTTCACGTGAAACAAAATTATTCCTTTTCAAGCGGGCTTTGGATGTGTTAGTATGGACTTCAAGGTTGTTTTTATTATAAGTGTTTGAAATTAAAAAAATTTACTATGAGCCAGATAATTACCATTGCCAACCAGAAAGGCGGTGTCGGTAAAACCACTACCGCGGTCAATCTGGCCGCCTGCCTGGCCGCCGCCGAAAAAAAGGTCCTCCTCATCGACGCCGACCCGCAGGCCAACGCCACCAGCGGGCTGGGCATCGACCGGGAAAGCGTCTCCCTCTCCCTCTACCACTTTTTGATCCAGGACCTGGAACTGGACCAGGTGGCCAAATCGACCATGCTTCCCAAGCTCACCGTTATCCCGGCCAGCCAGGACCTTATCGGAGCGGAAGTCGAACTGGTAAACCAGCCCGGCCGCCATAACTATCTGGCCCGCAAGCTTCAGCCCCTGGACGGCGAGTTCGACTACCTGATCATAGACTGCCCGCCCAGCCTGCAGCTCATGACGATCAACGCCCTGTGCGCCGCCCGGGACCTGCTCATACCCCTTCAGTGCGAGTACTACGCCCTGGAAGGCCTGTCACAGCTTATCAGAACGTTTCGCCTTATCCGCCAAAGGTACAACCAGAACCTGAACATTCGAGGCATACTCCTGACCATGTTCGACACTCGAAACCGCCTTTCTCATCAGGTGGCGGAAGAGGTGCACAAGCATTTTCCGGACAGGGTGTTCAAAACCGTAATCCCGCGCAACGTGCGGCTGTCTGAAAGCCCGAGCCACGGACAGCCCATCATCCTCTATGACATCCGGTCCAGCGGGGCCAGCGCGTACCTGGCTCTGGCCAAGGAAATATTAAAGCAGGGTTAAGCGATTTTTAAAAAAGGTATCATGATGGTAAAGAAAAAAGGATTGGGCCGAGGTTTGGAGGCCCTGATTGAAAACCTGGATAAGGACCTCTACCCGTCCGGAAGCCCTCTGGGGGTCCCTTTAGAAAATATCTCGACCAATCCCTTTCAGCCCAGGATCAATTTCAAGGAAGCGGAACTCAAGGCCTTGGCCGAATCTATTAAAAATAAAGGGGTCTTAGCGCCTCTAGTGGTTCGAGCCGCGAAGGCCGGTCAATACGAACTAATCGCCGGTGAACGCCGCCTCCGCGCCGCCAAAATCGCCGGTCTTGAACGCGTCCCGGTCATCGTTCGAGAGGCCACTGAAGCCGAGATGCTTGAAATCGCCCTCATAGAAAACCTGCACCGGGAAGACCTGGACCCCATCGAGGAAGCTCAAGCCTACCAGCGCTTGATGGAAGAGTTCAACCGGACCCAGCAGGAGGTCGCCCGGATGACCGGCCGCGACCGGTCCACCACCGCCAACCTGGTGCGCCTGCTGAAACTTCCCGAGGCGGTTCAGAAAGACGTGCGGGCGAAAAGGCTCTCAATCGGCCACGCCCGGGCCCTTCTGGCCCTGGAACGCCCTGACGCGATCCTTCAGGTGCGAGAAAAAATTTTAAGGGAAAAGCTCTCCGTGCGGCAAACCGAAGCCTTTGTCAAGAGGCTGCTCAACCCGCCAGCCTCAAAACGAACCGTCAAGCCTGACGAGCTCTACTTTGAGGTCCTGGGCGAACAGCTCACCCGAAAAATTGGCTCCAAGGTCCAGCTTTACCGGCAAGGCAAAAAAGGCCGCATTGAAATCCGCTTTTCTTCTGACGAGGAACTGGAAAGACTGCTCAAGCTCTTTGGGGCGGGCGCGGGCTAGATCTTGTAAGTATCAACGGGCGAGTTGTTCCCGGCCTTTTTCATTCCGGGAGAAAACAGCTAAGATGCCTT
>JAFDLS010000059.1 GCA_019306365.1 Deltaproteobacteria bacterium
ACCAGCGGTCTGTCGAGAATGGGCTTTACAACTAGCTCGTCAGAGTTGCACCGCTGTTGACGGACGGAGCGCTCGCAAAAACACCCTTTAAATGGAACTAAGTAGATAAAGATTAAAAATGTTCATATTATTAACAAGTTATCTAGCTAAACGGTACGCTTTCTCTTGCCAACCTACCAACTCTTTTGGAGAAGAACCTCTTTTATCATCTTCATTTAACCGCAAAATATGCAATATGGTCATTCAAATTTATCAGCCTGTTATTAATATCAAATTCATTTAGAAATGAAATGTTTCGATTAATGAATGATAAATTCGTTCAAAAAAAACTCACTCACCCCATAAATAATCGCGCGAAAGTTCAATAACTAATATCCTATTATTAATGATTAATCATATCAAGTGTTTAACAGTAATTCCATCATTTTTATTACTCGAATCATTTTTTTATATTTTAAAATACGTTTCATTTCCGCATTATTAAACGCTTACAATTTTATGTTTATTCTTATTTATATATGTATTTGAAATGTGTAATGAAATTGACAGCAAATCACGGGAAGCGCCTTGTAACATCCTCTAAATGCCTGTCAAGATTTTTTACCCTTCGTAAAAAATCTTGACAAACGCTTTTTTAAATTGCATAATCGCGGCGTTTTGTTTCAGAACCAGCCTTGTCTAAGTACCACAGTTCTTTTTAGTTAAATCTGTTTGTTGAGCTACAGTTCTTTAAAGCTAATGTTGGCACAGACGTTGCTATTCTAACTAAACAAAATCATCAAAGATTAATGCTAATTGAAAAAAGTGGAGTATGTTTATGCGAGAGTACTTTATTAGAAGGCTCCTCATTCTTTTACCAACTATATTCTTTGCAACCCTGCTTGTTTTCTTTTTAATCCGTCTTACCCCGGGCCATATCATAGACCTGATGCTCACAGAGCATGACGTCGCCGCTGAAGAAATGTCCCGTAAGAAAATCGAGCAAGCCCTGGGACTGGATGTGCCCATATACATTCAATACTTCCGCTGGATAAAAAATATTTTCATCCATGGCGACCTCGGACGCTCCCTTTGGAAAGAAACTAGTGTGACCGAAGAAGTACTGTCTCGGCTTCCGGTAACCTTTGAACTCGGGGTCCTATCCATGGCATTCGCATTGTTATTGGCCTTTCCAATAGGCATCTATTCAGCCATACGTCAAGATACCATTTGTGATTACATTGGACGTACCATCGCTATCATTGGATTGGCTGTTCCAAGTTTCGTTACCGGAACCGTAATAATGGTAGTCCCAGCTATCTATTGGGGGTGGTCGCCGCCTATAGAGCATATACCCTTTTTAAAGGATCCGATTGCCAACCTTAAGATGTTCCTGCTTCCGAGTATCATTTTAGGCATGGCCTTGTCCGCCGTTACCATGAGGATGACACGAACCATGATGCTGGAAGTGCTCAGGCAGGACTATATCAGGACAGCCTGGGCAAAAGGACTTAAGGAATTGATAGTTGTTCGAAAACACGCCTTAAAAAACGCGCTTATTCCAGTGATCACCTTGATCGGGCTCCAGCTGCCTATTCTCATTGGCGGTACCGTAATCATAGAAACGATTTTCGTTTTGCCGGGGATGGGACTGCTGATGCTGGAGTCTATCAATCAAAGAGATTACCCCATTATTACTGGTCTCATGCTTTTCATCGGCCTGGTGATTCTGATGGTTAACCTTATTGTGGATTTGAGTTACGGATTCCTCGATCCCAAGGTTAGGTACAAATAGAAAGATAAAAGAAGGATTTCCGTATGACAGAGAGTGCAATCAGTCTATCCCCTGAAAATGTTTTTTTTCGCAAGAAACGAGGCTTCGTATACAATTTTGTTATCAGATTATTCAAGGAAAAACCGCTTGGTGGGATCGGAGGGATTATTTTCCTGATTCTTCTTTTCACCGGCGTTTTCGCCAATTTCCTGGCGCCTTGTGAATATAACGAGGCTAAACCGCTTGAAGCCCTGAAACCACCGTCGGCTAAACATCTTCTGGGAACCGATAACCTGGGGCGCGATGTTTTGAGCCGGGTTATTTACGGGGCCAGACTCTCGGTGATTGTCGGCGCTTCGGCGACGACGTTTTCCATCCTCATCTCCACAATTATCGGTGTAAGTACGGGGTTCATTGGCGGCAGGTTTGATCTCTATGTACAGCGCATTGTCGATGCCTGGATGTGCTTCCCAGGGTTGATCATTCTAATTGTGGCTGTGTCTTTTATAGGACCGGGCATGTGGCAGATTATTCTCGTTTTAGGGCTGCAATACGGAATTGCCGGATCGAGGATAGTCCGGGGAGCCACTGTTACTACCAGAGAAAATATGTATATCGAGGCGGCGAGAGCATCCGGCGCATCTACCGTGAGAACGATGCTGCGTCATATTCTGCCTAACATCATGGCTCCGATCATCGTTTTGTTCACAACTCGTCTGGCGGCGGTCATCATAGCTGAAGCCAGTTTGAGTTTTCTCGGTCTGGGCATCCCGCCCCCGGCCCCAAGCTGGGGAGGAATGCTGAGCGGCGCAGGGCGCAGTTATATGCTCCTCGCTCCATGGATGCTTATCGTACCGGCTATTGCCTTAAGTTTTGTGGTTTACGGGATCAATGTTTTCGGGGACGCGCTTAGAGATCTTCTGGACCCAAGACTAAGAGGCGGTGGAGGAAGATATACTTTGGAAACAAGGAGGGGACTCCTTTTTTGGAAAAAAAAAGAGGCTTGAGGCAAGTTCCTCCTGCCAGGTGATGAATTCAGAAAAAAGGAGGTGTTGCGGAACCTGACCATTGATGGGGAAAATTTGTAACAAGCTTATTCATTATAAAGAAAGGAAAGTGGGTATGAAAAGGAATATCAAGCGGATATTGTTATCTTTATTAATAATCGGAACATTTATGCTCGGATCTTTTACGCTAGCATTCGCGGCGGAGGAACCGCGGTACGGCGGGAGCCTCAAGGTCTTAAATTTAATTCCCTACCTCAACCCTATAGCCTGGGACAACTACGACTGGAACTGGAAACACGCTCATGACACGGGATTCTATCTCGAACACCTTCTGGCAGGCGACCTGCAGAAAGGGCCTAAAGGCACCAATGAGTATGCTTTCCAGTCAAGCGCTTATATTCCGCCACATATCGTAAGAGGTGAACTGGTGGAGAGCTGGGAGGTTCAGAAAGACCCGCTTGCATTAGTATTCCACCTTCGAAAGGGTATTTACTGGCAGGAAAAACCCGGCGTGATGAAAGCCAGGGAATTCGTAGCAAACGATGTGGTATACAGCATGACGCGTCTGGCAGGCAGCCCAAAGGCTATTCCTCTTTATCTGGAATTTATTGACAGATGGGAAGCCAAAGATAAATACACCGCCGTGGCCTATCTGAAGGAATGGTGTGGAAACTGGCAGTACAGATTCGGCTGGGGATACTACGACGCCATACAACCGCCGGAGATGGAAAAGGCTGGCGGCCGAGACTGGAAAAACGCCTGTGGCACCGGCCCATACATGATTACGGATTATAAGAGCGGCCACAACCAGACATACACCAAAAACCCCAACTACTGGGACAAGACGGTTATTGATGGCAAACAATACCAGCTGCCCTTCACCGATAATGTCAAATACCTTATCATCAAAGATGAATCCACCCGGCTGGCAGCCCTGCGAACCGGCAAGGCCGACATGATGATGTATGTCAACTGGAAGTATGTAAAAATGCTCAAGAAGACCTGTCCAGATTTAAAGTGGAGGCGTTATATGAATCCGGTGGGCAGCTGTCTGGCTTTAAGAATGGACCAGAAACCCTTTGACGATATTCGGATAAGGCGGGCTCTCAACCTGGCAATCAACCAGCAGGAGATCATTGATGCCTTTTACGGCGGTAACGCCTATATTATAGGCTATCCCTTCCCGAAGGTCTGGTCGGAACTCCATACGCCGGTGGACAAGCTGCCTGAATCGGCAAGGGAGCTTTTCACCTATAACCCGGAGAAAGCGAAGAAGCTTCTGGCTGAAGCCGGGTACCCCAATGGGTTCACCTTCAAAATGCAAGTTTCTAATTCAACGCAAGAAGGTCTTGACCTTGCGGCCTTGATTGTCGCCTACCTGGCCAAAGTCGGCGTAAAGCTTGAGCTCGAAGTAATGGATTACCCGTCTTACCTAAGCAAAATGACAAGTAAAAATCATGGTCCGGCCTACTATCTCTCCAGCGACTACGGCAACCCATTTGCCATAATCCGGAAAAACTTCCTTCCAAAGCAGACCTGGAATCCGTACATGTTTAATGATGATTACGTGACCAATACCTGGAAGAAAGCGATTTCCGATCCCAATTTGAGTGAAGAGGAATTAAAGGAAACTTTCAAAAAATTAAACGTCTACATCATTGATCAGGCCCCAGCGATATGGACACCGGTTGCTTACCGTTATTGCGCCTGGTGGCCGTGGGTCAAGAACTACCATGGTGAACTGAGGGTAGGCGCCTACCGTCCAGGTCCGATCTTTGCCCGTATCTGGATTGATCAGGAGCTTAAGAAAAAAATGGGATTTAAATAAATCTAACCTGAGTTAATCAACCCAACGGGGCGTGATGGAAAGAACCATCACACCCCGTTTTTTTTGTCCTGTCACGTGAAACTACCAGCCTGTTTGACGGCAAACGGGCAATGAAATTATTTATATTCACCCTCAGCGTTCGGGCCATCCAGAATCGCTTTTTATTACCAGGCCGCAAACCTCTGACATCCAACCGAAATCTTTGATATAATTTATTTTTCTATAAAAATTAGGGCTTTACAGGCTTGCTTGAAAAAGGAATGCCGGCCGGAAGCAGCGCTATTTTTTACAAAAGCCGGCAATTCAATAAAATCATATAATAAACACCTAAAATCAGCCTGATATTGAATAATCTCCTACTTGGTTTAAGTTATTATAGTAAAGGGATTAATGGGAGGCCGGAAGATGAAACTCGCAATTGTTGGCCTGGGCCGAATGGGTATGAATATGGCCCGGAGGTTAATACGGGGCGGGCATCAAGTCGTTGCCTATAATCGAACCTCAAAAAAGACGGACACGATCGTTGAAGAGGGCGCGATAGGCGTCTATGCGCTTTCCGAGCTCAAAGAGAAGCTGCCCGCGCCGAGAGTGGTTTGGCTGATGCTGCCAGCCGGGCCGGCCGTGGATGATCATATCGGTCAGCTCAAGGGGATCCTTTCCCCGGGGGACATCGTCATCGACGGTGGAAACACTTACTATAAGGATGACCTGCGCAGGGCCGAATTGCTGGCTGAGCGGGATATCCAGTACATGGACGCGGGTGTCAGCGGCGGAATCTGGGGCCTGGAGATTGGGTACTGTCTGATGGTCGGGGGGAATAAAAAGATATATCAGTATCTTGAACCTATATTTGAAACCCTGGCCCCAAAAGACGGCTATCTTTATTGCGGGGCCAATGGGGCTGGCCATTTCGTGAAAATGGTTCACAATGGCATCGAATACGGCATGATGCAGGCATATGGGGAGGGCTTTGAGATACTGGAAGCCTCCCCTTATTCTGAATCACTGAATTACGCCGAGGTCGCACACCTCTGGAATCAGGGGAGTGTTGTCAGATCATGGCTGCTGGAGCTGGCCGAAGCCGCCTTTAACAAGGACGCCAGGCTTACCGATATCCTCGGTTATGTGGAAGATTCCGGAGAGGGTCGATGGACGGTGGCTCAGGCTGTCGAATCCGGCGTACCAGCCCCCGTAATCACCCTTTCTTTGATGCAGCGGTTTCGCTCACGTGAGACGGAGTCTTTTTCAGATAAAGTCCTGGCCGCTCTGCGGCGGGAATTCGGCGGACATGCCGTGGTTAAGGCGGATAAAAAAGAGAAGTCCTGAGAAACGGCAAATAGGAAGGAAACGGATGGGGCCCGAAAAGCAGGCGTTAGATACCCGCGTTGAAACAGCCTTAACTGAAGGACGGACCATTGACCTGGGCATTCCCGCCAAACAATGTTTGATGGAGAATAAAATGGATCCTTGCGCCATTGTCATTGTGGGTGCGTCAGGAGATTTAACGGGCAGAAAAATTTTACCGGCCCTCTTTAACCTTTTCATAAATGGAGGCCTGCCGGATCCCTTTCTTATTGTTGGATGCAGCCGTACTCAAATGAGCGATCAAGCATTCAGGGACAAAATGAAGGATGCGGTCATGCAGTTCCAGGACCTGGATAATTCAAAATGGCCGGAGTTTGCCAGGTGCCTTTACTACCGGTCCATTGACTATCATAACCTGGAATCCTTTACAGAGCTGGCTGAGTTCTTACGAGACCTGGATGAGAGATTTAAAACCAACGGAAACAGGATTTTTTATCTGGCTATTCCCCCGACTCTTTACAGGCCCGTTTCCGAGTTAATCGGACGAGCGGGTCTGGCCGAGGAAGGGGAGCAAAATAACGGGTGGTCACGCATTGTCGTGGAAAAACCCTTTGGCCGGGACCTGGAAACCGCGATCGATCTTGATCGAAGTATTCACGAGCATTTTCAGGAGCATCAAATATTTAGAATTGACCACTACCTGGCCAAGGAGACCGTTCAAAATGTATTGATGTTCCGTTTTGCCAACTCGATTTTTGAACCGATCTGGAACAGAAGATATATTGAGTATGTGCGTATCACAGCCGCAGAATCCATCGGCGTGGAACACCGGGCCGGCTATTATGAACAGACCGGTGTTTTAAGAGACATGTTTCAAAACCACATGATGCAGCTTCTGGCGATGACAGCCATGGACCCCCCCTCCCTGTTTGAAGCCGACCAGGTTAGAGATGAAAAAATACGGGTTTTCCGGTCTCTGAGACCTTTTCCTGTAGATAAACTAAATGATTACCTGATACTGGGTCAATACGGGCCGGGGGAGATTAACGGAGAAAAGGTTCCTGGTTATCGAGAGGAGCCAGAGGTAAGCTCGGATTCACTCATACCGACCTTTGCCATGATGAAAATTTTTCTGGACAACTGGCGGTGGCAGGGAGTTCCTTTCTTTCTTACGTCTGGCAAAAGGCTGGCTGAAAAGCTGACCGAAATCGTTATCCAGTTCAAAGAGGTTCCTCACTCCATGTTCCGCCAGACACTGGACGAACATATCACCGCCAACCGTTTGATCCTGCGTATTTATCCAGACGAAAAAATAATACTGACCTTCCAGACCAAAAATCCGGGCGCAAAGGTTTGCCTCAGATCCGTAACCATGAATTTTAATTATCTGCAAAATTATACCGGCCCGGTCATGGAAGCTTACGAAAAAGTGCTGATAGACTGCATGTCAGGGGATCAGATGCTTTTTTGGAGGCAGGACGGTGTTGAACTATGCTGGTCATTTTTGACCCCCATTTTAGTTGAATGCGAGACATGCGGTGATCGGGCTGAAATGTTATATCCTTACACGGGCGGAACCTGGGGGCCGGAACCATTTCATAAATTATGGCAAAGCCAGATGACAGAGCCGGGCTGAACATTTTTCGATGGAAGGAGACCCCATAATGGAAACTTATTATAAACCTGAAGATCTGCTCAAATTCGGAGAAGCCGGGGAGGAAGCCCCGGATCTGGCAGCGAAATTTTTCGATTATTATAACGCTGTCTTTGCGGAGGGGGAGCTTACCGAGAGAGAGAAATCCCTGATCGCGCTCGCTGTGGCGCATACTGTTCAATGCCCATATTGTATTGACGCCTTTACCCAGTCCTGTCTGGAAAAAGGATCCAATCTGGCGGAGATGACAGAAGCGATCCACGTGGTAAAGGCCATACGAGGCGGCGCGTCACTGGTTCACGGCGTTCAGATGCGTAACATAACCGAAAAACTGTCTATGTAAAAAAAGAAAATGCTGTTTTATCATGATTACCGTGTCGTCAAAGACGGAAACCCCGGAATTTTCTAAAAGAGGGGCCATGGCCATTGAGCCTTTTCGCCTTACTCTTTTCAAGCATGGTCTGCAGTTAGTTCGAGATAAAACAACCACCCTGCAGATCAATGCGGGGTATCTCTGCGATCGGACCTGCCGGCACTGCCATTTCAGCGCCGGGCCGGGACGTAAAGAAAATATGGACATGGATACAGCTGAATATGTTATTGAATACGCCCGAAGAGCCCACTTTGAAATCATTGACATCACCGGCGGAGCGCCGGGACTGGATCCTAATCTGGTTCATCTCATTGAAGGACTCAGACCTCTCGCGTCAAAAATTATGATTCGATCCAATCTTTCAGTCCTGAATAACGGCCAGAACGACCAGTTGATCAGCCTTTTTAAAAAACATCAGGTGATAATTGTTGCCTCCTTTCCGTCACTGAACGAGGCCCAGACCGAATCACAGCGGGGTCGAGGCATCTTCGGCAAGAGTATTTCGGTGTTAAAAAAACTGAACAGACTCGGGTACGGGCATGAAGGATCCGGCCTGGAACTCAACCTGGTATCCAACCCGACCGGGGCGTTTCTCCCCTCTTCTCAAATCGAGGCAGAAAAAAGATTCCATCAGATATTAGATCAAAAGTGGGGAGTTACCTTTAATCATCTTTATAATTTCGGCAATGTTCCCCTGGGCCGGTTTCGGCAATGGCTTGTCAAATCGAATAACCTGGAAAGGTACATAGAAAAACTCATTTCCAGTTTTAACCCCTGCGCGGTTGAAGGGCTTATGTGCCGCACACTGGTCTCAGTATCCTGGAACGGCTATCTCTATGATTGTGATTTTAATATAGCCAGAGGACTCTTTATGGGGGGACAAAAAACCCACGTCTCTAAAATGACCGGGCCGCCTTCACGCGGCAGCTCCATCGCAGTAGCCGACCACTGTTATACATGCGCCTCCGGTTCAGGCTTTACCTGAGGTGGAGCTATCGAGACCTGAGTTCAGGTCTTATAGTAATTGCCAAAATTAACTTCCGTTTGATTGCCAAGGTAAATAAAAAAACCCTAACAGGGTCTACAACCGCATAATAGTTGGCAATTACATTATGTTTTGGCGTTTATTATAAGGTGGCTTACGAGAACGGCCGAAACTTAATCTTCTCCTATCCCGGGATCAAACGGAAAATATTTATGATAAACGCTCTGATTCCGGCAAAATCACCTGAAAATTCACAGGGGCTATTATTTTTTTTTATTTTTCTCTCCCAACATGCTAAAAGGAAGGGGTTGAGGATAAGAAAGAATCAAGAAAATTAAAACAATGGAGAGATAGAGATGAAGGATCTTGATGATCTGTGCGTGAATACGATACGTATGCTATCTGCGGACTGTGTTGAAAAGGCTCAATCAGGACATCCTGGCATGCCTATGGGCGCCAGCAGTATGGCCTATGTTTTATGGACCCGTTTCTTAAGTCATAACCCACTCAATCCCGGATGGCCCAATCGAGATCGATTTGTTCTCTCTGCCGGACATGGTTCCATGCTGTTATACAGCCTTCTGCATCTGACCGGTTATGATTTGCCTTTGGAAGAGCTTTTAAACTTCCGTCAATGGGGCAGTAAAACCCCGGGACATCCTGAATATCAGCATACTCCCGGAGTTGAAACCACCACCGGACCGCTGGGTCAGGGGTTTGGCAACGGCGTGGGCATGGCCATCGCGGAACGCTACCTGGCAGCTAAATTCAACCGCCCCGGACACGAGATCATTAACCATTTCATATATGGTATTGTCAGCGACGGCGACCTCATGGAAGGTGTTACTCACGAAGCGGCCTCCCTGGCCGGCCACCTGAAACTTGGCAAACTTATTTATTTATACGACGACAACCACATCTCCATTGAAGGACCAACCGACCTTGCTTTTACCGAAAACCGGGCAGCCCGCTTTGAGGCCTACGAATGGCACGTACAGCAGGTTGAAGACGGAAACGACCTCAAAGCCATAGAAAAGGCGATCACAAACGCGCAGAAGGAAACAGAGCGTCCCTCTTTAATCGCGGTCAGAACCCATATCGGCTATGGAAGTCCCAATAAGCAGGATAAAGCCTCAGCTCACGGAGAACCCCTGGGCGCCGATGAGATCAAATTGACCAAGGAAAATTTGAGGTGGCCCCTGGATCCTGCTTTCCATATCCCGGATGAGGCATTGAACCATTTCCGTCAGGCGATTGAACAAGGCAAAGAGAGTGAAAACCAGTGGAAAGCGCTTTTTAGCGCTTACAAGGAAGCATATCCTGAAGAGGGGGCTGCCTGGGAAAACCTGATTAACGGCGGGTTGCCGGATGACTGGGAAAAGGATATCCCGGTATTCGAGCCCGATTCCAAAGGCATAGCCACCCGGGTCGCGTCAGGAAAAGTTCTGAACGCCGTCGCGCCTTACCTCCCGAACCTCATTGGCGGTTCCGCTGACCTCGCGCCTTCAAACAAAACAATGGTGCAAGGCGCGGATACCTTTCAAAATGACAACGGCGGCGGCCGTAACTTCCATTTTGGAGTCAGGGAACACGGTATGGGGTCCGTGCTCAACGGCATGGCGCTCTATGGCGGGCTGATTCCTTATGGCGGCACCTTTTTGGTATTTTCCGATTACATGCGCCCGCCTATCCGTCTGGCCGCCTTGATGGGCCTGCATATCATTTATGTCTTTACTCACGATAGTATCGGTCTGGGAGAAGACGGCCCCACCCATCAACCGATCGAGCAATTGAGCGCCCTCAGGGCCATCCCAAACCTCACGGTCATTCGTCCCTGTGACGCCAATGAGACTGCGGAAGCCTGGCGGTTCGCCATAAATCATAAAGACGGCCCAACCGCGCTGGCCTTAACGCGGCAAAACGTCCCCACGCTGGATGGAAACGTTTTCGCGTCCGCTGATAATCTCAACCGAGGAGCCTATGTACTCAGCGACGCTAAAAACCAAAAACCGGACGCCATCCTGATTGCCAGCGGATCAGAGGTTCATATCGCTAACGAGGCAGCCCAAAAGCTGGAGCAGGCGGATATCTTGACCCGCGTCGTAAGCATGCCTTCCTGGGAATTATTTGAACAACAGCCGGAAGACTATCAAAAGAAGGTGCTTCCGCCTGATGTAAAAGCCAAGATCGCCGTTGAGGCCGGAATTCCGCTTGGATGGCATCGTTATGTGGGCGAAGCGGGCAAGGTGATCGGCATTGATCACTTTGGGGCTTCAGCGCCTTATCTCGTCATATACGAAAAATTTGGGATCACCGCGGACCATATAGTCGAGGAAACCCTGCGGGTGATTAAAGACCTGACCTAACCGGACGGCCCAATATATGTAAGTGCATGTCTGCAAAACCCGAGGTGATCATAGAAGATAATCCAGCCGCCCTGGCCAGCGCGGCCACAGATATTTTCACCGGGGCCTCCAGAGACAGCATCAAGGAAAGAGGTGTATTCACGGCGGCCCTGTCCGGCGGTTCCACGCCGAGGGCCGCGCACCGCCTACTTGGTGAAGAGCCTTACCTTTCAAGCGTTTCCTGGGCCAGGACGCATCTATTCTGGGTTGATGATCGCTGTGTGCCTGTCAGCAGCGCGGCCAGTAATTACGGCGCGGCCAAACAGGACTTTCTCGATCAAATTCCCATTCCGGCCTCACAAGTTCATCCGATGCCAGTTGACGCGGTTCCAGAGGAAGGGGCCCGGCTTTACCATGAGGAATTAAGGGAGTTTTTTCAAACTTTTGAAAGCGGTTTCCCGATCTTTGATCTTATATTACTGGGAGTGGGCAAGGATGGACACATTGCCTCACTTTTTCCCGGTCAGCGCGCTCTGGAAGAAAAAAACAGGTGGGTGATAGCTGTTAAAGGCGGTGACCCAAACGTCTACCGCCTGACCCTGACTCTTCCGGTGATCAATCGGGCCAGGCAGATTGTCTTTCTGGTGACAGGACAGGAAAAGGCTGAGATTGTGAGAACCATAATTGAAAGCGGTCAGGAATTTTTACCGGCCCAAAGAATCAAGCCCCGAAAAACCAAACCAATCTGGCTTTTAGACCGGCCCGCGGCTTCAACGCTTTCCGGTCAATGAGCCTGCTGGCAGTGACATAGTTTTTATATACTAGAAGCTATCTCAAGATTAGCGTTTTGGTCTAAATCGCGGAGCAAGAAAATTTAACCCGCAGGAATATGTTAAATATTTCGAGGACTTAATTTTTCGTATGGCATATGCCGCTGTAGCGTGAACGAAGCGGTGCTCATGAGTTAGGGCAAAAAAAACTTTTTTGAGACGGCTTCTAATCAGAATTACAATAAGGAGTTCTTAGGCGTTGAACAATCAGGACACCCTGAAACAAAAGGCGGCCCAGCAAGCCGTGGATTATGTTGAATCAGGCATGATCCTGGGACTCGGCTCAGGAAGCACGGCTCGATTTGCCGTTGAACATATCGGCCGCAGGATTCAAGCCGGGATTTTAAATAATATTACCGGCATCCCGAGTTCTCTGGAGACGCAGAAACTGGCTGAAGAATCAGGCATTCCCCTCTTTACCTTTGACCAACACCAAAAAATTGACCTGACCATTGACGGGGCCGATGAAGTCGATCCTGAGCTGAACGTGATCAAAGGCGGAGGCGGGGCTTTGCTCAGGGAAAAAATCCTGGCCCAGGCCAGCCGCCGCGTCATTATCATTGTGGATGACAGCAAGCTTTCCCCTCAGCTGGGCA
>JAFDLS010000294.1 GCA_019306365.1 Deltaproteobacteria bacterium
TATCAGAGGTCATCCCATGAAAAAGCGTATGCCGCGAGATAAGTCCACAGAGGGTTACGCCGGATACCGGAGCATCCGGACGGAGCTGACGGTCGTTTTTTCCTGCCTGACGGCCATCCCGTTTGCGGTCTTTGCCTTTATCTACTTCAGCCTTGAAACCCTGAATACAGCAATGATCGGCGCCCTGCTCGCCATGGTCCTGATTCTTGTTCTCGGCGGCTTTATTCTTTTCAGGCGGACGGCGGAGCATATCGAGCACCTCTCCTCCGCCCTTTCACGGGCCGAGGAAGGGGATGTAAAGGGCTTACGGGGACAGGCCGAGACCCGGGAGCTGGCCATTATCGCGGACACGTTCGCGGACACGTTCAACCGGACCTTGATGAAGCTGGAGGAAAGCGCGAAGGAACTGGCACTGAAGGCCCTTCAAATCACCACCTTGAATGAAATACGAGAAATCGCCACACGGAGCATCCGGCTGGAGGAGGTTGCCTCGGCCATTCTCGAAAGGTCTGCAAGAGCCGTGAATGCGAGCGCCGGATACCTGGGCGTGAAGCAGGACGGCACGCCTATTTTGAACCTGGCAGCCACTTTGGGGATGAGAGGCCCCACAACAGACATTATCAATCCTGAGACCGTAAAGATCCCTGAGGGCCGTTTCGTGGATCACCCGTCCCCTGTAATAGTGAAAGACACTGACAAGGACGCCGGTCTAGAAACGCTGAATATTTTTGCCCCTTCCTTTCCGCAGATCCTCTATATTCCCATGGTCGCAGAGGGGACTTTCATCGGTCTTCTCGCATTGGCGCGAGAAAGAGAGCAGCCGCTCTTTGAAGATGATGATGCACGATTTCTACAGACCCTGATACAGCAGGTGACCTACGGCGTTGAAAATGCCCGTCTTTACAATGATCTCGACCGGTCCAGCAAAAAACTCAAAGCGGCGCTCGAAGCCCGGAAAAAGGCACAGGCGGAACTTTTAGCATCCGCCAGAATGGCCGCTTTCGGCGAACTTGCCCTGAATATCGCCCACGAACTGAACAACCCTCTTACGGGAATCATGGGTTTTACGGACCTTTTGTCGGACGGCACGCTGGACGAGACGGAAAAACTGCAATACGTGAAAGAGATTCAAAGCCAGGCCGAGCGGATGAGCCTGATTGTCAGGGACCTCTTGGAATTTGTTGATAGCGGCCCCTGCCCCAGGTCAGCCGCCGATGTGAACGAAATTGTGAGAAAGGCCATCTCATTTGTCCGGGGAAGAATGGAGCATCTCGGCGCTCGCCTTGAGCTTCGCCTGGCCGACGACCTCCCTTCAATACCGGCCGACCCGATCCAGCTCGGGCAGGTCTTTTTCAATATTCTGAGCAACGCACTCAATGCCCTGGCAGGAGTCTACGGAAGGTCGAAAGTGGCGGAGGAAACAAAAGACGGACGCGAGAAAGGGCTCTGCTCGATGCGGGTTGAGACCGGAACGAAGGATGACAAGATCCTTGTGTCCTTCAGGGACACGGGCCCGGGCATTGGACAGGAACACATCCGGCGAATCTTTGATCCCTTCTTTTCAACCAAGGCGTCTGTCAGTCAGGTCGGCCTCGGGCTTTGGGTTGCCCGCAAGTTCGTGACCGCCCACGGCGGCGAGATTCGCGTCAGGAGCCGGCCGGAGCAAGGTACCGTGTTTGTGGTGATTTTTCCGTTTGATCCTTAAGGGGGACGTTAAGGGGGACGTCCATAAGAAACTAAGAAACTTGACAGGCGTTCAATGATGGGTTAATATTGCGTTTATGCCTAGATTAGCGCGATTAGATGCACCCGGAGTATTACATCACATAATGATCCGAGGGATAGAGCGTCGAAAGATATTTAGAGATAGTAAAGACCGTGTTGATTTTATTGAACGCTTATCCATCATCTTACCGGAAAGTAATACATCTTGTTATGCCTGGGCTTTACTGAGCAACCATGCCCATTTTCTATTCAGAAGCGGTGAACCCGGAATATCAAAGGTAATGAGAAGACTGCTTACGGGATATGCTGTAACGTTTAACCGTAAATACAAGCGTCATGGCCAGCTGTTCCAGAACCGCTATAAATCTATCATCTGCCAGGAAGATGCATATCTTAGGGAGTTGGTTCGATATATTCATCTGAATCCTTTAAGGGCCAAATTGGTTTCCGATATTTCAGAACTTAACCTCTACCCCTATTGCGGGCATAGTGCATTGGTAGGGAAGAGGCCCCGGGAATGGCAGGATACGAGATACGTATTGACAAATTTTGGAAAGACAGTAAAGAAGGCCCGAAATGAGTATTTAGATTTTGTAAAGGCCGGCACTTCTCAGGGCCGTAAACCTGAGTTGGTCGGTGGAGGTTTGATAAGAAGCCTTGGGGGGTGGAAGGAAGTAAAGAAGCTCGGAATGAATAAGCAGGTTCGTATTAAGGGGGACGAAAGGATATTGGGGGGTAGTGATTTTGTAATGGAGGTACTTGCACAGGCGGATGAAAGATATGATCGGGGATACAGACTCAAGAGTCTTGGATATGATATTTCTAGTCTGGAACGCAAAGTCATAGAGCTATTTAATATTGAGAAAGAGGATTTGTATTCGGGTAGCAGGAAGAAGCCAATATCCGAGGCCAGGAGTCTTTTCTGTTATTGGTGTGTTAGAGAGCTCGGAGAGAGCATGACAAGCATGGCAAAATTATTAGGTCTTACACAACCGGCCATTGGTTATTCTGTTGAACGGGGAGAACGAATAGCCAAAAAAGAAAAAATTGGTCTGTTTGATTAATTTCTTAGTTTCTTATGGACCCTTATTTCTATAAAATTATAGGAGATCCAATGGATTTAACTCAGACACGATATGAAATTGATAATGGTGTGGCAGTGGTCACGCTTAACCGTCCCGACAAGATGAACGCCTTTACGTCAATAATGAGAAA
>JAFDLS010000295.1 GCA_019306365.1 Deltaproteobacteria bacterium
GGCGGATTCATCGGGTGCGCGTTTTTCCGGAAACACGGAAGGCCTGGCACGAGCACTGGAAAAGCTGGGGACTTACTCGGCCAGAGTCCCCGCCCATGTCAATCCGTCCACGGCTCACATGTTCATTGTAAACCCGCTTTCCGGGCAAAAAATGATGAGTCTATTCTCAACTCATCCGCCGCTGGAAGATCGAATTGCACGGCTGAGAGGCATTCAAACTCCGGACAAACCTTCAGGTCATGGTGGAGGTATGGATCTGGATAAAGGCAAGGAATTCTGGGATCGCCTGTCCAGATAAGGGACGTTACCCATAAAGTCCCGGATCAATGGATCTCCGTTCGGCTGAGAAACTTTCCCACCAACATGGCAATCAAAATGGTCAAATAAAGCTGGCCGGTGACGGCAATGATCAGCGTGACAGATTTGGCAAAAGCTGAAACCGGTGTGACATCCCCATATCCTAACGTTGTCAGGGTAACAAAGCTGAAGTATAGAAAATCATGAAACCCCTGGGCAGTGCCCCCGGCAAAATTTATCGCCCCGGTATCCAGATGATACAGAAAATTTTGCAGTATTTCCGCCATTGCCAGGAGCACCGACCCTAATATTCCGATCAGCAGATACCCGTTAATTGAATTGATGATAATGGTGATATTGACCTTTTTACTCGCGGCGATATGCCTGACCATAAATACGACAACAAAGAGGTTAAAGAAAAAAAATGAGAAGGAAAATACCAGGTCCAACACATAACTCGGGAAAAAATGATCCAGCCAGTTTAAACATATGGTAACGGTTCCGGAGGCGATCAGAATTTTTTGAGCTCTTTTAACAAAATCCAGAGAAAAAGTGCCAAAGAAAACTATGGCCGTAAAAAGTATATTTTTCATCAGCACTCGATTAAAAGATAGTACGGGGAAGAAAAGAATCATGACGATTAGGCAAAACAAGAGAATGATATTATTTATGGTCAGCTGATTTTTTTTCATATAACTAACCCGGTTAAACTGGAAAAGTGACGAAAGTTTTCCCTGATGTTTGTCGTAAAAATAGTTTTTTGCAACCTTAGGGTTTGTTTTCATGGGCCGCTGGTGTTTCCAGCTTTTTGGGTGTCAGCAAATTCCCCCAGTTGGTCCTGTTTTGCATCTTCTTCTGGGTTTCCTCAGGAACAAAATCCCTACCTTCACGAATCTGCCAGCCCCCCCCAAGGGCTTTAAACATGGCAATAAAATTCAGGACAACAGATCCTCTGATTTCGGTCAGAAGGTCTTGCTCTTGAGTCTGAAATCGCTGGGTATCCAACACCCGCTGATAGTCTACCAGACCTTCCCGGTACTGAATCATGGAAATATCCACCGAACGCGTGGCTGCCTTCACGCTTTCCGATAAAAATTTTACCTCATCCTGTGACCGCAAAAAGGCCACCATGGCGTCTTCCACTTCCTGCGCCGCCCGGAGAACCGTATTCTGGTAATTGACAACCAGTTGCTGGAATCGGGCATCCTGAACCCGAACACGGTTTTTGATGCGTCCGTAGTTAAAAATGTTCCAGGTAAACGCAGGACCGCCGTAAAATTCGATGCTGTCGGAATCCCAGAGGTCGCTAAATGAGCTGCCCCCGGGAGAACTTGCTGCCGTTACATCTGAATCACTTGACCGCAACCCAATGGAGCCGAAAAGAGAAAAATGGGGGTAAAGGTCTGCCTTTGCCACTCCGATCAGGGCGCTCTGGGCGGCGAGCTGACGCTCGGCAAGGCGGATATCCGGACGCCGGCGCAGCAACTCCGACGGAACCCCCACGCTTACCTCACCAGGTACTGCGGGAATGGGCTTCGGTGCCTCTAATATATCCTTGAGTTCCCCGGGGAGTATCCCAAGCAGAATAGCAAGCCCGTTCTTGTCCTGGCGCAGGCCGGCTTGTATCCGGGGAATCGTGGCCTGAGTGTCTCGCAGAAGCGCTCTGGCTTGCTGCACATCAAGTTCGGTGATTTCTCCTTCTTTGAATCGCGTTTCCGCGATTTCAAGGGACTGTTCCTGAATCTTTACATTCTCCCTTGCAATGGCCAGACGCATCTCTTGCGTACGAATAAAGATATAGGTACGGGCCACCTCAGCAGTGAGGGTGACCAGGATGTCATCATAGCTGGCAATTGAAGCCTCGAGGTTACCCATGTCTGATTCAACGGCACGGCGGAACTTACCCCAAAAGTCCAGTTCCCAGGCAGCGTCAAAACCTAAATCAATATTACCATAATGAAAGTCGGCGCCACGCTGAGAATTCGCAGTGTTTTTGCTTACGTCCGTATAGGTGTAGGTTCCCTTACCCGCCTGCGATTGCGGATAGAGATTTCCGGTAGCGATCCCTAACTGGGCACGGGCTTCCAGGATCCTGATCCCTGCAATTCTAAGGGGAAGGTTCTGCTGAAATGCCATCTCAACCAGAGTGTTGAGAACCGGGTCATTAAAAACCGTCCACCACCGGCCAAAATCCGCCGGCTCACTCTTGATGACCGGATCCTTTTCCTCAAGCCATTTCTGAGGTTCCGGTGCATCGGGCCTGATATAATCCGGTCCCACGGCACATCCGGTAAGTAGCAGGACAAAACTTACAACCAACCCAAAGATGAGACAGCACGTTTTCATTTTACCGTTCCTTCCTT
>JAFDLS010000296.1 GCA_019306365.1 Deltaproteobacteria bacterium
AGTTAACCGCGCCTCCGCAGACACTGAGACACTGTCCGGTTATGTAATCTCCAAGATCGGTCACGAAAAACTCAACAACCTTTGAAATGTCGTCCGGTTCAGCCAGGCGGCCCAGCGGCACTCGAAGTTCGGTCTGTACGTCCTTGACCTGGTTAAAGGACTGCCGCCATAGGCGTTCGGTGCGCACGTACGCAGGAGCGATACAGTTAACCGTGATATTGTATGGTCCGAGTTCCTGAGCCAGGTATCTGGTGTATGCGATCACCCCGGCCTTGGCCGCGCCGTATGAAGCGTATACGCCGCCCATCTGCGAACGAAGGCCTGCCTGTGAGGAAGTGGTGACGATCCGCCCCCATCGCCTTCCCTTCATGTGCTCGGCCACCGCCTGACAGCAGTATATAGTCCCCATTAGATTTCTATCCACAGTAGCCCGCAGATCTTCCTCAGAAACCCAGGAAGCGAAGCTTTCAGGAATGTCTACATGCTCGAATTCTTCAATGACTTGCTGGACCATGGTCTCAACCTGATCCTTTTTACCCACGTCAGCTTCCAGCCCGATACAACGCACACCCAGAGCCCGTACCTCGTCCATAATCGATTCCGCGGTAATCTTCTCGTCAAATTCCTCATATGATTTGAGATTGATGTCGTTAACAACTATGTCAGCTCCCAAACGGGCCAGGCGAAACGCGTGGGCGCGGCCTATGCCTCGAGCCGCTCCGGTAATCAGGGCAACTTTTCCTTGCAGTTTCAATTGTTCCTCCTCATTTTACTATGCGTCCCTTTTATTCCCCAATTCAAGGATACATCCATTAAAATTAATTATTCAGTAATATTCTGGCCGCCTTCACAGATCGATTGGTTCAGTCTTTTGCCTGTTAACATTCCAGGGTGCTTTCGCCTGTCACACAGGTGTAACAGAATTTTGACCAGTGCACAGTTCTCTAACAGTCACAGCGGGTTTAGTCAAGCCTCAGAAGAGAAGACCGATGGACCCTTTGGAACAATCTATCATTAAATTTCCAGCGCTTTAATCAGGCGTGCCAGCAGGTCCGGTTTATTAGCGACGGTAGTACCTTTGAGAAAATCAATTCTCTGCTGAAAGCGGTCTTTAAGTGTGGCCAGGTATTTTCCCCTGTTTTCAACCGTGGCCGGGTTGTACAAGTCGTAGTAGCCTGGGAGAATCTTATCCACCGTTTCTTTGGTCGGGATCTGCGCCTTGGGAATCAGGTCCCAGTCTTCCCATTCGAGAACACCGGTCAGAATGGCTGTTTGCAAGGTCAGAGAAGTTTTGAGCGGTATCGGTCTGGTATCCTTATCCGAGGAGTTCCAAAACCCAAATCCGCCACCGGTCCAAACATAGCATTCACAGCCGGATTTGAAGATCTCCTCGTAACCTTCACAATCCCGGTAGAGCTCATATACCCGAAAAGGATTGGCAAATGGAATAAAAACCAGCTTGGCCATTTCCTCTTCGGACACGTTCTCCGCCGCGGTCCGTTTGGTCATGAGGGTCGCGCCCATGGCGACGGATAAGTCGAGACTCGCTATTTTAAGCACCGGTGGGAGGGTGGTGTCTTTCATCAACCATCCCAGGGCGTTCGGGAAGCCAATAACATTCGTGGTTTCGCCCAGAAGCTCCCGGCCGAATATAGCGCGGCCATTGTTGTTGCGTGTATCACGGCCATAGGGCAGAATCTTACCGTCCACCTCCGCCACCATCATGTTCTGGGTGGAGATACAATAATTCCAGTCCGGGTGATCCAGTTCCCGTGAGTCGGTTTTATCAAAAAGAGAAGGTTCCCAGACGTAGCATTTCTTGTTCCGGTAATCAATTTGAAAGGCATCGTCATGCGCGATACGCCTTTTAAAGCCTTTGGGCAGTGTGCCTTCATTGTCCAGGGAGTTGGAATGTGAGGACTTGCCTGAACCGGAAAGACCGTAAAAAGCGATAACCTGCTTCCCTCTATCTTCATATCCCTCGCATTCCGAGAAATCGATCTCCTTGATGCTGCCGTGTGCCGCTACCGCCCCAAGTCTCATACCAGCGGTCCAGGCCATGGTAAGGGTACCCTTCTTGCGTTCTCCAAAGTACCTTAGCCCCAGATTGAAAATGGTCATATGCCTTTCATCCACAACCACACAGCCCCTGGCCCAGCGCGGATCATCAGACACCCATTCAGGGTAAGCCACAAAAAGGATGTCAGGGATGTCATGTAATTTGGAAGACTCATATTCCGGGATCATATGCAGAGGCTGAAAATTGGCCATCCAGTTGAACATGTTCATGGCGTCTTCCACTGGCGCCAGCAGCCGCGCCTTCAGCATCATGTCTGGATGAGTTCCTATAACGCCTTCCGCGATCACCAGGTCATGATTGCACTGCAATTCGTAAATGGCTTCCCGCAGAAGAAGCTCCAAATCGTTTTGCTCGGATTTGCTGATGCGGTTGTAAAAAACACGAGCCTCTGCGGAGCGCCCCACAGTCCCACCGTGGTTGTCATTAAGAACCTTGGACCCGGGTTTCAGCCCCAGGCTTTTTATTGCCCCGTCATATATGGGCAGGTCAGTGATGTTCACCCAAGGCATCTGACAGGATATTTCGTAAGCCTGGGCAGCGGTGATGACCGTGGGCGGGCTGTTGGCGCTGCGCGTGTTAAAGATTGACTCCGCCAGCGCGCGAACGCGAGACATATCTCCTAGTTTCTCGTAGTATTGCCACGAAGGTTTGCTCGCCATGATTTTTTCCTCTCTTTTATGTCTATTTTATAAGGTAATCCAAGTATCTGCCCGAGTGGAGCAGATAACAGGCAACGATCTTTTTATTCAAGGATTACCTGCAAACAGTCAGTATTATTCTTTCAGCCTGAGCAGGGGTAAGCTTCAAGGCTTCTTTAACGGGTTAAACTCACGTCAAGGTACCTTTTAACTAACTATTTGTTTTTATAAATAATTATAGCTGAAAAGTTA
>JAFDLS010000297.1 GCA_019306365.1 Deltaproteobacteria bacterium
CCCGGCGATGTACTCGAGTTCCGTTTGAGTAAAGACTTTTCCAGTAGGATTTGATGGATTGCACAGTACCAGCGCCTTGACTCCCTGTTCAAACGAACGGCGGAGTTCGGTGGGATCGAAATCAAAATTCGGCGGACGCAGCGGCACGTGTATCGGTTTCGCGCCGGATAATATGGTGTCCGGGCCGTAGTTTTCATAAAATGGTGAAAACACGATCACCCTGTCACCGGGGTCGCATACGGTCATTATCGCTACGATCATGGCTTCGGTGCTGCCGCAGGTCACCACGATATTAGACTCCGGATCCAGGTCCAGCCCCATCCAATGTTTCTGCTTGCGTGCCAGCGCCTCACGAAAGCGCGGCGATCCCCAGGTAATCGAGTACTGGTGATGGCCGTCCGCTAGGGCGCGGTTTGCCGCTTCCACCAACTCAGCGGGAGGGTCGAAATCCGGGAAGCCCTGTGATAGATTAAGGGCGCTGTATTCATCGGCAACGCGCGTCATTTCACGAATAACGGATTCTGTAAAATGATTTAACAGATTTGCGGTGGACGGCATAAACGCAATCTCAATATTGATTATTTGATCGGTTATATATTATTAATAAGTATTCATTTATTTGCGGCATTGTAAGGTGCTCATGCGAGGGTGTCAATCGTCAGTTAAGATTGGTAAGGAGCGGGTGCATGGAATTGGATAAACTGAGAGTGAACGGCAGGCGTCTTCAGGCATCACTGGAAGCAATGGCGGAAATCGGGGCGACTCCCGGCGGAGGGGTCCACCGCCTGGCGCTTTCGGATGAAGATAAAGGGGCCAGAGACCTTTTTGTCTCGTGGCTTGCTGGAATGGATTTGGAGATTGTTGTTGACGAAATGGGCAACATCTTTGGGGAAAGGCCGGGAGACAAAGTTCTTCCGCCGGTTATGACAGGTTCACACATTGATTCTCAACCAAAAGGCGGCCGCTTTGACGGCATCCTCGGGGTGATGGGAGGGCTCGAAGTATTGCGAACTCTCAGCGAGAATGATATTGAAACCAAAAGGCCGGTTGTTGTTGTAAACTGGACCAACGAGGAAGGCTCGCGCTTTTCACCGCCAATGGTAGGGTCAGGGGTCTGGTCAGGTGAATTGGATATCAACTGGGTTTTCGATAGAACTGATATCAATGGGAAAAAATTGGGAGAGGAACTGGAAAGAATCGGCTATAAAGGCAGTGCCGCGGCCAGAAGCCGGCCTGTTCATGCCTACTACGAATATCATGTCGAACAGGGTCCGGTCCTGGAGTGCGAAGGCAAAATAATAGGTGTTCCCAAAGGGATTTTCAGTATTCACTGGTCTGATGTGTATCTGGATGGCACCGCGAATCAGGTCGGTCCCACCCCGATGGAAGGCCGAAACGACGCCCTGTGTTCCGCCGCAGAGATGATCCTCAAAGTAAATAAGCTGCCTTCGAAGATGGGGGACAACATGGTGGCCACGGTGGGTGAAATACAGAATTATCCGAATTCCAGAAACGTTATCCCTGACCATGTGCATTTTACGGTAGACATCAGGTCCTGGGATGATGATCTGGTTTCCCGGGCCTGGGATGATCTACGCAATGATTTTAAGGTTATTGCCTCTCGGCGCGGTTGTGATATTCGCCTGGAAGAAACCTGGAAGGTTAATCATATGCCTTTTGATGAGCGGCTGGTGAATGGCGTTTTGAAAACAGCCGATCAGCTGGGTTACTCAAATCATTTCATGGTCAGCGGGGCAGGGCATGATGCCAGTTATATGGCGATGACAGCGCCAACCGCCATGATTTTCGTCCCGAGTATCGGGGGGCGAAGCCATGTTGAAGTTGAAAACACCACCTGGGAAGACTGTGAAGCCGGAGCAAACGTTCTTTTGCATGCGGTTCTTAAATCAGCCATGGAAGGTTAGCCGTTTTCGGGTTTGAAAAAATAATAGAAAGGGCGCGAATGGTGACAGCTATACCGCGCAGGCATGATCATTTTCCATGTCTTTTGTTTTTTCTTGACCCTGTTCATGTGGATGCTATTCTGCCTTATGGTAAAAAAATAAAGATTGACTGGATGTTTGAATAACCCCCTGGAAAGGATTTTCGTTTATTACATCGAAAGGCGGCAGCCATTTATTAAGCGGTTGATTATAATTTGAAAAATAAAATATTAGTTAATATAGGAGGCAAAAATGGTGGCAACCAACCAGGACCTTGACAACCGAATTCAAACCCTGGCTCAGTTGATGTATGAAGCTAAGAGGCTTGTGGTCTTCACTGGAGCGGGAATCAGCACCGACTCAGGACTTCCTGATTTTCGGGGACCTGATGGTGTCTGGACCCGAAGGGATAAGGGGTTAACTCCAACATCCAGCAAAGTAGACTGGACATCAGTTGAACCCAATCAGGGTCATATGGCCATTATGGATCTATTTAACTGCGGCAAGCTTTACTTTCTCATCTCTCAGAATATCGACAACCTCCATATCAAATCCGGTATTCCCGTGGATATCATGGCTGAACTTCACGGGAACCTGGCCAAGTTCAGGTGCATTAATTGTGAAAAAACCTTCTCAAAATCAGAAGGGGTTGAAAAATGCGAATGCGGAGGCAGCCTTAAGTCCAGTGTGGTCGATTT
>JAFDLS010000298.1 GCA_019306365.1 Deltaproteobacteria bacterium
CTGTCTCGAAATTCCACTACATAGGGAAACTTGGCCAGGATAATCTTGAATGTGGCGAGATCATTTTGTGCAACCGCACTCATGATATCTGACATCCCGGTCGCGGCCTTTATCCGCCCTTGAATCACCCTGCCCTTTGGTTTGACAGTCTTTTTCCTGAGTGTTTCCTGAATAGCTTTTTCTCCAAGGGCGACCCTGGCGGCCCTTACCTCGGGCAGCTCATCACTTGCTTCCTTGGCCTTGTGCGCCGCCGGGGTGCCAGGGTAGTTTTTAAGCAGCTTTTTGAGGGCGGAAGCCGCGGCTTCATGTTCGCCAAGCCTGGATAGGCTGTAGGCCTGTTCAAGCAGGGCGTCCGGGGCCCGGGGTGAATCAGGGGCGAGGCTCGTTACGAGTTCAAATTTTCTAACGGCCTCTTGGTATCGCTTTTGAGCCAGGTAGCATTCACCCAGCCAGAATAAGGCGTCAGGAACCAGACTGTGCTTAGGGTATTGTGAGGTCAACCGGCTGAAAATTTCAGCCGCCTCTGTATATTTTTCCTCCAGATACAAGACCCGTCCCTTCTGGTAGCCCTCTTCGAAGCTGGCTGCCTCAACCCCTGAAAATAAAAGTATTATCCCCATTATAGTAATCAGGAGAAGGGCGGTCGGTTTTACGTGCACCTTAGACGCGCCTCTTTGATAAAGCCCACAACAGCCCCTTATGAAGGTTCGTCTTTCGGCCGACCCCCTGCCAGGCTTCGTTTTTTGATCGAGCTTTATATGAGACCTGATTTTAACGCCTTGAAATATATTCAATATGCTTCCCGCTTATTTTCTGGTTCGTTTACTTTCATCAAAAGTCAGGGTTTAATTCACCGCAGCCAGCCTCGTTCCTCTCAAATACCTGCCGGCCTTTTGCTGTGAGGTAATTCGTTCAGTAGTTTCCAGAAGGTAAATAACACCCTTCAGGTTCCTTATACTGGCCCATGGCCATCAGAGTCATTGGCTTGACCACACGAAAACCCTCACCCAGACACCAACGGAAGAAATGGGTGAGTCTTATCGGCACGATGAAACTCAACTGTTCCGGCACAATTGACCCCAGGCCCAGAATCAGGGCCTGCATGTCCGCCCCGGTTTCAGCCACAGCGTGCCCCCAAAAAGTTACACCGGATGAATAGGCAGTTAGACGGTCCTGACGCAAAAGGACGAACGCCGAGGACGACATTTTCACCGCGTCCAGCATTTCATTGCTTCGCTTTATACTGTGGATCCTTTGGCACAGGTTGTCGCAATCATCCAGGTCTTCCTTTTTTAAGGGCCTTACCCTGATATCGTCAGACGGTTGCGATCTGGGTTTGCCTTCTATCAGAGCCAGTGGTTCTTTTACTTCGAAGCCGAGGGTGGTATAAAGCGATATGGACATGGCGTTGAAAGAGTCCTGGATCAAGCGCACGCCTGCGGCGTTTTTACCTCGTTCGAGCAGGGTTTCCATTAACTTTCGTCCAATACCGCGTTTTTGAAGATTAGTCTTAACGCTCACCGGCCCGATTCCGTATATTTGATCGCGTTCATCCATAAAGCTGGAACCAACCACGCGTCCGCCGCGTTCGGCAACCACCCCGTAAGTCGAGGGATGGTTAATACAGATAGCCGCTATCATGATGGCATGTTCCACGGTGGGAAGATCAAGCGGAAAACGATGTCGGTCGGCGATGTCTTTAAAAGCGTCATATAAAATACAGCCGCAGTCTTTGGCGTCTGACATGACAGCCGGACGGATTTTTATTCTCACTTGGCGCCCCTCACCAGCATAGACGTCAGTATCTCACGGAGATATAAAAGCACCCCTTTGGTTCCTGGTATTTCCCCATAGCCATAAGGTTTAAAGGGTCTATGACACGCAGGCCCTGGTTCAGACACCAGTTAAAAAAGCCTGTCTGCCGAGTTGGAACGAGGATTGAAATCGCTCTTCTATATTTTGAACATATAAATAAAAGAATAGCCTCCAGGTCCTTCTCATTTTCAGCGAGGCCGTGGCCCTGGCGAGAAAGAGAAGAAACATAGGCCGTGATACGGCCGTTACGGTCAACTCCAAAGGCGGTGCCGTCATTGATCGAATCTTTCAACTCATTCGTGCGTTCGATCCCATGCAATTTATAACACAAATCGGCACAGGCATGAAGGTCTTCGATTCTTAATCGCCGCACATTGATTTTCCCGGGGGGACGGTTTTTCAGCCAGCCTTTCATCCCGGCAATCGGTTCCTTAACCTCAAAACCGAGCGAGGTGTATAGCGACATGGAGGAAGAATTGAAGGCGTCCTGTATCAACCGGATGCCTTCCGCCTCAGAATGCCGTTCCAACACAACTTCCATCAACCGGCGGCCCACCCCTTTCATTTGGAATTGAGGGTCCACGCTGATAGGCCCAATACTGCGGATTGAATCGCGTTCATCGACAAGACATGAGCCCACAACCCGGCCTTCTAACTCAGCGACCAGGCAAGACCACGAGGGCTTATGGAAATAGAATCTAATTGATTGGCATGCTTTTTCGATTGAAGAAAATGGAGGCGGGAAGTGATGGCGCTCGAAGACTTCTTTAAAGGCCTTATATAAAATGCGGCCACATGGTTCGATGTCAGACATATTATG
>JAFDLS010000060.1 GCA_019306365.1 Deltaproteobacteria bacterium
ATCTGGGGCATTAGCTCGGCCTGCATTGCCGTTGCGGGGATCATGATCTCCAATTTTGGGATCCTCTCCACCTCATCGGCGCTCGTGGGATTTCGGGCCATACCCGTGGTTATCATTGGAGGAATCAATAGCATTGCCGGAGCCCTGATCGCCGGAATCATTATTGGAATATTCGAAACCCTTGTAGCCGCCTATATAGAACCTATGGGCCTGCTCGGATTCAAAGATGTCGCTACCTATATTTTGATGTTAATAGTGCTTTTCATACGGCCTTACGGGCTTTTCGGGACCGTTCGGATAGAGAGGGTATAATGGCGGCTCGCCAGAATTCGTTTTTCCCAGATGAAAAGAGATAAAAGAAGAAGTGAGATGGATCGAATGCCCAAATAAGCAAGGGTGAGAAAGCGAGTTTTTCTCACCCTGTTTATTACCTATAACCTTGTGGCGCCAAGCAAGGCCAACGTTTCATTGACGCCGTCTTCTATCATGGCCGCACGCGCGTCCCGAAAAATCTTTTCGATAACGTACTCTTTGGTTAAGCCGTTTCCTCCGAAGATCTGTACGGCCTGACTGGCCACGCGAAAAGCGGTCTCCGTGCCCAACACCTTGGAGGCAATTGAATATTCCAGGGCCGGCGGCTGCATGGCCGCGCGCTGGCTGGCGTTGTATAACCATACACGGCGGGACAGTGAGCGCGCCGCTTCGACCGCTGTGAACATATCGAACAGCTTTAGCTTGATGTTCTGGTGTTCGATAATTGGACGGCCGCCTTGAATTCTTTCCCTGGCGTAATTCAGGGCTTCGTCATAGGCAGAATGAGCCGTGCCGGAAAACACTTATACGCAGCGGGTTCCTGAACGATCATCATTGATTTTGGGATACGAACGTTGTCAAAAAAGATCTCACCTTGATTCAAATCCCGCTGACCAATCTTTTCCAGCGGTTTTCCTTTCGTGACGCCAGGCAAATCAAGCGGTACGACCGCGATGCCGCCGCCCTCCTGGCCTTTTGATGAATCTACATTCAAGAACAAAGAGGCGTAAGCCGCTATATTACCGTTACTGACCCAGGCCGCCTTTTGGCCGTTAATCACATATTCATCCCCGTCCAAAACCGCTTTTACCTGCTCCAGTCCGAACCATGATCCGGTTCGGTAATGGCCCAGCAGCCGGTCATTTTCATTTCTGTGTCATCACAGTACTGTCTGACCAGATCCTGCACCTCGGGGTCCGGAGACAGCATGGCGTAAGTAAAGGGCGAGCTGTTGACGGACCAACCCACGGCAAGACCTGAGGCGGCATAGCCCATTTCCTCGGTGAGGAGGGCTGAGGCCAGCGGATCCTGGATGCCCAGACCGCCAAATTCCTGGGGGATGGTCATTTTGTGATATCCCAGTTCACGGGTTTTGCGGAACACGTCCCACAAAATCGAGTCTTCTTTGATTACGTCCTCGGCGCTTGGCAAAGCGTCCAATTTTATTGAAGCCGGGCGCCAAACATCACTAAAGAACTTCCTGGCCGTATCGCGTAAAGATTTTTGTTCATCCGTCAAATCAACACTCAATTCCGTAATTCCCATCTTTTCCCCCCTTGTATTTTATAGTGATTCCCATATATACGTTCCTTTTCGATTCAGCGCCGCGTTTTTGCCGCAACGAACCGGCTTGCATATCCAAGGTCGGTTTAATTTATGAGAGTCACATATATTTGTGGCGATTACTCTAAACCTCCAGTCCCAGGATGGAAGAGGCGTTCCCGCCAAGAATTGCGTCGATCTCCTCCCTGGTAAATACGATCCCGTTTGGAGCCTTATCTGGCAGGTCTTTCAGTAAATCAATCCAGTTCTTGGTGGGTTCAATGATATAGGGAATGGGGTTATCCGTTCCGAATAATACCTTTGAGATCCCGGCATAATCGATAAGATCACGCAGTTCCCGGCAAAAAAGATTATAGTTGGTGAAGGCGTAATGATCCCACATGGCCATATCGCCGTATAAATTCGGCTGGTGTGCCGCGAGGGCCGCCCACGGACGCCAATTTATCATTCCCATATGGGCGGCAATCACCTGGAGGTCCGGAAAATCCACGGCCAGATCCGCCAGCAGCATGGGTTCCGCGTATTTACATCTTGAAGGCGGGCCCAGGGGTCCGGTATGGGTGAGCAGGATACCGTTGTATTCCATCAATACCTCGAGGAGTTTGTACGAATCTGGGCCGCAGGGATCATAGCCGTCATCCGGGTGGTATTTCAGCCCCCGAACGCCAAACTCCTCAAAGCACTGTTTCAGCATGTCAGGCGCCTCCGGTCTTCTCGGATCAACACCCGCGAGGGCCATTACACGGCCGGGATTTTTTTGAGAAATATCACCAATGATTTTATTGCCTCTTTGCATGTTTTCCGGCTTAAGCTGCGGGATAGTGACATTGTCCACCATACAGATCAGTGTAAGGTCAATGCCTGATTCATCCATGATAGAAATAAGATGTTCGCCAGCAGGATCAGGGTAAAATTCGGATGCCTGCTTGAAAATATCTTCAGGATCGACCGTCTTTCCCATGCCCTGGGCCATCCGAACGGCGGATTTTGCCAAATTCCTCACCACTTTTTCTGAAAGCTTTGGCATCAAATGATAATGCACATCTATAATCATCTTCACCCTCTTTCTTTGGTCTATGATTTAATAAGGGAGTTAGACCTGTTCGAGTTTAAAGCCACCTGATTCCAGCAACCTCTCTTAGCCTTTTGGGCCGTTTTTAACACCACGGCCTCTCCACGAGCTATCGTCTCGCCAGCGTTTTGTTCCAGTTCTATGGTACTGTCTTTTATTAACCGGGTTAGTATACTTAATTATTTTAATAGAAGCCAACTTAAAAAGTCTAGACTTTTTTTGCGATGGCTTCTAATATTTCGAGGACTTAAATTTGAGCCTGACATATACCGCTGCAGCGTCAGCGAAGCGGCGCTCATGAGGTCAGCTAAAGGACGAAGTTTTGCAGAGGTATCATATTGCCGAATCTAACCTTGACTTTTATACCGGAAAATATTATTGCTTCACAGGTAAATCTTCCAGCAAATTTTCTACCATCATTTTATTTGGATATAGTAATTTAAATCTATGCCCGTTACAAATAGGCCCTCATCGAGGAGGATTAAAATGACCGGTTTGCGAGAAAAAATCTTGACTGAGATCGATCGGCTCGAAGAGGAGGTTGTTCAAATCCGTCGAAACCTGCATATGTATCCGGAATTATCAGGAATGGAAGAAAAGACATCTTCAATTGTCTCAAGGTATTTAGCTGATATTGGTCTTGAGGTTCGAAGATGCAAAAATAATTATGGTGTCGTTGGCCTGCTTCGGGGAGATAAGCCAGGTCCGACCGTGGCCCTTCGCGCTGACATGGATGCGCTCGCGCTGGATGAGAAGACGGATCTTCCATTCGCCTCAAAGGTCGAAGGAGTTATGCACGCATGTGGACACGACGTTCATACCGCCGTGCTGATGGGAACAGCAGCGGCTCTTTCCACGATTCAAGATGAACTAGCGGGGAACGCCCTTTTTTTATTTCAACCATCGGAGGAATTTTTCCCGGGAGGGGCATTGGGAATGATCGATGAGGGAGTCATTGATGACCCAAAACCAGACGCCATCTTTTCACTGCACACCAGCTCTTTTCCGGTTGGCCAGATATCAATTATGGCCGGTTCTATAATTGGATCCGTGAGTACAATGAGTCTGAGAATTTTTGGGAAGGGAGGGCACTTCTCGAAGCCAAACCTGGCAGTGGACCCCATCGTTGCCGCCTCTCATGTGGTTGTTGCCCTGAATTCCATGATGACCCGTAAAGTCGATCCTCTCGATTCAGCGGTGCTGACTTTCGGCTTGATCCAGGGAGGCACTAGAGATAACATTATAGGTGATATGGTTGTATTGAGAGGAAATATCGGTTCCCTGGATGAGGGACTTTGCGAATCGTTGATGGAGGAACTGGAAAAAGTCGTCAAGGGCATTACCGAAAGTATGGGAGCGACTTACAAGCTCAAATATATTCACGGCTATCCAACGACCAGGAACGATCCAGAGATGGCGGAATATGTGAAGAATATTGCGGCTCATGTCGTCGGTGAGCAAAACATCATTTCCTCGACCCCCACGCTTGGAGGGGAAGATTTTTCATACTTCCTTCAAAGGGTTCCGGGCGCGATGTTTTTTCTTGGGACTCAGAATCCGGAAAAAGAACCCGTTCCCATCATGAATCATGACCCTAGATTTAATCCGGACGAAAGGGCAATATCAATCGGCATGAAAATCATGGCCCATCTTGTAATGCAGTACGCCGCACGATAGTTAGGGCTGTACAACCACGATAGTAGTAGAAGCAATTAGAAGCCATCTCAAAAAAATTTTTTTACCCTAACTCATGAGGTCGGCTAAAGGACGAAGTTTTGCAGAGATCTCATATCTGCGTTTTTAACTTTAAATACGAAAGAAGGAGTTATAGCATGCAGCTTAATAATAAAGTTGCGGTTATCACAGGAGGCGGACGAGGTATCGGGCAGGCCATAGCACTGGCATTTGCCCGGGAAGGAGCCGATGTAGTGGTTTCAGCTCGAACTGCCGAGGAGATTGAAAAGACCGTCAAAAAAGTGGAGGAGGTTGGCCGCAGGGGTGTGGCCATCCCGGCGGATCTTGGCCAGCGAAAAGGCGCTTCCTCTTTTATTGGCCAGGTTTTTTCTCACTTTCCTGCCGTACACATTCTTGTGAACAACGCCGGGATAGGAAGCGGTCAAAACCCAAAACCACTCGTGGAATATGACGATGAATTCTGGGATGTGACCATTTCTTTAAATTTAACTACTCCATATCTTTTAATGAAGGCCTTCCTGCCCGGGATGGTGGAACAGGGGTGGGGACGGATAATTAATATGTCCTCCGTGGCTGGTAAACAGGGATTTCCGCATGGGACCGCTTACAGCGCGTCCAAACATGGACTTATTGGTCTCACCCGTACAGCGGCCATTGAGGTTGCCACCAGCGGCGTTACGGTTAACGCGATTTGTCCCGGTCCGGTTCGCACTCCCATGCTGGCGAAACGATTGCAGTTTACTTCAGAGCTAAACGGGGTTCCTTTGGAAGAGATCGAAAAGTCTCTAAACCCCATGCAGCGGCTTCTAGACCCTGAAGAGATCGCGGCAATGGCTGTTTATCTCGCCTCTGACAACTCAAAAGGAATTACAGGCCAGTCTTATAATATCTCTGGCGGCTCCGTCATGCACTAGAGGCGGGTGGCGTTGAAAAAAAATATCGGCCAGGAAACAGGTCTTTCAGATTGGTTCGAAATCACCCAGGAACGAGTTGACGCCTTCGCTGAGGCTATTGAGGACAGACAGTGGATTCACTGCGACGTGGAAAAGGCCAAGGCCGGTCCTTTCGGCGGCACTATCGTCCACGGTCCTTTATTGATCTCCCTGCTGGGCCATTTGGGAGGCGGTGTGGACTCCATTCCCAAAGGGATTAAATTTTTCATGCACTACGGCTTCGATAAAGTCCGTTTCATCAATCCGGTTCCGGTAGGCGCCCGAATCAGGAACCGTTCCGTTCTTTTGGATTTTATCGACAAAGGCCAAGGCCGGTATCTGTTAAAAGTCCAAAACACGATCGAAGTTGAGGATTTTGACAAACCAGCCTGCGTCACCGAATCCCTGGCCCTGATCGTTACCTAAAATTTTCATTTGCAGTAACTCATAAACGCGGGGCACTCGGCGTCATCAGCCGAAGCTGCTGCCCGCCCTTTTTATTTTCAGAACGCATATTTTCCACTTGAACCTCTGCAAAACCAGTAATTTTGTTGAAATCGCGGAAGGCGAAAATTTAACCCGCAGAAATATTACTAATATTTCGAGGACTTAAATTTGAGCCTGACAAAGAGGTCAGCCAAGGGACGATGTTTTGCAGAGGTCTCAAACAATAAATTATCATGCTTTGATATTATATATGTTCGCAAATCCGCCTTTCAGGTGAGCTTCAACTTTAAGATAATTTTATGGCGCGGGATATTGTCTAGCCCGATCTATCTCCCCTTCCATTGTGGTTCCCGTTTTTCCAGGAATGCCCTGACCCCCTCAGCGATGTCCTCTGTCTGGGAATTGATGGTCAGCTGAGACCTCAAATAATCGAGTCCATCTTCGGTTGACATGTCTGCGATGCGATAAAAGGAATGCTTGCCAAGCCCCAGGATCGCCGGACTAAGCGAAGCCAGCTTCTTTGCCATCTGCTCCACTCTGTCTTTAAATTCATCTTTGGGAACGGCGTAATTGATCATGCCGATACGTTCGGCTTCCGCGGCGGATATTCTTTCGCCGGTCATGCAGAGTTCAAGCGCCTTTTTCCGGCCAACGTTGCGAATCAAAATCGCGGTGACCATGTAGGGCCACAGCCCCCTTTTTATCTCCGGAGTACCGAACTTAGCGTCTTCAGAGGCGATGACAATATCGCTGGACAAGCACAGGCCTATGCCGCCGGCCAGACAATAGCCTTCAACAGCCGCCAGGATCGGTTTGTTGCACCTGTTCATCCTTACAAGCAATTGCGCGTAATTCCACCGGCCCTCATGCACGTCGATAAAAGAAGGATTATGTATGAAACCGCCCCCTCCGAGATCAGCCCCTGAGCAGAAATTGCCTTCGGCGCCGGTTAGGACAATTCCAGACAACTCGGGATTTGCGTCCGACTCATCCAAATACCGATTTAATCCTTCAATCACTTCGCCACTAATCGCATTACGCTTTTCCGGACGATTTATGGTAATCGTGGCGATACGGCCCTCGACTTCATATAAGACTTCCTTAGCCTCGGTCATGACTCTTCTCCTCTAATTTTTTATGTAAAAAAAATAGATATATATAGCCTTTAGAACCGTTAGTCCTCATCATCCTCATCTTCGTCATCCTCGTCTTCGCTGTCCGGGATAAACTTCTTTATAAAATCGGTGGTAAATTCACCTCTTTGAAAATCAGCGTCTTCCATAATCACTCTGCAAAAAGGAATGGTGGTTTTAAGAGGTTCGATCCTGAACTCTTCCAGGGCCCTCTTCATGACCCGAATCGCGCCTTCCCTGGTTGAGTCAAAGGTGATGAGTTTGGCTATGAGCGAATCATAGTATATCGGCAGTTCGTAACCCTGGTAGAGATGTGTATCCAGCCGGACGCCATACCCTCCCGGCGGATTATATTTTTCTACAGTGCCCGGCGACGGCATAAAACCTTTTTCCGGGTCTTCGGCGTTAATCCGGCACTCAATGGCCCAACCCCTGAGGTCAAGGTCCTCGATAGTATAAGCCAACCGCTCACCGGCCGCGATTTTTATCTGTTCCTTGACCAGGTCAATGCCAGTGGTCAATTCCGTCACCGGGTGTTCGACCTGTATGCGGGCGTTGACCTCCATAAAATAGAAGTTATCGTTCTTATCCACCAGGAACTCCACCGTCCCGGCGTTGACGTAATTCACCGCTCTGGCCACAGTCATGGCCGCCTCCCCCATGACTCTTCTTAGTTCGGGGGTGAGCCGGGGCGAAGGCGCTTCCTCGATGAGTTTTTGAAACCGTCGCTGTATGCTGCATTCGCGTTCACCCAGATGGCAAATATTGCCAAAGGTATCGGCAAGCACCTGAAACTCAATATGCCTGGGTTCGACGATGAACTTTTCTATATACAGCTCATCGTTTCCAAACGCGGCGCCCGCTTCCATCTTCGCTATGGGAAATTCTTCTTCCAGAGTTTTTTCGTCCTTACAAATTCTGATCCCGCGCCCCCCGCCTCCTCCAGAAGCCTTGATCATGACGGGGTATCCTATCTTGACGCTAATATTTTTAGCTTCATCGAGGTTGGCGAT
Source organism: Deltaproteobacteria bacterium (assembly GCA_019306365.1). Lineage (GTDB taxonomy): Bacteria > Desulfobacterota > Desulfarculia > Adiutricales > JAFDHD01 > JAFDHD01. The sequence goes on from JAFDLS010000060.1 coordinate 7,889, forward strand.
GGCGCCCGGGCCGCTGGGAATCACCGGCACGCCTGCTTCTTCCATGATCTTCTTGCCGGCGATCTTGTCTCCGGCCAGCCGCAGGTTTTCAGCGGTCGGACCGATAAAAACAAGACCCTGATCCTGGCAGGCTCGCGCGAATTCCTCGTTTTCAGCCAGATATCCATAACCGGGATGGACGGCGTCCGCGCCTGTTTCCCTGGCCGCGGCCATGAGGTTTTCTATACTCAGGTAACTTTTCGCGCTTAGCGGCGGGCCGATCAAAACCTGTTCGTCGGCCAGACAAAGGTGCAGGGATTCGGTATCCGCCTCCGAGTACACAGCGATACTCTTGATATCAAGCTCTTTACAGGCGCGGATAACCCTGAGGGCGATCTCTCCCCTGTTGGCCACAAGTATCTTCTTAAACATGTGTATTCCTGTCTTGAGACCTCTGTAAAACTTCGTCCTTTATCTGACTTCATGAGCCCCGCTTCGCTGACGCTGCAGCGGCATATGTCAGGCTCAAAATTAAGTCCTCGAAATATTAGTAATATTCCTGCGGGTTAAATTTTCACCTTCCGCGATTTCAACAAAATTACTGGTTTTGCAGAGGTCTCGTCTTGTATTCAAGCGGGGCGCTAGGCGCCCATTTTGGAAAATTTTCCGGGTTCCGGACCTATGGTCGGCGGTCCGGCAAAGCACTGAGCCACGGTCATCCATTTTTGAGCTGTTTCTCCTGTGACAACCAGGTCCGTATCCTGGTAGTGACGCCGCTGGGTCACCACCAGACAGAATCCTTCGGCACTGCCCCGGATAACATCCTCCGCCTCCTCCGGCCCCCAGGTCCACAACTCTCCGGATGGGCTGGCAAGTTCAACCCGAACCGGGGCTTTCGGAACCTCCATCTGCCGATTGGTGAAGCTCCATCCAAAGGTAATATTCCCAAGATAGGCGATATGACGGAGACGATCGGTGACAGGACGGTTCCCGTTAACCACGTCCACCACATCCTGACCGTGGGCCCACGTTTCCATCAGGCGCGCCGTGGCAAATGACACGGCGCTCATGGACGGGCCGTACCAAGGCAGCCGGTCTTTCGGGCCCATCGGGGCCAGAGCTTGAATGAGCGCGGTTCTTTCATCGCGCCACCACTTAAGCAGTTCGTCATATTCCATTTTATTTAAAACGTCCAGTTGGGCCATGGCCTCAGGCTGGCCGCCGAACAACGCCTTAACGTGTTCCCCAAAAACATCGGGCTCGGTGACCGAAAGTTTGGCCATACTGTCGAAGAAGGCGATATGGGCAATCTGTTCTTTCACGGTCCAATCGGCATGGGTCTTTGTTTCCCAGCCGTCACCGCCCAAGCCCGCGACTATCATGTCCAGGGCTTCCTGTTCATCTTTCAGGTCTTGAAGAATTTCTTTCATTTTTTACCTCATTTCTCCGGGTTGATCGGTAAACGTCCCCTGGGGGGACATTTAACCTGCCCGGCCTAAAAAGGCCGTGAAACTCATATTGACGCGGGCAGGCCCGGATTTACGGGTTTTACCGCTAACGAGAAAATATCCCCATCGTTATCTAAAGACCGTCTTCTCACAAAGACCGGGGGTTCAAGCCCCAGTGAACCCGTTAGTTTTTAATTTTCAGTATTTGCCGTGCTTCCTCCGCCGTAGCCGGTTCACGCCCAACTTCACGGGCAAGTGAGGTCAAAGCCTTGACCAGGTCGCCGTTGTTTCTGGCTCTGTCACCGTTGGGCAGATAAAAGGTGTCTTCCAAACCGGTGCGCACATCGCCTCCCAGCTCCAGGGCTCCACGATGCAGGTCCCAGACTTCAGACCGGCCCACGGCAATCACCTGCCAGTGGGTGCCGGGCAGCATTTCTTCCTTCAACAGAGGCAGCCAGGAAGCTTTGGCGGCTTGGCCGGACGCCACGCCCATAACCAGGGATATATGCGGGTCCCCGTCAAACATTCCGGCCTTTTTGTAAAGAGCCACGCTTCTGACAATACCGGTGTCAAAACATTCGAACTCGGGAATAACGTTGTGAGCCTTCATAACATCCAGGAACTTCTGCACCTTATCCACGGGATTGTCAAAAATATGAGGCGGCCAGGCCCAGGTCCCGTCGCTTTTGAGTTTGAGGTAGTTGAGCGTTCCCGCATTGCAGGCGGCGGTCGAGGGTTCGTGGGCCTCGATACAGGCGGCCGGACCGGATATATCAGGCCCACCTATGCCGGTGCTCATGTTGATAATCATATCCGGTGTCCGGGCCTTAATCGCGGCGATAATCGAACCGACGATATCCACATCCCAGGTGGGCAGATGCCCCATCCCTTCCCGCTGGTCCCTGAAATGGCAGTGTACGATGACCGCGCCTTCATTCCAAGCCTGCTCAGACGCATCGGCCATCTGTTCGGGTGTTACCGGAACATTGTAAATGGCGGGATTGGTCAGAACCCCTGTCAGAGCGCAGGTGATTATGGCTTTGTCACTCATTATGGTCCTCCCATGTTTTATTTGGTTTTTGGGTTCAGATAATCATTTTCTTAAGTCGGGGGCGAGCTGTGTGTCTTAGCGCGTGACGGAAGTTTTTCCTTTTTATTGCGAGTGACCGCAAGCGCTTCAATTATTTTTCTTCTCGTGTCTTTTGGTAATATGATCTCGTCGATGACCTGGGCGGTCCATGCATGGCCCACATTAAAAACATCCACTTTTTCCCGCGAGCGGTTCAAATACGCCTCATACGCGTCGTCTTCGATCCCTTTTCCATAAACCTGCCGGTAATCCAGTTCCGAAGCCTCCACGGCAAACCGGGCAATAGGCCAGGCATAGGCCAGATCAGCTCCCATACTTTTCAGAGCGCCCATAATCATGCTTCCGGAATCTGCGTAGGCTTCGCGCAGGACAACGCTTATTTTGGGCACGGTGGTTGTGGCGTAGACATCGACAATCTTACCGATGTGTCTGAGCAGACCCCTGGCCTCCTCAGACTCGCCCGGCACAACCGGCGGCGTGTCAACAAGGTTGACCAGCGGGATGTTATAGGCGTCAAGAACCTGTAAAAAACGGTAATATTTGTCGCAGGCGTTTACTTCCAGGATACTGCCCGGGTACTTGGGGTTGTTGGCCGCCAGTCCCACACTTTCACCGTCGAACCGGCAGAAACAAGTGATCAAATTCTTAGCGTACTCGTCTTTGATTTCCAGAAATTCACCGTCATCGACCAGCATTTTGATAACGTCGTGCATATCATAAGTCTCGTCGAAATCGTCGGGGACAAGACCTTCCAGAGCTTTGACTTCCCTGTTCCGATCGTCTTTTCGTTCCCACCCCGGCGGTCTCTCCCTGAAGTTCTGCGGCAAATAACGAATCAACTCCCGGCACTGCGCGATACTCTCCTCATCACTGTCTTCAACCATGTCGGCCGATCCGCTGAACTGCATGTGGTAATCCGCGCCGCCCACGTTCCGGTCGAACTTTTCCGAGGTGGCCGCCTGAGTCTGCCTCGGTCCGCCGAGCCACATGTTGGCCGACACCCGGCTCATCAGTAAAAAATCGCAGAGTGTCGGAAGGTACGCTCCACCGGCGATGCAGGGTCCCATGAGAACCGTGATCTGGGGAATTACGCCTGAATATAAGGATTGGAGCCGGAAATGCCAGTCTATACCGGCGCTGATTACATCCGCGTAACCGAGCCGTCCGCCCGAGGAATCCAGCAGGTTGATCATGGGAATACCCCATCTCGCGGCCATGATAAGTGATTGGGCGTATTTCATAAGGTGCTGGGACGCGGTCGATCCTCCCAACACCGTAAAGTCGGACGCGTAAATCATAATCAAACGATCATGCACTTTGGCTGTTCCGACGACGGCCCCGTCGCAGGGAGCCACCGGAACACGGCCGTCCATGCGCATGCCAGTCGTGCCAACGCATGAACCCATTTCATTAAAAGTACCGGGATCAATGAATTTTTCGATACGTTCCCGGGCGGTGAGCTTCCCCCGCCGGTGCTGCCGCTCGATATGCTCGATTCCGCCGCCCAAAAGGTTCTTCTCCTGAATTTCTTTATACCGCTTTATGGCCTCGTCCATACGTTTTCCCATTTTTATATTCCTCCCGTCCGGTACCGCTAAGCAGGTTTAATGTAACGTTTCTTATCAGGCAGTTCCTCACGCTTACCGATCGCGGCATGAAACGCCTTGATAATATGGGCGCGGGTGTCCCGGGGGTCTATGACTTCATGAACCGAATAGTATGTTGTAAAGGCCTTGGCCATGTTCATGACACTGAATTGCTCCTTCAGGGGGATAAGGAACGAGTTATAAACCTCCTCATAGTTCCCATCTTCCTTTGCCTTGGCCAGCTGCTTGTGAAAAACAGCCTGGACAATGGACTCCGGTCCGGTGGGCGCAAACTCCACCGTGGGCCATCCGAAGATAAAATCCGGCCCCATCTTGCTGCATCCCATGGTGATGTTCGAACCGCCGTATGACCGCCTCAACACCAGCGTGACTTTGGGATTGGTCAAATGGGAGTATCCGTGCAGATTCTTGGCTCCATGACGAATAACGCCCATTCTTTCCCATTTATCTCCAGGCGGATAGGCCGTGGTGTCAGACACAGTTAAAAGCGGAATGTTGAACGCGTCGAGAAACATGAGGAATTTATCATACTTATCTGACGAGTCAGGCTCCATGATACCGCTCAATTCATCCGGATTACTGGCGGCAATACCGGTAACGATACCGTCAAACCGGGCGAAGCCGGTGATCAAATTGGGAGCAAAGTCTTCTTTCAATTCGAAGAACTCTCCATTATCGATAATTAATTCAATAACTTCATGCATATCGTAAGTGAACTTCGGATTATCCGGCAATACGTCAAGGAGTTCTTCTTCCCTTCTCTCAGGGTCATCTGCAGATTTGATCGCGATAGGTTTATCCCAGCAGCTCTGCGGAATGAAATCAAAGACCTGTTTGGCCAGATCAATGGCCTCCTCGTCACTATCGGCTATGAGATCGCATTGACCGCTTTTTTCCATGTGGAACTCCGCGCCACCTGCGTCGTCCGACTCGATCTCTCCTCCCAGCCAAAGGAATCCGGTGTTTCGATTCATGATCAGAAAATCTGACAGAGCCGGAATTTGAACCATCGGGCCGGTGCAAGGCCCCAACAGCAGGGTTATCTGCGGAATCACTCCAGAATAATGACAGTAGTTTCTAACCAGCTGCCCCATGCCGTTTAATCCCACAAAACCACCCTTGAAGCTAATTCGGGAACCGGCCGAATCAATCATGCCGATAATCGGCAACCGCTCCTGTCCTGCCATCTGAACCAGTTCGGCGATCTTCCAGATCCCTTGATCTCCGATTGAACCGGACATGACAGTAAAATCCAGGGAGTAAACCATAACCTGGCGGCCGTTTATCCTGGCCAGTCCCATCACCACCCCGTCGGAAGGACTGGCTTTGGGTATCTGGGCCAGCCTTGCGTAAGGGTCCCGGACTAACGAGCCGAACACCTCAAAGCTGCCCGGGTCAGCCAGGAGATCGATCCTTTCCCTGGCAGTGAGTTTGCCCAGGCCGTGCTGAACCTCGATGCGATCCTTCCCACCACCCTCAAGGTTTTCCTGATGGTTTTTGGCAAGTCTCTCGAGATAACCATCCATCCATTTTCCCATATCCGTCTTCTCCTTTTTAAGTCCGGATCACAAACATGAGATCGCCGTCTTTCAATGGAGTCTCGTTTTCAGCTAAAATCTCCAGGATTGTACCTGCCGCCGGTGATTTTACTTTCTGGAAAACCTTCATGGTTTCCAAAAGGGCCAATACCTGCTTTTTCTTCACAATGGTTCCAACTTCCACGTAGGGGGGTTCCTCGGGCGCCGGGTTCCTATAAAATACTCCGGACATCACCGCCCTCACTTCAATCCGTTTGCCGTCTTCACCCATTATTTAATAACCTCCTGAATTCATATCCTTTTTATTTCTATTTTTAGCCTTCCTTACTGAATCGAAAGACATCGACCGACTTACAGGAAAAGAATTTAAATCATCCTATTTAGCGATAACGGACTCTGGCAGTCTCCTGGTTAAGATATCAACCGCCTCTTCGACCATATCTTCGACTACTTGGGCCGCTGGCTTTATCTCATCAATAAGCCCTGAAACCTGGCCGGAAAATGGTCCCATATAATCTTTCTCTTGAGCTCTGTTAAACATCTCTGCCATGGCCGAGGCAAACATGACCTGGGTTGGGAAAGGCAACGGTTCCAAACCTGAGTGATCCCATAATTCATGCAATTGATTGTATATGGCCCGGGAGGTTTTCCCGGTATAAAGATATGACCTTCTGGTATCTTCGTCAGTGGCCTGGAGAATGGTCTCCTTCTGGATGGGTAATGCTCCGCCTTCAACCGTGGCCAGAAAACGGGTTCCAACCCACACGCCAACACAGCCCACGGCCAGAGCCGCGGCCAAACCCCGGCCGTCGCCGATACCTCCGGCGGCCAGCAGCGGCGTGGGCGCGGTCGCGTCAACAGCCTGCGGCCACAAAGCGATGGACCCGATGCGTCCTGTATGACCGCCGCCCTCATGACCTTGAGCCACAACAAGATCCGCCCCGCCCTGGGCAATCCTTCTGGCGTTTTTGGTATTCCCGGAAATCCCCAGGACCTTCATGCCAGCCGCGTGAGCGTCTTTAACCATGAAACCGGGATTTCCAAGCCCGGCGCAAAAAAGCGGAACGCCTTCCTCGATGCATACCTTAATGGAGGCATGCGGACGCGAGGTGGTGGATCCCGTTTTAATTTTTGCCTCTATATCCGGCAGATTCATTTCATCCTTGATCTTCATGATCCAATCATAATGAGTCTTGGGCAAGCTCTTGATCACCTCGCTCAAGGGAATTTCAGAAGGGCCCTTGGGTTCCTGATCGCCCGCGCTGACAATCTGGCTGGGAAGCAGCAGGTCCACTCCAAAAGGCTTGTCAGTACTCTTTTTTATCTCTCGAATCTGTTCCCGCAGTTCATCCACTGTGAAGCCAGCCGCGCCCAAGACCCCGAGCCCTCCGGCTTCAGAAACCGCCACAACCAGTTCCACCGGAGCGCCCGTCGTTTCACCCACGAGACTTGGCCCCATGCCGGCGCTCAAAATGGGATACTCTATGTCCAAAATATCGCATAGTTTTGTCCTGAGTGTTCTACGTCCCATTGCTTTACCTCCAATAAAATTAAGAGCTTAGAATGGTTAGTCAATATTGTTTGCACTTTCGTGCACACTAAAACAGATTTGGATATGGATAAGGTATGGGTCTAAATTCCCATGCGAATTTTATAGACTTTAAAGCATATGCGCAAGGTTTATTTGTTACATGGCTGCTACGTTCAATATATGACTAAATTTCAAAGAGGAAGATTTTTTTTGACAATCGCTTTAACTACAAGTCATCCGCCACGCCCAAAGCCAGGGATTCGTTAACGCCGTCTTCAATCATAGCCGCGCGGGCATCCCGGAATATCTTTTCAATCTGATATTCCTTTGACAGTCCGTTTCCGCCAAAAATTTGAATGGCCTCACTGGCAACCTTGAAGGCTGTCTCAGTGGATATCCATTTGCCGGCCATGGCGTGCAGCAATGAAGAGGCCCCGCTTTCCGCGTTAAACGTGTACATGCGGCGAGCAAAAGAACGGGCGGATTCCACTTGCATAAACATTTCAAAAAGTTTCAATTTGATGTTCTTGTGTTCGATAATAGGCACACCGCCCTGCACGCGCTGCCTGGCATAAGCAATGCCTTCATCGAGCGCGGCTTTAGCCAGACCGCCAAACAAGACCGCCATGCCGCTCATGGGAGTTTGCCCGCCACCCGCCCTGCGGGCTTCCATGAACAGTGAGTAATCAGGGATAATCATATATTTCTTGGGCAGTTGAACATCCTCAAAGAATATCTCTCCCTGATTCAGAGGCCTTTGTCCGATTTTGTTCAGGGGCTTGCCGCGAGAAATACCCGGAAGATCCAGGGGGCAAATGGCGATTCCCTGGCCCATCATGCCTTTAGAAGGATCAAGCCCGACGTGGAGCACGGCGTGGGTGGCGATGTTGCCGTTTGATACCCAGGCGGCTTTTTGTCCGTTTATGATATATTCATCCCCCTTCAAAACGCCTCTTACAGAAGGGGCGCATTTTGGATCTTCACCGCCCAGGCCCCAGTCAGAACCGTGGTCCGGTTCGGTTATGGCCCAGCAGCCGATCAAATTAGCTTCCGTGTCCTCAACATATTGACGGGCCAGATCTTGAAGCTCGGGCACAGGCGCCATTTGACAGTAAGCGAAAGGCATACTGCAGGCTCCCATGCTGATGGCAAGGCCAGCGTCCGCGTAACCCATTTCTTCCGTGATCACATAGCCCATCATAGTATCCATATCTTCAGCCATCCCGCCGAAGGCTTTGGAAAAAGCGGTTTTGTGAAGTCCCAGCTCCCGGTAGGTTTTAAAGACATCCCAGAGTTTGGATCCTTCAGCGATTACATCGACCGGGTCAGCCAGCTTATCCAATTCGACACCCGCGGGCCGCACCACCTCAGCGCCAAACTTTCTGACCATATCCCTCATGGATTTCTGTTCATCGGTAAGGTTGAAATCAAGATCTGAGTAAGGCATTGTTTTTTCTCCTCCCGTGGTTAAAAATTCATAGTTGAGACCACTGCAAAACTTCGTCCTTTAGTCGAACTCATGTACACCGCTTCGCTCACGCTGCAGCGGCGAATGGTACACTTTTCATGAGCTGGCAACCGCATTGCGAGCAAGGGTTCACTCATAATCAGGCGAAGCGGAAACCGAACCTATTGATCAGAAAAGGACTTGATGGCTGTAATGAGCTTTGGCAGTATTTCCTTGAAATCCCCAACAAGCCCAATGTCGCAGTGGGAGAATATCGGCGCTGTCCGATCCTGGTTGATCCCAACCATTAAGTCCGGTTTTTTGATGCCGACCAGGTGGTGCATATGGCCGGACAGAGCCACCCCGATATAGAGCTTAGGCCGGACCGTACGGCCGCTGGTGCCTATCATCTGATTTTCCTCAGCCCAGCCTTCATCCACAGGAGGCCTGGTCGCTCCAACCGCCCCTCCCATGACCGACGCCAGGTCCTGGATCAGCTTCCAGTTTTCAGCGTCGCCAACCCCCCAGCCTCCGGCGACAACCACCTCAGCCGCATCCAGACCGCTTTGCTGAACTTCGTCCCGTCCAACTTCCACTACCTGATAGGTAATATCGCTTTTTTCAACAACCGCATTCAGAGTCACGATCCGGCCTTTGGACTGCCCTGGCTGAGGGACATCAAATATCCCTGGCTTCACGGCGGCCATTTGAGGCCGGGTCCGGGGACAGCTGATTCTGGCCATGATACTGCCGCCCCAGCCCGGAACTACGGCTAAAAGTTCTCCTTCAGCGGTAAGCTCAAGGTCTACACAATGAGCCGACAAGCCGGTTCGCAGCCTGGCGGCCAGACGAGGGCCAAGGTCCATGCCCACGGTCGTGGCGCCCAGCAAGAATACCTCAGGCTGGTTTTCCCGAACCGCAGCGGCAATTACCCTGGTATAAGCCTGGTTGCAATAGCCGTCCAATAACGGGTCTTGAGCCAACAGGACCTCATCAACCCCATAGATCAAAATCTCCTCGGCCAGGCTGGAAACACGGTCGCCGACCAGCAAAGCCGCCACCTTCCA
>JAFDLS010000061.1:0-869 GCA_019306365.1 Deltaproteobacteria bacterium
ATCAGATGCCCATGAAGCTCAAAATCAAGGGATTTACCTCAAAATATGTTTTACGCCGTCTTGCGGAAAAGGGTCTGCCTCCCCAGATCGTAAAAAGAAGCAAACAGGGATTCATGGTTCCTCTGGATGTTTGGTTCAGAAGTAAATTAAAAACTTTCATTCACGATGTCATAAATGACGTCGGGGCGCTCTGGGAAAGGAATCGAGCCTTAAATCTTCTGGAGGAACACCTCAGCGGAAGACATGATCATGCACCGAAACTCTGGGCCATGGCCGTTTTAGGATTGTGGTTAAAAAAAATGAACAACGGCTAATTTATTTTCGTGCGTGAACAGCTATAAAAGAAAGGTGTTGAATTATTGAACTTTGTCGATATTATCCACACATTAAACCCGTTATATGGCCAGGGCCTCTTGCATTTTTGACAAAGAATTGATAATATACTTTACTGTTGAGGGGTAACCCCTGAAGGATTTTGAGGTTGCTTCTGGTTTAGGTCTGAGTGTTTATTTTAGGAGGGCTAATAAATTATTGAGTAGATTTCTTTTAACTAAGGCCTGAGATATCATAATCTTAAATCGAAAAAAATTGTAACTCCAAGACGTTTCCGGGCCTTGTTCTTTTTTTAACATTCTCCTTGACACCGGCGATAAATTTGCCTTATAAAGTCATTGCCGGATTATTCCAAGGGTGTACCCGAGGCGGGGTATTAACTGCTTGAAGAATATAGCTAAAATTTTAATTTATAAGAAGGAGGGCTAAATATGCCTGTTATCGAATTCAAGGGTCACAAGTTCGAAGTTGATGAGGACGGCTTCCTGCAGGGCTTTGAGGCCTGGAACGAAGATTGGGTCGAATACGTCAAAGAA
>JAFDLS010000061.1:897-13681 GCA_019306365.1 Deltaproteobacteria bacterium
GATTACTACAAAAAGAACGGTATCGCTCCCATGGTACGGATTCTGTCAAAGGTTACCGGTTATAAGCTCAAAAAGATCTATGAGCTTTTCCCGTCAGGTCCAGGTAAAGGCGCCTGTAAGATGGCTGGTTTGGCCAAACCGACTGGCTGCGTCTAAGTCTGATTAGTTTTATTTTAATTAAATAAACCTCCCTTATTTCAATGTAGAGGGGGGTTTTTTTATACCTGAGGTATTGGTATATCAAAGATATTCGCTTGCCTGGCCGGTTTTTTTGTAGTAAAAAACAAAGAAACCGTGTCTTTAGAGCCACGATCAGGACCGATGATCTCAATATGTTAAGCCATTTTTGAGGATGCCATGCAAGAGCTCTTTCGACGTCTGCCGGGGGTAGATCAGCTTCTTGATGAGCCGTTCATTCAGGCCCTGATGACCGCCTTGCCCAGGTCGCTGGTTTTGGGGGCTGTCAGGCAGACACTGGACGATCTTCGGGATGATATAAAAAAGCAGGCCGGAGATGCCGGTCCGCCTGATCTTTCCCGCCCGGCTGTGTTGGCTCGTATCGAAAAAAAAGCGCACGAGCTGGCCCAGCCCAGTTTCCGCCGCGTGGTCAATGCCACCGGAGTGATTATTCACACCAATCTGGGCCGCTCCCCACTCGCCGAAGCAGCTTTACAGGCCATAGAAACAGCGGGCCGAAATTACTCCAACCTTGAATTCGATCTGTCTGAAGGCATGCGAGGCTCCAGGTACAGTCACGTTGAGGGGTTGTTGTGCGATTTGACCGGGGCCGAGGCTGGACTCGTGGTCAACAACAATGCCGCCGCCGTGCTGCTTGTTCTGGAGACCCTCTCTAAAGGTAAGGAAGCGATAGTGAGCCGCGGTGAACTTGTTGAGATCGGCGGTTCTTTCAGGATACCAGAGGTCATGGCCAGCAGCGGTGCGATTATGGTGGAAGTAGGCGCTACCAACAAAACCCACCTCCGGGATTACGAAGAAGCGATAACCGATCAGACAGCGGTCCTGCTAAAGGTGCATCAGAGTAATTTTCATATTATCGGGTTTACCGAACAGGTACCGGTCGCCGATCTGGTGGAACTTGGCCGCTCAAAGAGTCTGCCGGTAATCGAGGACCTGGGCAGTGGTTCCCTGGTTGATTTTTCCGCCTACGGCCTAATCAAAGAGCCCACCGTTCAGGATACAATCGCGGATGGTGTTGCCCTGGCCACCTTTAGCGGCGATAAGCTGCTAGGCGGTCCCCAGGCCGGAATTATCCTGGGGCAGAAAGGATACATTGACCGGATTAAAACTAATCCCATCAACCGGGCCATGAGAATCGATAAGTTTACCCTGGCTTCCCTGGAAGCGACTTTGCGGTTATACCTGGATGAGGAAAAAGCCATAGAACAGGTTCCTATTCTGCGTATGATCACCATGAGCTACCGCGAGCTTCGGAAAAAGGCAACCGCTTTGAAACGCAAACTAACCCCTGTGGCTGAAGGGTTGGCGGAAGTGGACATGGCCGATGGCTGGTCAAAGATTGGCGGTGGCGCTTTACCCGTTCAGGAACTCAAAACGCGTCTGGTAAGGCTGTTGCCTTTCAAGATAACGGTAAATGACCTGGAAGCATGGCTGCGCTTAAGGCCTGTTCCTATTTTAGGACGCATTGAGCATGATCGTCTTGTTTTTGATGTTCGAACTATGTTGAAAGGAGATTCGGACTTTCTGATCCAGGCTTTAACTGAGCTGGCCGCCAAGGAGATAGAATGAAGGAGTTTTTCAAGCGGCAGGGGATTGACCTCGAAGTTAAGGATGTGGCCCGCTACGCGCGGGTTCTTATCGATGATCTGAGCGCCGTGCTAAATTGCGAGGATTTTCGAGTCCATCTGCTCGAAACGACGGATCAGAAAGATGACTTGACTAAGGCTCAAAAGCTGGCCCTGACTGAAAAAAAGCTTTTTTTTGAAGAGGCCTCACAGCAGCTGCATCTGCCAGTTATCTATAACGGGCAGCCCCTGGCCGTCCTCAGCGCCGTTTTGCCTGGCAGTTTTGAACTGCCAGAAAAATTTCAACCCCTCCTGATGGCTATTATCAAACAATCTCTTGATAAGCTTCTTCTTTATATAATTAACATCACTGACCGGGAAACAGGTTTATATAACGAGGATTACTTTCGGGCCTATCTGAAAAGGGAGTTGAAGTCACTCTCCGGGCGCGGTACCGGTCGAAACTTCCCCAGGCCCTTGAGTTTCGGCGGAGAAGGAGATTATCCCGGCCTGACCTTGCTGCTGGTTGAAATCGCCGAATTCAGTGATCTGACCTCAACTTATGGGCGCATCGAGGCCAACAGGGCCTTGCGGGCAGTAGCTCAGAAGCTGGGCAAAACGGCCTCACCTTCTGACTGCGTTGTAAGGCTGTCGTCAGGTCGGCTGGGTCTGGTAATGCCTCGCCGAGACCTTGAGGCCGGAATCGAACTGGCAAAAACCGTTCAAAAAATGCCATCATCTTACGAAAATCAGGAGTTGCCCCAGATGAGACTCGGCTTTGGCCTGGCAAGCTATCCCCTGGATTTTACTGATGAGTACGGCCAGGCCGAGACGGTTACCGGAGATGACGGCGACCTGGCTGAGGCTCTTTCAATAAAAGCGGAATTAGCCCTCAGGCTGGCCTTAACGAATGAAGAAGGCCCAATTTTCACCTTTGGGAAGATACTTAAAAAGGGAGGAAGGGTTATTCAGGTTCTGCCTCTTAATCGAATCGTTGTCAACCTCGGATGGGCTGTTGGGGCGCGAGTTGGACAGGTTTTCAGCCTAAACGAGGTCAGCGCGGGTAACGAGGCCACCTTCAAAGGCGAGGTAATTCTGTCTGAGGTAGAGGAAAATTTCGCTGTCGGCCAGATGACCAACCTGCTTGACCCTCTCAGCCGGGTAAAGGCCGGAGACGCCCTTGCCCTCAGTCAATCGGCTCGTGAGGATCGGTCCGCCTCCCTGAAGGAGGAAGGGGAGCGTTTAGACCCGCTTCTTAGGATTCCGGACCACTTTGGTTTTGTAAAGCAGCTCGACGACCAGATGAAGGGACAGGAGAAGTTTGCCATCATGTTGATCCGTGTGGACGGCTATGACAGCTATCGCCAGACGATGGGCCGGATACTGAGTGATCAACAAATGAAGGGGCTTTACGATCTTCTTCAGAAAGATATGCCTGAAAAGGCTGTGGCCGGCCGTTTCAGCGCGGATTGTCTGGCGATTCTTTGCCCCGGTCTGGATGAAGCCTCGGCAGACGCCTTGGCTGAGGCGTGGTTAGAGCAGGTTAATAACCGTCACGCCCAAACCGTTTCCTTCGGTCTGGCCGCGTATCCCTGCGGTATTTTTACCCCGGTGGATACCCTGACAAATGCCCAGAAGGCGCTGGAACACGCCTCCTTCTTCGGCCCGGGTTCAAAGGTGGCCTTTGATTCGGTGAGCCTTAATATTAGCGGCGACAAGTTATTCGAATCCGGAGATCTGGAAGAAGCAATCGCGGAGTATGAAAAGGCTTTGAAACTGAATCCGAACGATTTGAATGTCCTCAACAGCCTCGGGGTGTGTTATGGGCATCAGCACAATCTGGACCGGGCGCTTGAATGTTTTCAGCGCGTTTTGAAGCTGGAACCTCAAAATTTGATGGCGCATTTTAATCAAGGATTCGCCCTTTCCATGGCCGGCCGAAAGGAGGAAGCTCTGGAAAGCTTTCGACGCGCGGTTGAAATTGATGAGCAGAATTTTGACGCCCTGTTTCAGTTGGGCATGATTGCTTTAGGTCTGGAAAGGGTTGACGAAGCAGTCGAAAGTTTCGAGCGGGCTGAGCGAGTCAAAGACAGCGGTCCTGTCGTATACAAGTATCTTGGTAAGAGCCTGCTCCAGACGGGCAGGAATGACGAGGCTATTAAAGCCTTCAAGGCCGCGGTACGAATTGACCCCAGGGACGCGGACTCCATGAGTCAGCTTGGCGTCCTGTTCATGGACAAAGGCACGGACCTGGAGGTGGCGCTTTCCTTAACCAAGCAGAGCGTTGAACTTGATCAATCAAGCGCACTTTTCAGGGAACGCCTGGCCAGGGCCCTTCACGCGGTGGGCGACCTGGCTGAAGGGGAAGCCCAGTACCGGCTAGCTTTGGAAATGGGAGCCCAGAGTCGTGAGCTTCATCATTATTTAGGACAGATTATTAAGGAACAGGGCCGATTGGATGAGGCCGCTGAGTGCTACAAGCGCGCTCTGGCCCTTGACCCTGAATACCGCCCGGCTTCGCAAGCTTTGCAGGAAGTGGGTGAATTACTGCTGGCGCGGGGAGGCGAGCCTCAGGCTGAAACCTGAACATGAAGAAACAGGTCGCCGCAGGTGCCATCATGCCGATGGTGGCCCATATTTTTAAGACGCAGGCGGGAACCATTCTTGGTAGCGGGTGGAATACGCACCGAAACTTTATGAGGTTTTCCGTCGCGGTTGAAAGTCACCTGGACCTGCATGCCTGAAGCCGCTTGGGCCGCCGATATTGCTAAATTATAATGAATGTCAGGCTCATCGGCTATGGCTGGCGCCCCGGAAGAACCGATGAGCTGTTGAGTTTTCTGTTTAACAGATTTGCTAACTCGATCCCATAGTTTTGGTAGAAACCCTGTGCCTTTTGAAATCGAAGGCTCTTTTCTATATTCCCTTGAAAAATCTTTCCTTCTCTCTGGCCCCCGCCTTCGGCGCGCTCGGCCGGGAAATGAGCCTTGAAAAATAACTCCACCAAAGAAAAATCTGCGGCCGCCGAAAAAGTGTCGCTGTAAGAATTTCTCGTCAAAGCGAAACCCGAAACGCTTGAATTCATGGCTCAAATCCCTAAAGGCCTGGCGGGCTGCGGGACTGGAGAAAAACTCCTTCAAGATGTCTTCCTGGCTGTAAGAGAACCCGGAATCCGGCTCGCTCCTTGAATCGAAGCCAGGAGTCATTGTTCTATCGTACTGGGATCGCTTGATTGGATCCATCAAAACAGCGTAGGCTTCACTGATAAGTTTGAATTGCTCTTCCGCCCCTTTGTCGCCGGGATTCCTGTCCGGGTGATGCTTCAACGCCAGCTGGCGATAAGCCTGTTTGATCTCTTCAGGAGAAGCACTTTTATCAATACCCAGAATGTGGTAGTAATTATTGTTAGAATTCATCTGACAACCCATATGGCCAATTGGCCAGGAGACACATATTGTCATGATATCAGAATCCGATGATGGGCTCAAGGGAGGTAACAGAAAACCGGTACTGAGACCGGTTGAGGCCTTTCCGGTGGAAATTCAGGGACAAAAGGCCATCTGTCTGCGGGATCCGAACCGTATCGCTCCGCAAAGCCTCTTTCTTAAATCAAACGCGGCGCTGGTTCTGTCCTTACTGGACGGCGCGCATGATCTGCGGGACATTCAGGCTGAATGGATGCGGCGTTTCAGCCAGCTGATTCCACTTGAAAACATCAAAGGCCTGATTGAACAACTTGACAAACACCTTTTTTTGGAAGGCGAAAGTTTTGATCGCTTTTTTGGTGAATTGAAGGCGGCGTTTTCCGCCCTCACCACTCGCCCGGCGATGCTGGCTGGGCAATCTTATGCGGCTGAGCCGGAAGCCCTGGAAAAGCAGCTTGAAGCTTATTATCACCACCCTTCCGGCCCGAACGTTCAGCCATGCCCGGAGGGATCTCCGCGCGGCCTGGTCGCTCCGCATATTGATTTTATCCGGGGCGGGCCCTGTTATGCCTGGACTTATAACCTGCTGAAGGGTTCCAAACCTCCCGGTTTGGTGGTTATACTGGGAACCGCCCATGGACCGACTGAGAACTATCTGGTGGTCTGTGATAAAGATTTCGAAACGCCCTTTGGCACACTGAAATGCGAAAAGGAGCTGGCCGGTGAAATGCTGAATAAGGCCGGGCCGATTTTTGAGACGGATGGGTTTGTCCATCGGGGGGAACATTCAATCGAGTTCCAGACGGTCTGGCTGAAGAGCCTTTTCAGAGAAGCTGAAGAGATTTACATCCTGCCAGTATTGTGCGGATCCTTCCATAAGCTTATGGAAGCGGGTCTGCAGCCGGAGGACCTTGAAGCTTACCGGAACGCCCTTCATGTGTTGAAGGATTTGTTAGCCGAGTGGGAGAAGTCGAACGGAAAGGCCATGATCCTGGCCAGCGTGGATTTAAGCCACGTGGGACCTCAGTTTGGTGACGATTTCACGATTACCAATTCGGTTCGGAGCAGGATACGGGAATATGACCTGGATCTGTTGAATTCGGTAACGGAAGGAGATTTCCAGGGCTTTTATCGTAAGGTGGCTCAAGAAAATGATCGAAATCATGTCTGCGGAGTGGCGCCCCTTTATACCTCCCTGCGCTTGCTCGGCGGAGTTAAGGGCCGGCTTTTATCTTATGACCAGTGGGTTGACGCGAACGGTCAGGGTCTGGTTTCCTTTGCCAGCCTTGTCTTCCCCTGATCAAGATCTGGCTGGGTAAAAAAACTTCTTTGAGATGGCTTCTTATAAAAAAGATTCCGTAGTTCTTACACGCTGGCCTTTCATCAATGCATACAGAGACCTCTGCAAAACATCGTCCTTTAGCTGGCCTCTTGAGCGCCGCTTCGCTGACGCTGCAGCGGCATATGTCAGGCTCAAGTTTAAGTCCTCGAAATATTAGTAATATTCCTGCGGGTTAAAATTTCGCCTTCCGCGATTTCAACGAAATTACTGGTTTTGCAGAGGTCTCTACATGGTATCCCGGTTGTAAATAAAAAAAAGGCGGTCCAGTTAGAACCGCCTCAAAGGGATAGAAAAATGGGGATCGTTATTTGATGGTGTCCTTCAATCCCTTACCAGGTTTGAACTTCACGACTTTTCTGGCTTTGATGTTAATAGCTTCACCTGTTTGGGGGTTACGGCCTTTACGTTTCTTTCTCTTGCTCACTTCGAATGTCCCAAAACCTGTTAAGGTCAGCTTGCCTTCTTTCTTAAGTGTCTTGGTTACGTTTCCCAGAAAGGCATTTAACGCCCTCTCGGAGTCCGCCTTGGTCAATTTGGTGTCAGACGCTATTTTTGCTACCAGATCTGCCTTCGTCATTTTGTCCCCCCTTAATTTAATTCAGTTTTAACGGCGCCATTGATCTTTAAAAAAAGCTTGATACCCCTCTCTCCCTTTTCAGTTTGAATGGTTAATAATTCTTTATCTTATGTCCGGGTGGAGGCCGGACTAAAAGTTCGTTTCTCCATTCATTTAGGATATACAAGCCCAAATATCTACCACTAAGCTTGAGTTACCTGATACGAAAGTAAGACGCCCGACCTTTATTAAAAAGTAAATTGATGAATGGCATAGGATATAACACGCCTACTATTTGATATCAAGACAAAAGTGACGAAATAATGTTAAAGAAGAAAATGTTGGGGAAAAGGGCCTCGAGGCTCTAAGTTCGAGAGTGGGACGATGAATAAGTTGACAATAGGCCTTAAATATTATAAAAATCGGTCATCGACGGTATGAGACAAACCGAAGAGCGGCGTAATTTTTGGAAATTGATCCACTTGCCTTTATAATCTTTTGGTTTTTTTAATTCCTTGAATAAAGGGAAAACAATTTGAAAGATCAAGTTTTTAAAATTCTTGCTGAAAGCATTAAACTTAAAAAGCAAGCCCACCAAAAGGCAGATGCCGTAGTCGAGGCAGCGGAGGTGATTGCCCAGGCCTTTACCTCTGGCAGCAAGTTGATGATCTTCGGCAATGGAGGTTCCGCCGCCGACGCCCAGCACCTCGCCGCTGAATTCGTCAACCGCTTCATTATTGAACGTCCGCCCCTACCAGCCATAGCACTGACAACAGACGCTTCTGTTTTGACCAGCATTGGAAATGATTATAGCTTCGATGACATTTTTGCAAAGCAGGTTAAGGCTCTCGGGCAGGCAGGTGATGTCGCCTGGGGGATTTCTACCAGCGGAAAAGCCTCCAATGTGTTAAACGCTCTTAGTGTGGCTCAGGATAGGCAAATCAAGACTATCTTTATGACCGGCGCTGCAGGCGGTGAGGCTGAGCTTCTGGCTGACGTATTTTTAGACGCTGATTCTATGAACACTCCCCGGATTCAAGAACTTCATATTACTTGGGGGCACATTATCTGCGAGCTTGTAGATTATATCCTTTTTCAAAGGCCGGGTGAGGAGGGTGCGGACCGGTGAAGAAATTCCCTCCTCTTGAACTTGGCGATATAAAGACCTATTCTTTAAATGAGAGGTCCAGTAAGGTTTCTGTAGAAGAATTTGCGAAACCATGGAGTTCGGGGGGTAGTCTAAGCTCTTTTTTTGACTGCCTGCCCCGGCTTCTGGCTGCCAGTGATTTCAACCAAGTAGTGGATTTGCTGGCCAGGGCGGTCAGAAACAAGAAAACAGTCATTCTCGCCATGGGCGGCCATCCGGTTAAGGTAGGGCTTGCGCCCATTATAATCGAACTGATAGAAAGAGGAATCCTCTCTCTGTTGGCAGTCAACGGATCGGTTATGGTTCATGACTCTGAGGTGGCTCTGGTTGGAGCGACTTCAGAGGATGTAGCCGCCTCTATCAGAGGTGGGACTTTTGGCATGGCCAGGGAGACCGCGGAATTGATCCACAGGGCGGCCTTTGATGCTGTGCAAAATAACCTGGGATTGGGCCGGGCTTTGGGACTCAGGCTGGAGGAAGGTAAATATCCATACACGAAAAAAAGTGTTTTTGCCGCCGCGGCAAGGCTGGACGTGCCTGTAACCGTGCATGTGGCGCTTGGAACGGACATCGTGCATATTCATCCTCAGGCTGACGGAGCGAATTTAGGGCAGGCCAGCCTGTCGGATTTTCGTCTTTTTTGTGAGGCTGTGGCAACTCTGGAGGGAGGGGTTTTCATAAACCTGGGCTCAGCCGTAATTTTACCCGAAGTATTTCTCAAGGCCGTGAGTCTGGCTCGCAACCTGGGTCACAGCCTGGAAAACCTGACCACCGTGAACATGGATTTTATCAGGCAATACCGCCCCCAAGTCAACGTGGTGGAACGGCCGACGGCCGCGGGGGGACAGGGATTTAACTTGACCGGACATCACGAGCTTATGTTTCCGTTACTGGCGGCCGCCTTGATTGAAAAGCTTGGCTAGGAGGCAGTATAGTTAAATGGAGATCGTCATCGAAGCCGGTAATTTGAAAGTCGAGGCTGAGCTTTTTGACACGGCCACGGCCAGAGCGATTTATAGTGAGCTTCCCCTGGAGGTTACAGCCCTGACCTGGGGTGATGAGATTTACTTTGAGATTCCAGTCAGCGAGAAGTTGGACGAGACAGCCCGAGAGGTGGTTCAGGTGGGAGATCTGGGTTACTGGCCTACCGGAAACGCGCTGTGTATTTTTTTCGGCCCGACTCCTATCAGCGGTCCAGGGGAAATCAGACCGGCTTCGGCGGTCAATATTGTTGGCCGGGTCCGAGGTGAGGCCGAGAGGTTTAAAGAAGTTCCGGCTGGGAGTATAATAAAGGTGGACCCGGCGTGATAACTTTTCAGGAAAGCAGGTGACGTATATGCCGATTTATGAATACCATTGTGATAAGTGCAATGAGGATTTCGAGAAACTCGTCTTTTCCACATCAGAGGAGATTGCTTGCCCCAAGTGCGACAATAAAAAGGTCGAAAAGCTGATGTCTGGTTTTAGCCACAAAAGCGGGGAAAACTTCAACAGTTCTCTTGGTTCTTCCTGTACAGGCTGTTCAAGCACCGATTGCGGAAGCTGCCACTAGAGGTCATTTCGGGAGCCGGTGGTCTCTCTTCAGGAAAGATAAAAAATATATGGGGCGGGCTCTGTGGACTCAGGGCCCGTCTTTTATTGGAAAGATTGTTAAAATTACATTGCGATTAAAAGAAATATAGAGATGAATTGCAGTGGCAGTAAATTCACGATGAACTTTTTGACAATCACCAAAACATTCAGTCGATAGTTTACGCCATCGCTGCTTTCGGGTTAATGAGAAATTCAGTCAATTGTCTTTATTCAAGGGAAAATATTTCCGGCAATCGCTTTAATAAACGCCGTAAATGGAAAAAATGAACCAGCAAAGAATCAAAATCGCCACTCGGGGGAGCGCCCTGGCCCTGATCCAGGCTAACCGGGTTAAAACCAACCTCGAAAAACAGCACCCGGACCTGAAGATCGATTTAGAGATCATCAAGACCAAAGGCGATATTATTTTAGATGTTTCCCTGGCCAAGGTCGGCGGCAAGGGGCTTTTTGTCAAGGAGATCGAAGAGGCTCTGCTGGATGGCCGGGCCGACCTGGCTGTCCACAGCATGAAGGATGTGCCGATAGAGATTCCTTCCGGGTTGATCATGGCCGCAGTGGCTGAACGCGAGGATTTTCGTGATGCCCTCATCGCAAAAGAATGCTCCGGGCTCAATGATTTACCTCGCCATGCTCGCGTGGGCACGTCAAGTCTCAGGCGTCAAGCGCAGTTGCTTCACTTGCGGCCTGACCTAGACATTGTGCCCATTCGCGGCAATGTCGATACCAGGCTCAAAAAACTTGAGTCTGAAAATCTGGACGCAATTGTTTTAGCGGCCGCCGGTTTGAACCGAATGAACCTGGCCGGGGAGGTCACGCAGTTACTCGAACCCGATATTATGCTGCCAGCTATCGGGCAGGGAGCGCTCGGGCTGGAAACCAGGATAGAGGATCATGCGGTCAGGGAAAAGATTGCCTTTTTAAATCACGAAATCACAGGAGTTTGTGTCAAGGCGGAACGCTCGTTTCTCAGGAGATTGGAAGGAGGATGCCAGGTCCCAATAGCCGCTCTTGGCAGCCTTGAAGGCGAACGAATACATTTAACCGGCCTGGTAGCCGACCCGGAAGGGAGGCGCTATTTTCGTCATTCTCTAACGGCTGAAGCTGGTGAAGCCAAGGCCCTGGGTATAACGCTGGCGGAGGCGCTGCTGGAACAGGGGGCGGGTGAAGTTCTGGCTGAGGTTCAATCGCGATTGTAAAACGGGAAAATGATGAGTAAGAGGCAAGAAAAAAAAGGTAAAGTCTACCTGGTCGGAGCTGGTCCTGGAGACCCCGGCCTGATTACCCTGAAAGCCGTGGAATGCCTGCGGCAGGCCGATGTGGTCGTTTATGATTTTCTGGCTAACCCGGCCCTGTTGGATCATATGTCAGACAGGGCTGAGCTTATTTACGTGGGCAAGAAGGGTTCCCAGCATACGCTCAGCCAGCGAGAAATAACCGCTCTTATTGTCGAAAAGGCCGCCAGAGGAAAGGTTGTGGTTCGCCTGAAAGGCGGTGATCCTTTTATTTTCGGTCGTGGAGGTGAGGAGGCTGAGGAACTCGTTGAGGCGGGCTTGCCATTTGAAATTGTTCCTGGTGTGACCTCCGCTATCGCTGTGCCAGCCTATGCCGGTATCCCTTTGACTCATCGTGAGCACGCCTCCAGTGTCGGGTTCATTACCGGTCATGAGGACCCGGCAAAAACTGAATCCGCCCTGGATTGGGATAAAATAGCCACCGGTTTGGGAACCCTTGTCTTCCTGATGGGTGTGCGGAACCTGCCTTCGATCACCTCGAAGCTGATGCAGGCTGGACGTGATCCGGCCACGCCCGCGGCGCTCATCCGCTGGGGAGCAACGCCGGATCAGGTCACGCTGACGAGCAGTCTGGGCCAGATCGCTTCTCAGGCGGAGGCGGAGGGTATCAAGCCGCCAGCTGTCCTGGTTGTTGGCGATGTGGTCTCTTTGCGTTCCAAACTTAACTGGTTCGAATCGCTGCCTCTTTTTGGCCGAACCATCATGGTGACCAGAACCAGGACGCAGGCAAGCGCCCTTTCGGGATCTCTGGCCGGGTTGGGAGCCAGGGTTATCGAATGCCCTACTATTCGTCTTGTCCCGCCGGATGACTGGGACGAGGTGGATGAAGCCATTGGCAAGATAACCGAGTTTGACTGGTTGGTTCTAACCAGCCCCAACGGTGTGGAGTTTCTTTTCAAACGCCTGGATGAACGGGGAAGGGACGCTAGAGTCCTCGCGCCGGTGAAGCTGGCCGCTATCGGTCCGGCCACGGCGGACAAGCTCAAGACATATGGTTTACAGGCCGATCTTGTGCCCGAGGAATACGTGGCTGAGGGTTTAATCAGATCTTTACGTTCCGCTGGTATATCCGGTCGGAAGATTCTGCTGGCCAGGGCTGCCCGGGCGAGGCCGATACTTCCTGAGGAACTTGGAGCGGCTGGGGCTTTGGTTCAGGAGGTGACACTTTACCATACACTGCCTCCTGAGGATTTACCTCCGGAGGCCTGGCAGGCTCTGGAGCGGGATGAGTTGAATCGCCTGCAAGAGTTCACGACCGTGGTAAGGGCCGCGTGCATCGGTCCCATAACAGCTCAGACAGCCCTTAAGGAAGGCTTGAACGTGGCCGTGGAGGCGAAAGAATACACGATTCCAGGTCTAGTGGCCGCTATTAAAAATTTCTATGCCCCATCCGCATAGGTCTTTACCTATATATCCAGAGGTTTGAGTTCAAACTTTTTATGTTTTCCACGGTAATTGTATTCTCACCGTCTTTTGAGATGAGCGGAAATTGTAAAGTAATAGACGGGGCATAAGGTGATATTTCTTACCTGGTTTTTTAGCAATAATAGAATTTTTCAGTGTAACCGAGGAGCAACAAGGAAGCGATATTGTCTTCAGGGTGGTTAAGTTAAAGGATGAACGAGAATCTTGTGTTTGATCCAGAAATGTCTTGTGACACCGAGAC
>JAFDLS010000299.1 GCA_019306365.1 Deltaproteobacteria bacterium
GGGAGATCACCCTTGACCTGGACTCTCATGTGATTGCGGTCTATGGCAATCAGCAAAGGGCTGCACTGGGTTACAATCCTAAGAAGAAGGGAAGAAAGAGTTATCATCCCCTGCTGTGTTTTGTGGGTGAAACCAGAGATTACATTGGAGGTGTGCTGCGGAGCGGCAAACACCACAGTAGCTACAAGGCGGTTGATTTTATTAAGGGCCTTGTCAAGAAGCTTCCTTCCCACATCAAAAGAATTCGACTTCGGGCCGACAGCGGGTTTTTCAGTACTGACCTTATCAAGTATTTGGTCAAGGAAGGTATTGAGTTTGCCGTAGTAGTCCCCATGCAGCCGTGGGTACAGCGCAAGATAAGACATATGGGACTGTGGCAAAGCATCGGACGGGGTATTGCGGTAGGTGAGTGTAGTTATATCGTCAACAGGGTTACCACCTTGAGGATGGTAGTGGTCCGCCAAAAGGTAAGGGCCAATGCTAGGCCGAGGAAGCAATTGAGGCTCCTTAACACTGAAGAGGTCAAATATGACTATCAGGTGATTGTGACAAACAGCGGGAAAGCCCCTGAGCAGGTGTGGCGTTTTTACAATCAGAGGGCATGCTGTGAGAATTTCATTAAGGAAGGCATTTACAGCCTTGGCCTGGACAAAGTGGTATCCCACAGTTATGCTGGAAACTGCACCTGGTTTGAGCTGTTGATGCTCGGATACAACCTCATGAATCTGTTCAAGGAACAGGTACTGAATCAGAGCAAGACCAAATCCATGGTTGCCACCATCAGGGACAGGTTCTTTATGATACCGGGAAAGTTGGTTCATTCTGCCAGACAATGGGCGCTCAAGCTGGAGGCTACTTGGCCCTATAGAGATGAATACGAAGAGGCGATTGCCAGACTCAGTTGACAGATAAAAGACAAAGCTCAACATAGAACCACACTTCAAGGCAGAGGTGTATCTGAAGTGGAACATTTTCAGATGCTTTAAAGCTCATAACTGAAACCCATTTCGTTGATATCAACCAAACAGTGGCCAAGGTGTTGACCAAAAACAGAAACGAAAAACTATGTTCACTACTTAACGCATAATTTGGGATTAATTTTATATTGTATTTATATTAAATCTTTATGTAAAACGATAACGTGATTGAAGATAAACACCATAAATAAAAAAACTGGAGGGGGAACATGTTTAAAAAAATTATTTTAACCAGTTTGGCTCTTGTTCTTATGGCCGGATCGGCCTGGGCCAGGACTATTGTTTTCGCCACCGATGCGACTTGGCCGCCGATGGAGTTTGTGGACGCCAACAAGCAGATAGTGGGGTTCTCCATCGATTACATGAACGCCGCGGGTAAGGAAGCCGGTTTCACCCCGGTCTTTAAGTCGGTTGCCTGGGATGGAATTTTTGCCGGGTTAGGCGCCGGGAAATACGATGCGATATGCTCTTCGGTTTCAATTACAGAGGAGCGGAAGAAGGTCATGGATTTCAGCGTGCCTTACTATAAAGTCAGGCAAGCGCTGGTGGTGCGTAATGAATCAAAAGCGAAAAAACTCGAGGATATGAAAGGCAAGAAGGTTGGCACCCAGATCAGCACCACGGGAACCTTTGCCGTGAAAAAGGTCAAGGGTATTGTTTCAAAAACCTATGATGAGATCGGCCTGGCTATCGAAGACTTATTCAACGGTCGTATTGAAGGCGTAGTGTGTGACGATCCCGTGGCGGCGCAGTATGCCTTGACGAATGAAAAATACAAGAATGCCTTGAAAATCAGCGCCGTTATTGAAACCGGGGACGTGGAATACTATGGGATTGCCGTAAAAAAGGGAAACAAAGAGGTTCTTAACCTCATCAATAAGGGTATCAAGGCCGTACAGGCCAAAGGCCTGGATAAGGCGATTTTAAAGAAGTGGATTGGTCAGTAGCTTTTGCGACATGGGCCGGACAGGAGTTCGGCCCGGGATTTATGAAAAATTAGCTCGATTGACGACTCAATCAAAGGCGGTCGGAATTAATTCTGCCTGCCGGGAAGTGTAATCATGCCCGAAAAACCCGTAACCATAGAAATCAGCGACGGCGCGGCCATTCCCAGAAAGAAGGATAGAGGGCTGGTCTCGGCATGGCATCTGGCTTTTTTCGGCGCTCTGATCATTTTCGCTTACCTGCTGTTCTTTGAAAGGGAGCCTTATTACCGGATTTTCAGGTTTTTGCCGGATGGGATATTGGTCACTTTCGAAGTAACCCTCGCTTCCATCAGCCTGGCCTTGATCATCGGGCTTTTCACCGGGTTAGGCAGGATTTCACGCAACAGGTTTATTAATCTGATAGCCTCCACCTACGTTGAAGTCATCCGCGGCATCCCGTTGCTCGTGCAGCTTTTCTACCTCTATTACGCTTTGGGCCGTTTCGTCCGAATTCCGGATTTGGCCGCGGCGGTGATCGCCATGAGTGTCTGCTACGGCGCCTATATGGGTGAGGTTTTCCGGGCCGGTATTGAATCAATAGACCGGGGCCAAACCGAAGCGTCCCTTTCCCTGGGCTTTAACCGGACCCAGACCATGTTCTACGTCATTCTTCCTCAAGCCTGGCGAACGATTCTGCCGCCGGTCGGCAATGAATTTATCGCTTTACTTAAGGATACCTCGCTTGTTTCTATTCTGGCGGTTTCTGACCTGCTGCGCCGAGGAAGAGAGTTCGCCTCGGAAAGTTTTTTTTATTTTGAAACATACACCATGATCGCCATTATTTATTTGCTCATCACGCTCCTTCTTTCCAAAGGGGTCAGTATCATGGAAGAACGGTTGGGGAAGTATGAGCAGCGCTAACCCCATCATTCAAATTAAAAATGTATCTAAATACTTCGGCACATTGAAGGCGCTGGACAATGTTTCCCTGGATGTCAAGTTCGGGGAAAAAGTCGTGATCATTGGTCCGAGCGGATCTGGGAAAAGCACGTTGCTCAGAACAATAAACCGGCTGGAGACCATTGATCGCGGGCAGATCATTGTGGACGGTCAGGATATTTATTCCGAAGAAAATGATATCATTAAGATCCGGGCCGAAGTGGGCATGGTATTTCAAAGTTTTAATCTCTTTCGCCACAAGACAGCCTTGGAAAATCTTACTCTGGCGCCGCTTAAGATCAGAAAGATTCCGCGGGCCGAGGCTGAGGAAATAGCCCTGGACCTTCTGGAAAAAGTGGGCATCAGGGAAAAGGCCGATTCCTACCCGGCCCAGCTTTCAGGCGGCCAGCAGCAGCGGGTTGCCATTGCCCGCGCCCTGGCCATGAATCCTAAAATCATGCTTTTCGACGAACCCACATCCGCCTTAGACCCGGAGATGATAGGCGAGGTCCTGGACGTCATGGTAAAGCTGGCGCTCGAAGGCATGACCATGGTCGTGGTCAGTCATGAGATGGGCTTTGCCCGGGAAGTCGCTGACCGCGTTGTTTTTATGGATTATGGTCAGATTCTAGAAATAGGGACCCCTCTGCATTTCTTTGA
>JAFDLS010000300.1 GCA_019306365.1 Deltaproteobacteria bacterium
CCCGAGGGAAATCGGATCGTGACCATAGGTTTCAGGCCGGGAGCGGAAAAAGAATGGGAAGCGCCCGAGGAAGGCGGGGGACTCAGCCTCAGGGTTATCCCCAGCCCGGAAGGGGACGCTGAGCCCAGCTCGGCCGAGTTGATCGAGGTTCCGCCCAACAGGGTCGTGCACAGGTCCTTCCAGGGGACTAGTTGGGTCCAGTTCGATTCCCAGTCGCCTTTTGACCCCTGGCACAAACTCTGCGTCAAGCAAATCCTGGATGCTGAGATGTCCATATACGACCAGGTTCTTGGATTCGGGAAGGTGGTCAAACGCTATTAAAGCGTTCTAAGTTTTATAGTTCCGGGGATAGGCTTCTCATATCTCTGGGGACAGGTTCCCAGGATCCGAAAAATAATATACTCACCTTAGTATTCCATCCCCGAAAGTAAATGGGGGCGGAATTCCTGTCGGGACGCCGGTTTTACACTGACGTGCCTCGTGTCAACCCCCAAGGTCTTCCTGCTCAACCTTTATAATAACGTTGTCCAGGGCTTCAGCCACGGGTCCTATTTAATTTCCTTACAGAACTCGTTTATCCCCTTAAATGACTCATCTGAGATCAAGAATCCGGGTTAGAGCATTTGCCAAAATAAAGTTCCGATTGAAGGCAGAGGTCATACATCTGTAAAGGATATAAATTTACAAATACCTTGTAGGCAATCGCCAAAACGTCCGGGCGATTCCCTTCTCAATCGCCAACTTCGGGTTTCGTTGAACAATATGTCAAACCTCTTGGACAAAAAGAAGATATTGATCCGAACCGCTCTAAAACTTTTCAGCGGTTTTAGCGAGCAGTTCTTGAACCGGCTGGCTGAACCAGCAGTCGAGAAATTCCTGATTTTTTATTTCCTTATTTTTTTCATATGTCAACCTGACCGCTTCAACGCGGTTTGCCTTGATAGCCGTGAGCGCCGGGTGAGGCAAGGCAGCCAGTTTCGCTATCTTTTCGACCGCCCGATCTTCAACCTCTTCCAGGGGATGGATTTCGTCCACCAGCCCGATTTGCTGAGCCCTGGCCGGTTCTATCAAATCGCCCTGATACAGAAGCTCGGTCGCTTCTCGATCCCCCACGATCTGCCTCATTATCGAATCCGTTATCTGAGGCACCGGAAGACCCAGCTTGACCTCGTTTAACCCGATTAATTTTCTGCCCGAGGCCGCGAACCGGTAGTCGCAGGCCAGGGCCAGCACCGTTCCGCCAGCCGGAGCGTGACCGGCGATGGCACACGCAGTTGGCAGAGGGAAAGTATACAGCTCGAACACGGCCTGGATGAGATTATCCCAGAACTCCTTCATCTCATCTCGATTTAAGGCCAGCAGTATGGGTAAATCCAATCCGATACTGAAGAATTTTGTTCCCCCGGCCAGGACCAGACCAAGATTTTCCTCCTTGACCTGCCTGACGGCCTTTAATAGCTCCTCCACCAATTCCGGGCTGATAGGGTTGGTTACCCCATTTGTCAGACGCAGAACAGCCAGTGTTTCTTTCT
The DNA here is from genome assembly GCA_019306365.1 of Deltaproteobacteria bacterium. GTDB lineage: Bacteria > Desulfobacterota > Desulfarculia > Adiutricales > JAFDHD01 > JAFDHD01. The sequence continues at coordinate 1,533 of JAFDLS010000300.1, forward strand.
GCTCCAGGGTTACTTTTGGCATGGATTCTCCTAATAAATAATCTAAATATTAATCAACTTTGATTGATAATTGGGTTAATTCCTTTGATTTGTTAGAAAGCGGTATAAGAATCTGGACCAAACTGACCCTTTATTCGAACACCGGTTCTTTCCTTTCAGGCGATTATGGACCCCATTTACTGAGATACCAGGAAGTTCTATTTCTAAGTCTCTTGCATTTCCTTCCAGAAACGGGTAACAGCCCAGGTTGGATCACGGCGCCGAACCCTTTTGAACTGCTCCTTGGAAAACGAATAAGGATATTGAGCGATATAGGTCATCAAGGTCTCATAAGCTTTAACCACGTGATCCGTTTCCTCTTCCGCCCTGGCGGCCTCGGTTTGAGGACGTTTGTCAGGATGCACCTCTTTTAAGCGCTTTTTGTACGCGGCTTTAATTTCAGCCAGACTGACTTCCTTGGGAAGGCCTAACACCTTGCGCGCCTTTTCAACGTCATCATAGGATATCATTTTATCTTACCCAGCTTCCTGGCGACAGACTCAACCTTCCCCTGGGCCGTAGCCTTTTTATCTCGCCGGTCGTCAAGATTGATCAAGGTCATTACCCGGGCCGCTCCTTCCAAAAAGGGTAATTCGTGCATCTGAGCAATCAGAGAAAGGATTTCCGGGGCGTCACCCTCCAGAATAGTTCCCATCGGGGTGAGCTCATATTTGACTCCCTGTGCCTCAAGCCATCCACTCACCTTGGCCACAAAAGAACTGAGGCTGGTTGACCCTGTTCCCAAAGGGACGATGCTGACCTGAACGATGGCCATGATTTTTCTCCTTCAGCAGATTAGTTGCGGTATTTTACCACATTAAACCCTAAATAACGCCTTGAGGTCAATCGGTCCTTTTCATAGCGAGGGAATCTGAAACCATTTCAATTACCAAACTCAGCCTTCGGAGAAGATCCATTGGGTTGACTGTACTTTTTTTTAGATTTCATAAAAAGGTGTTAGAGATATATCCAGTGGTTGTAGAGAAAAAGTTGAACTATTTTTCCCGGAATTTCTTGCCTCTTTATCGATCTTTT
>JAFDLS010000062.1 GCA_019306365.1 Deltaproteobacteria bacterium
ATATTATTCCTTTCTCCTTGGGAAAATACTAACCCTAAATGTCATCTTGGCTTAATTGCATTGAGACTCTGGGAACAAACTTGTATTGCCTTGGGCTGGGTCATGTTGTCCTCCATTTTTTCTTTCTTTGCTAAGAGGACACTTGACCCTTTTGGGGTCAATCTGTCAACTAAAGTCGAAACTAACCCATATTGAGACCTCCGTAAAACCAGTAATTTTGTTGAAATCGCGGAAGGTGAAAATTTAACCCGCAGGAATATTGCCAATATTTCGGAGACTTAAATTTGAGGCTGAAAATGAGGCCAGCTAAAGGACGAAGTTTTGCAAAGGTCTCGATTAATGAATCATGAATGATTCCGGCCAAACACGGCCGGTTAAACAAGGTTTGTCAGCCGGTGACGGCGCTGGTAACGAAATAGGCTCTTGTGTCCTGGATTGTTTTGTTTTATATCGGCTTCGTGCCATAACGCGGAGAAGGTATCGAGGCAGAGCCTCGAATCGATTTACCCATTCCTGGGCAGAACCCTGGAACGAGGAGAAAACAGTCGCTTGCTTTATTAACCATTCGTTTTTCGATCTTCAGATAATCATTCATAATTACCGGCCATTTTAAGTATATTTATCGAAGTCGTTAGTTTTGAGGTGTCAGATTTTCTTTCGTTTACCATGAGAATACTTGAAAATGTCGGGATTCAAGTATCATAGCAGTAAGTGAAAGACAGAGATAACATCTAAATCAGCCGACTCGCCAGTGGTCGGCTGGATTTACTTGTTAGGCGAAATGTTATACGATTGTATTCTGTCTGTTGTATCCCGATGACTAGAAACGACGGCCACCCCCTCGTCCTCCTCTGCCACCCCCTCGCCCTCCTCTGCCATCATCTCGTCCTCCTCTGCCATCATCTCGTCCTCCTCTGCCATCATCTCGTCCTCCTCTGCCATCATCTCGTCCTCCTCTGCCACGGCGACTTTCGGTGCGAGGACGAGCCTCATTCACGTTAAGAGTTCTTCCTTTTAAGTCTGTGTTATTGAGCCCATCGATTGCGGACTGCGCTTCAGCTTTAGAGGACATCTCCACGAATCCAAAACCTTTTGATTGACCATTATACCTGTCTTTTATAATAGTAGCAGATTCAACCGGCCCGAATGACTCGAAAGCTAGGCGTAAATCCTCGTCGGTGACCTCGTACGACAAATTCCCTACATAGATATTCATTCTAATCTCCTTTTGTATTAAATTATAAATTTGCACATCGCCAAACATAGAATATATTGAAATTGAAAAATACGGAAACGCTTTTTTTAAAGTAAATTTATAAATAAAGCATGGTTTCATCTCAAAATTCAACGCAGATATCATTTATCTAATGTCATGGTTATTTGCCATAGTCCTCCGGTTCAAGATACTAAAAATATGCAATCTTTTGTATAGTATCATTGAATATGGATCGATTCAATGATAACCAAATGACACTTAAAATTCGATATACTTAAATATACTTATCGTAACCTGCTCTTTTGGCAAACGGGAAAAGGTTATGATTACCAAGAGAATACTGCAAGCTGAACTTGATAGGTCTATAGATTTCGGCTCAATGCCAACAAAGGGTCATATGGAAGCCGAGTGCGGCTCAAAGTCGAAGACAGTCGATACCCACCCTCGAACGCCCTGGAACTGCAGCATTCTCGGTTTTTGCAACTAAAGGGTTAACGCAATGAGCAGTTCCTAGATCGATAATGTTTATTCTTTCGGCGTGGCGGCTTCCTTTAGTGCCATCCCGGCGCCCCGCATGAGGAAAGTATCCGCGCTATCAACAGTGATCAGCGTAAATCCTTTATCTATGGCCCATTTTACATTACTGGATAATGCATACATGCCAGCGGGCTTTTTCCATTTTTCGGCCGCCTCCAGGACCCTGTCAAAGGCTTCAAGGTATTCGGGGTTTTTAAAATCCGGGAACTTGAGGCCATAACTGAGGGATAAATCGAAAACGCCGATATAGCAAGCGTCTATACCATCCACCGACAGGATTTCATCCAGGTTATTGATCGCCTTCCGGGTTTCGATCTGGGCAATGACGAGCAATTCCTCGTTAGCGGTTGCGGGATAAGTTGGATCCAAAAGCGCGGCCCGGCGAGGTCCGAAGCCCCGCAGTCCTTCTGGCGGATATTTGCAGGCCCGGACCGCATATTCAGCATCTTCCCTTGAGTTAACCCAGGGAATCAACACGCCGTGGGCGCCGATATCAAGAACACGTTTGATGGTAACCATATCGTTCCATGACGGTCTTACGATGGGCGTACAGTCGGTCCCGTTCATGGCTTGCAGCATAAGCTGTATGGTTTCAAAGCCGATAGGGGAATGTTCCGAATCGATAACAAGCCAATCGAATCCCATGCGGGAGAGCGTCTCGGTCACATCAGGGTGTCCAAGGCCCACGAAAGTCCCTATGGCGGGTTTATCACCTTTTAGTTTCTCTTTAAGTAAGTTCTTCATTTATTCACATATTTCCTTATCTTCGTTCTCCATTGGAGAAATTGAGGGTAGTGATAACGGGTCTAGGTTGCGTGGAGTATTTGCGGCTCGTTGAAATAGGTCGGCACACCCTCGTCTTCAAAAATGCGGTCAATCTCGGCGAGGTCGCCTTCGGTCAGCCTCCAATCGGTCGCGGAAATATTCTCCTCCAACTCGCACTCGTTACGCATGCCCACGAGGGCGACGGAGACCGCCGGGTCGCGCAGAACCCAAGCGATAGCCAGCTGTGCCAACGATTTGTCGTAACCGGCGGCTAACTCTGCCAGACGCTTGCCTGCCTCAAGCTCTTTCAGGAAAGACTCGCGTTCGAACAAAGGCAGTCCGAAGGCGGTATTTTTGCTCCGCCAGTCGTTCTCAGCGAAGGTAGTGTCCGGGGTGAAGGCGCCGGTGAGCAGGCCGTACGCGAGGGTGCCGTAAGCCATGAAGCCGATCCGGTTTTCACTGCAATAAGGCAGCACCTCCGCTTCCATGCGCCGGTCGAACAGGTGGTAGCCAACCTGGTTTGCGGCCAGCGTCCCAAACTGCCGGCAGGTATCCATCATCTCGACATTGAAATTCGAGACTCCATAATGGCGGACCTTGCCGTCAGTCTTGAGCTTCTCCAAAGCGTTCATTGTCTCGTCAAGTGGAGTATTGTGATCACGCCAGTGGATGAGCATGAGGTCAAAAGCGTCGGTCTTCATGCGGCGCAGACAGCCTTCAGTGCGTGCGATGACGTTGTCGTACTTGGAGTTCATTCCCACAATCTTGCCGTCATCGTTGTAATCAAAGCCGACCTTATTGACCAGAATCACATCGTCACGCCGGCCGCCGAGGGCTTTGGCCAGGATTTCCTCCGCGTGGAAGGGGCCATAGACTTCGGCGGTATCAAACAGGTTGATGCCGTGATCAATGGCGGTGTGAACCGCTCGTTCCGCCTCCGCGACATCGATGTCGCCGTACATCGTTGTGCTCATCTCCCAGGTGCCAAAGCCTAAAGCCGAACACACCAAATCCGTGCTGCCTATCTGGCGCTGCTCCATTTACCCCTTCCTTGAAAAAAACCATATGTAGAGAGTTTTACCCAATGCAGAAGAAAACCCTAATTGATTATTTTCGAGCATAGTAACCATTAAAATTTACTCCGTCAACTATAAGCTATCTCAAAATTAGCGTTTTGGCCTAAATCGCGGAGAAAAAAAATTTAAGATCACCCAAATGATCGTTGAATGTCCGGGCCATCCGTTACCTAGGAAACCTGCCTCGCAAGTCTATTTCTCATTTTCATTATGCTGCTATTCCTGACTGTAAACACGCCCCACGTTCAATGTTTTAAAGGTTTCAGTTCCCAACTTCGCCTGTAGTTTGTCCAGCCATGCGGGTGGAGGCTGAAAGCCCATTGCATCAACCACCCTGCTAAAAAAACTCCTGGAGGTCGCCGTCAGTGCAATATTTAGAATGTCCTCTTCAGAAAAACCGTGTTCAGCCAAATTATCAATATCTTCCTGCTGTATGTTACTGGAGTCATTTAATACCTTTTCAGCAAACGCCATCAACGCTTCTTCCTCTGGCGCCAAACCAGCGCCACGGTAATCACGAACTAAAGCCGCGACCTGTTCAGCGCTGAAAAACTTAGAACGGAGCACCGCCCCGTGAGCTAGAGTTCAGGCTGTACATCGTATACCAGCTGTAGCCGCAATGGTTGCGAGCTCATAATAACGCTCTTCCATGTTCGCTTTCAGAGCATTATTCAATGTTGTCCAAGCTTCCATAAACTCAGGCCGCAGGCTGAAGGCCTTCGTAGCGTCTGCTACAAAACCCCGTGCTTTCAACTCCTTGTTATAGATTTCAGCTACTTTTCCCGTTGCCTGTTCTTCGGGAATTCCTTTAATAAATGTCATAGCCCGTCTCCCTGGGATATAATTTTATAAATCAAAGACCAAACACGAACATGCATCGCAGATGGTTCATTGGGAAGCATCTTCCGGAATTACAAGGTGAATTTCTCACAAATTTTCCACTTCAGGGCATAGTAATCCCCCGATGCCTTCGTTGTCAAGCGGAGGTTCATGTTTCACCCATGACCAGATACTGCCCGCAAGTAGTGGTTCAATGGGAAAGCCGGTGAACTTGACATATTCGGTTTCGGTAAAAGCAAAAAGTTCTTTGAAGGAAGCAAAGGAACTGCTGATAAGCAATTTTTAGGGATATCCTTTTTTTGCCTAATTTACCGTTTTTATGGCATAATTTTTGATTTACATCCAAAGAAAAAAGGGTCAGCCGAGAATGTCAGCTAACCCTTTGCAATTATTTGGCGTCCCCAAGGGGATTTGAACCCCTGTCGCCGGCGTGAAAGGCCGGCATCCTGGACCAGGCTAGACGATGGGGACGCTTGACTGGTGGGCCGTGCTGGACTCGAACCAGCGGCTCTCTGCTTAAAAGGCAGATACTCTACCAACTGAGTTAACGGCCCGCTTAAAAAGTCAGGCGGTAAAGACTCTTATGTAAAGCCCTTTTCCTTTCTTGTCAAGCCAAATATGATTTTAAATCGCTAATCAATATCATCTGAAGAGACCACAGACCACGGGAACTACAATCCCTTTCAATGACCGCGTTTTTTTTGAGCTTTATTTTGCCTATTTTTTCTATATTTAACCGGTACGAAACCTGAAACTATCTGATATTTTCAATTTAGAACTCAAACTAAAAAATCGAAGCTCGATTGCAAGACCTGAGCGAACGATTGAATTTTTATTAGACTAAGTACGGCCATATGTGGTTTTATATGATATCACCGTCTATGGTAAGCACGCGAATGGATATTAAAAAAGGGACGTGTAATCTCAAGTGAGAACTGGCTTTATACATTTTTTCCTATCAGTCCTGTTTATCTCAATGCTTTGGAGCCCCCCCGAGCTTCAGGCGGACGGAGGTCCCCGGTTAGATGAACGCCCTGCCCTTACTTTTGCCCAAATGTTGTTTGAAGAGGGTGATTTTTTCCGCGCCATCGGTGAAGCCAAGCGATTTCTGTTCTTTTATCCACAAGGCCAGGATGCTGAAATGGCCGGGGAAATAATCAGGGAGTCCCGTAAAGCGCTCGATCAAAAAAAGAAAGGATCGAAGTCTGGGAAATCAAGCCTTGAGCTGCCGGTTGTTTTTCAGAATAAAAACGAGAACTCGCCAGCTGGAGGGCCGGCCATCGGATTGATACGCTTTTATCAAAACCATTTAAGATCCTTTAAGACTTCAAGCTGCCCGTCCTATCCTAACTGTTCGGAATACACCATCCAGGCCATTAACCGGCACGGAGTTTTTATGGGAACCTTTATTTTCGTTGATCGCCTTTTCCGTGAAGTCACAACCGCACAAACACCGCCGTTTGTTCGATTCAAGGGACGAATTTTGCACTATGACCCACTTGAAGCTAATGATTACTGGTTGAAAGGTTTTGCAAAGAATAACCCATGATTATACGCCGCGCTTTTTTAATTCTGATCCTTTTTCTAATTCTTGTAATGAGTCCTTTAGCCTTGAAGGCTGAACAGGCCGGCCCATATCTTGACTTTGCCAATAGCTTGTTTGAGCAAAAGGATTACTACCGGGCTGTTACCGAGGCCAAGCGCTTTCTTTTTCTAAAACCTGATGACCCGCGCCGCGCTGAAGCCCACCTCCTTATGGGCCGGTCCTATTTTCAAATCAGACAATACGCCCGGGCGAAAAAAGCCTTTACAGCGGTTATTGAACAGAAGGAACGGCCTGATCTCAAGGCGGAAGCGATCTGGGAACTCGGGCGATGTATAGAAATTCTCGGGCCTGGGTCTGAGGCCGCGAACTACTATCGGCGATTGATTGACGATCCGCCATATAGCGATAATGAGGCGGCGGAATTTCAAAACAGGGCGCGTTATAAACTTGGCTGGCTTTTGCTTGAACAAGGGCGGTTTGTTCAATCACGGCAAATCTTTTCTTCGATAAATCCTGAGCATGCGCTGGGGGATTCGGCGGCCAGGTTATCCGAAGCGGTTCTTGAAGGCCGGGAACTGCCTTTGGTTTCGCCAACTACCGCCGGAATTCTTTCCGCCGCGCTCCCTGGGGCGGGCCAGTTATACTCACATCGGCCCGTGGACGCGGCCCTGGCCTTTGGCCTCAACGCGGCCTTTTTATGGGGAACAGTTGAAGCTTACAACGGGGAAAGCTGGGCCGTGTTCACCCTGCTTGGCCTTATAGAAACGGCTTTATATGGCGGTAATATTTACAATGCCGTGAACGGTTCGCACATCCATAATAAAAAATTAAGGGAGGATTTTGTTGAAAGGCTTCGCCGCAAACATATGCTGCGCCTTGGATATTCCCGTGTTTCAAAAGGGGCTTACCTGTCCTGGGCACTCAAATATTGACTTTGTTTTTTTCATTTTCTAAATTAAGGATTAACTTTATCGATTGATCAATTTTTTAAACTGAAAGACCTTTTTATCCAAGTTAATCTTTTATCAAATTTCAACGAGTAAGCAGAGTGATTTAAAATTTTAAAAAAGGAGTATGAGACATGAGCGCGAATTATGATCTTAAAAATAAGGTTGCCATTGTTACTGGCGGCGCTAAAGGAATCGGCAAGGCCATTGCCCTGGGGCTGGCTGATAGCGGGGCGATTGTGGTTGTGGCCTCGAGGTCGAAGGATGAACTTGAGGCGGTGACCGGCGAAATCAAGGCCAAAGGCGGCGGCGCGACTTCTGTGGTGACTGACCTCACGGTGAACGAACAGATAGAGAACCTGGTTGAAACGACCGTGAAAACCCACCAGCGCGTTGACATTCTGGTGAATAACGCGGCCAGGAGTTTTTTGAGGCCGATGATGGAACTTCGAGAGGACGGTTGGGATAAAATATTCAATACCAACTGTAAAGGGGCGTTTTTACTCAGTCGCGCCGTGGCTAAAGTCATGATGGAACAAGGCGGCGGAAGAATCATTAATATCACCACCGTCGGCGCGGTTCGCGGCGGCGCGGGCATGGGAGTCTATCACGCCAGTAAGGCCGCCCTGTCAATGCTCACCAAATGCATGGCCGTGGAATGGGCTCCATTTAACATTAATGTAAACGCTGTCGGTCCGGGATTGACCAAAACAGCTTTCAGCCAGCCTATCTGGGCCAACCCGGAAGTGGAAAAAGGCATTGCCGCCAGAATCCCCAAGGGCCGGCTGGCCGAGCCGGAGGAAGTCGTCGGCGCGGTACTGTTTTTATGTTCTGAGGAATCGAGTTTCATTACCGGTCAGTCCATTTATGTGGACGGAGGAACCCTGGCCAACGCTTGAGTAAGATAATATTGAAGATCGGACCACTAACGCTGAATCAGAGGTAAAGGTTCTTTTATCTAAGCCGGAACCTTTTTTTCTAACTCTTGACCGAAAAACTTTAACGCCAACATCGCGGGGAGTTTAAGAATATGTTCGAACCCTTTTATGAGGTTGTGTTCAATGTTTCTAAAAACATTACAGAAAACAAAACAGCGCTGGGAAGGCCTGTTATCGGGGTCATGCCAGCCTTTTTCCCCATGGAACTTATTGACGCTGCCGGCGGTTATCCGGTTCAGTTGTGGGGCAACAACCTGTCTCTTGGAAAATCAGACGCCTATTTGCAGGCCTTCAGTTGTTCAGTAGCCAGATCTGTCCTGGAACTGGAGTTAATAGAAGGGGCGAGGATGGTAGAGGGTTATGCCTTCACGTCCATCTGCGACACCTTGATAAATTTGCGCGAACTTTATCGGAGACTCTTTCCAAAACCAACTGTGGAACTCTCGATACCGATAACCCGCACTGATGAAGCGCGCCGAATCTACCTTAAAAGCGTTATTGCCAGTGTCATTTCAGGACTTGAGGATATAACCGGAACAAAGGTTACTTCTGAGAGTCTCACTAAAGCAAGCAGCCTGCACGCGCGAACGCGGGAGCTTCAGCGACAGCTTTATTACATCAGGGCTGAAAAATCGGGTCTTATAAAGAATTATGATTTTTATGTGACCATAAAAGCCGGTTTCTTTTTACCTCGAAGCGTTTACAACCAGATGCTTGAAGATCTGCTTGAAAAGCTGGACAAGCTCCCGCAGCCGAAGGGAAAGAGAACGAAAATCGTCCTTTCGGGAATGGTTTTTGATCCGATTGAGATTTACAAAATTTTTGACGATCTGAATATTGATATCGTGGATGATGATTTTGCCAACGGCTGGCGAACCGTTTCCAAAGGGCCGCTCGAGGTTGCGGACATCGTAGAGGGAGTAACCAGCTACGTCTTTAACCCGGCGCCATGCTGCTGTCTTTATAACCCTGACAACGACCGTCACCCTTATCTGGTTGACAAGGCAAAAAAAGCAGGTGCCGAGGGTGTTCTCTTCTGGTATATAAAATTTTGTGAGCCTGACGCCTTTGACCGCCCGCAGTTAATCCAGCGTTTGAAAGATGAAGGAATCCCGGCGAGTTTTTTCGACGTGGAACTTTCCATGACGAACTTCGACGCCATCAAGACCAGAATCGACGCTTTTAGCGAGATGATAAAGGGGTAGAAATCATGACCGAATTTCAAGCAGCCTCAAAAATGCGAGAACTAATGACAGAATATTATATTGAGGCCAAGACGACCAAGGAAAAACCGATTGCCTGGGTGACCAGCGGCGCCCCGGTTGAATTTTTATACACCATGGATGTTCTGCCCATTTATCCGGAAAATCATTCAGCCATGTGCGGCGCGGCGCATAAATCCCTGGAACTTATTGAGGCAGCCGAAGCGGTAGGTTTTTCTCCGGACATCTGTTCTTACGCCCGCACAGATTTTGGAGCCGACATGACCAAAGGCGGTCCTATTCAAGGGCTGCCCGCCCCTGACATGCTGCTCTGTTCAACAAATATCTGCAAGACGGTTATTAAATGGTACGAGGTCGTGGCCCGAAATTACAATGTGCCTCTCTTTATTGTTGACACGCCATTTATGCACGACGGGCTGACGCGCGACTTGATCGACTACACCACCACTCAATTTAAAAATCTGGAAGAATTTTTGACCGGGTTTACGGGCCGTTCTTTTGACCTTGACCGGTTCGAAGAGGTTTTGAAGTTTTCACTCGAAGCGGCCAACTACTGGAAAAAAATACTGCAGCTTGGCAAGACCAAGCCCTCGCCTTTTAACAGCCAGGACACCTTCATCCATCTGGCCCCGATCGTTACTCTGCGCGGCACTCAAAAATGCGCGGATTACTACAAAATACTTTATGAAGAAATCAGGGACCTAGCCGCGAAAAAAGTCGGGTCGATCCCAAAAGAAAAATATCGTACCCTGTGGGACAACCTTCCTATCTGGTTTAAACTGCGGCGTCTGGCGGAATTTTTCGAAGATAAAAAATGCGCCCTGGTAGTGGCCACATACACCAACAGCTGGGGCGGGCTTGGTGACGACTACGATCCGAAGAATCCTTACGAAGGTCTGGCCAAAGCCTACCTGAGCGTTTATATCAACTCCGGATTTGAGCACAGAATCAACTATCTGGCCAGTCTGATCGATGAATACTCGCTGACCGGGTTTATATTGCATTCCGACCGTTCCTGTAAACCATACTCGATAGGCATGTATCGGATGCAGGAAGAGGTAACCCGGCTTACCGGCAAGCCTGGTGTTATTATTGAAGGAGACATGTGCGACCCGCGAGTCTATTCAGACGCGCAAACAGAAACCAGGTTAGAGGCCTTTATCGAGTCCATGGAGGATTCAGAGTGAGCTACTTTGCCGGTATAGACGTGGGTTCCCTGACGGCCGACGCGGTTTTAATAGACGAAACCTCAAACATAATCAGTTACGCCATTTTACCGACGGGCCATGATTCTCAGAAGGCCGGAACCATGGCCTTCAGGACCGCGCTCGAACAAGCCGGCGCTCTTGAGGTGGACGTGGCTGGTGTGGTTTCAACCGGATATTCCCGAGGCCGGGTTGAAGAGGCGGGAAACTCAAAAACAGAGATATCCTGCCATGCCAGAGGCGCGTTTTATTACTTCCCGGAGGTAGGCACCATCATTGATATCGGGGGCCAGGATTCAAAAGCCATCAGAGTCAGGCCTGACGGCCGGGTGCTCGACTTTGCCATGAACGATAAATGCGCCGCGGGCACAGGCCGCTTTTTGGAGGTCATGGCCGGAGCGCTAAACGCGCCTCTTGAAATGATGGGGAAGCTGGCCTTGGAATCAACCGTTGAAATAACCATCTCATCCACCTGCACGGTTTTTACTGAGAGTGAGGTGGTCAGTCTCATCAGCCAGGGACGGAAACCGCCGGACATAGCTTCCGCCATTTGCAGGGCTATTGCTAACCGCACTTCAGGCCTGGCGACTCGAGTCGGTGTCGCTGACACCGTGGTGATGACCGGCGGCGTAGCCAAGAACAGAGCGGTGGTAAAAATGTTATCCGAAAAGCTTGGTCACATCATCATGGTTCCCGAGGAACCTCAAATTATTGGGGCTCTTGGCGCAGCCATCATTGCGCGCGAAGGAGGGTCCTAACTTATGAGTCCTGATGATTTAGTGATTTTTGGTGGAAGCGGAAGTACACGGCTTACCGCCAGAGTTTGTGAGTATCTCGGCGTCACACCGGGCAGAAGTGAAGTCCTGCAATTTTCTGAAGGAAACACCTTTGTTCGAGTTCTGGAGAACGTACGCGGCCGCCAGGTTTATTTGATTCAATCAACGGTATTTCCAGCCAATGACAACTTCATGGAACTGTTGTTCTGGATAGACGCCTTGAAGCGAGCCAGCGCGGAATCGGTAACCGCGATCGTTCCCTATTTCAGCTACGGTAAAGGCGATAAAAAGGATGAGCCCCGGGTGTCCATTCGAGCCAGGGTCTGTGCGGACGCGATAGAAGCTGCCGGAGCCGACCGAGTTGTGACCATGGATCTGCATGCGCCGCAGATACAGGGTTTCTTCCGTATTCCGGTGGACAACCTATACGCCCTGCCTGCTCTATGCGATCACATACGCACCAAGGGCCTTGAAAACTGCATCGTTGTATCGCCTGACTCGGGTTTCGTGAAACAGGCCAGAAAATACGCTTCATACCTCGAAACATCAGTTGCTATCGCGGATAAACAGCGAACGGCGCACGATGAGAAGGTCGAAGTAATGGATGTCATCGGTGATGTTCAGGGCAAAACCGCGATAATCGTTGACGATTTTACCATCTCGGGTCGAACGCTGGTGGATGTTTCGATAAAATTGATAGAGCGAGGCGCGAAAGAAGTATATGCGATGGTAGCTCACGGTGTTTTAACTGAGGGTTCCATTGAAAGGTTGGAGGCCAGCCCTATCAAACGGCTCCTTTTTACGGATACCGTGGAAAATCATCCTGTTAAATTTTCCGATAAGATTGAGATAGTGCCTGTCGCCCCTATCTTCGGTGAAGCCATAAAGCGAATATTCAATCGGGAAAGCATCAGCGCGATGTTTCCCCAATAAATCCGTTTGATCTTGGGATAGGAGAAGATTTAGTTTCAGCCATTCTCGTAAGCCACCTTACACAAATGCCAAAACATCATGTAATTGACTTTTTTTATATCATGGCAGCCGCTGTTAGCGCCTGGACTTACCTTAAAAATCAAACGGAATGTAATTCTGACAATTACTATAAGTGACGCGATACTATTTATCAGAAAATCTATCCTGTTAAAATAATGCTATATTTAAAGCGGACCCATGATCAGAACCGATTGCGGCCAGGGATTTTATGTAGTATCCTTAGGTTGTTTTAAATAATTCAAATTAAAAAGCAAGGTCAAATAAGCAAGTGGGAGGAATATGATGAGTAAACCTCTTGGAAGGCCCGATCTCGACAAGCTTACACCCGTGCAATGGGAGCAGATGGGCATCAGCCGGGAAGGCCTTGAAAAAAATTTAATGCGAATGCAAGAACGCGAGAAGAACGCTCCGGCGGTTGGAGACCCGGCCCCCGATTTCAGAGGCCGGGCCGCAGCCCTTGTTTTCGGTTCTTATACATGACCGCCTTTCCGATTTCAGGCAGGTCGCCTGAATGAGGTTTATGAAAAATATAAAGATCAGGCTGCGTTTCTCTGCGTCTACATACAGGAAGCCCATCCGCGTGACGGCTGGCAGGTACCGGTAAATGAAAAACAGGGCGTGGTTTTTGATCAGCCAAGGTCTGAGCAAAAGCGTGCGGAGGCCGCCGAGGCCTGTGTGGTGGACCTGAAACTCAAACTGCCCATAGCGCTTGACGAGATGAGCAATATAGTTGATACCGCCTATGCCGCACTCCCGGAAAGACTCTACCTCATTGATCCTGAAGGGTTCATCCGCTTCCGCAGCGATCCCGGACCATGGGGTTTTAATATTGATGCCTGGGAAAAAGCCATTGATGATGAGATTAAACGGATTTCATAACACCTGATAACTTATATTACGGAATAATTAATGAATCAAAAGCAAATCGACACCATACTAATTCTTCACAGCTTCATACTCAATGACGCCACACTGACTGAACGTCACCTGAACGCTATCCGGGAAGCCGCGCCGGGAGCGAAGATAGCTATCAGCCGCAACAGGGAAGACTGGAACCGTCTGTCAGGTGATATCGCCTCGAAGGTAGAGGTGGTTTTTGGCTTACGTCCAGCCTCACTGTTCAAAGAGATGCCAAACATTCGCTGGGCTCAGCAAACCGGCGCTGGAGCGAACTGGCTGCTGGATGCTCCTGAGGTTGTTCAAAGCGATATGATCCTGACCAACGCCTCCGGGGTGCATGCCATACCTATTGCCGAACATATCCTGGCCCTGATGCTGACCCTGTCGCGTGGTATTCAACACAGCATACTGAGACAGGCTGGGCATAAATGGGAACGGCGCGGCCGCATAACGGAACTGGATGGCGCGACTTTGGGCCTGATCGGCGTGGGCAAGATCGGAGAAAAAACGGCTGAAAAAGCAAAAGGGCTGAACATGAGGGTCCTGGGGATGCGCCGGGCTTCACCCCATATCGATAAAATGTATGGTCCGGATGGTCTCAAGGATCTGCTTGAAGAATCTGATTGGGTCGTCATTACAGCCGCCTTGACGGCTGAGACCATGGGCATGATAGGGGAAGAGCAATTTAAAGCCATGAAAGAATCCGCCTTTATTATCAATATTGGCCGGGGCCCCATCATCCAGGAAAAGGCGATGATCAAGGCCTTACAGAAAGGATGGATCGCCGGGGCGGGACTGGACGTGTTTGAACAGGAACCGCTTCCTGAGGATTCACCCTTATGGGACATGAAAAACGTGGTTATTACACCGCATTACGCCGGAGCCACCCCCCACTATGTGGATCGGCTGATAGAAATATTCACGGAAAACCTGAAGCGCTACCAGGCTGGTCTTCCTTTGATAAATGTGGTTGACAAAAAACTGGGTTATTAACTACCTTCTTATTAACATGTTAAAATGACTGATTCTGAAAATTATAATAGGAGCATTTGAATGTCTGATAATTATTTGACCCAAACATTATACTTCAAAAAGCCCGGTCCTGATAATACCGAATCTGTTTTAGAGCATGCCAGCAAGCGGGCCAAAGAGCTGAGGATTAAAAAGGTCGTGATTGCTTCGAACTCCGGCCGGACGATCGAAAAGGCCCACAGGTCACCGGTTTTTCAGAACCGGATCAGCAGGTCATGGATGAAGAGACGCGGTCCAGGTTAAAAAGCCTGGGAGTTAAGGTTCTGACAGCCGCGCACGCCTTTGGCGGTACGGGCCGGGGCGTGAGAAACAAGGTGGGCACCTTTCAGGTGGACGAAATTATGGCCTTCACCTTGAGGATGCTTGGCCAGGGAGTAAAGGTTGGCGTGGAGATATCTTATATGGCCGCTGACCGGGGCTACGTCCGGACCGATGAGGAAATCCTGACGATAGGGGGCACAGGAAGAGGTTCCGATACGGCCATGGTCGTCAAACCGGCTAACTCACACCGATCTCTGGAACTAAAGGTAAAAGAAATTATCGCCAAACCATGGAACCCTTAAACGGTTCGAGGAAAAATTACCATGAATAAATATAGCGTTCTGATTCTGCTCATATTTATTTCCCTGGGGTTGTGCGCATGCGCAACAACCCCCTACCCCCTGCTGGTTCAAACGACTCAAAACACCGCCTCAGAGCTTAAAAGTTATTGCGAAATCAATGGGATTGAATCGTCGGGAACCAAGGAGGGCTATAAGCTGATAATTGCTGGAACGAAAAAGCTCAACGCTGACAGGGCGGAGGCGGCTTATGTTGATTTTGATCTTGCCGTCCTAACTTATCGCCTGGCCATTGCCGAGCATCAATTGGAACAAAGCCAGGAACGCCTGAAACAGTCGGAGGCTGCCCTGGCTGAAGCTCACAAAGAGCTCGATGTGTACCAGAAAGAGTTAAAAAAATTGAAACTGCCCATGGTCGAATCCAATTTATAAACTGAGTTTTTTATTCATTAAGGTGTAATAAAAAAATGAGACGGTACAATGTTTTTTTAATGCTTGTCCCTTTATTTTTTATCTCTTTATGCCCGCAGATCGTTCGAGCTCAGGAGAGTATTCCTCTTTCGTCCAAACTGGCCGTGCTGGACAGCTATAAAGCCGAAATTGAGGAAGCTTACAAAAATATGCCTCAGAGTGATTCAAAAACAGCGGACCTCATATCACAGGCTTTTGCCAGGATCGAGGCTACTAAAAAATTTCTGATTTTAAATCCCAAAACCAAAGAAACGCGGGACTTGTTCACCGCTTGCGAGCTGCTTACGAAATTATCCATCATTCAAATAAAAACCGTGCGCAACGAAACCAGGCTTCTTGAATTGCAAAAGCAAAGAGAGTCCGTATACCAGGAGTTAAAAAGCACGCTGAAGCAAATAAAACAAACACAGGAAAAAATAAGCCGTATCGAACGGGGTCATGTATCGAAATTCAGAGAGGACCTGGCTAAAGAAAGACGCAAGGCTGAGGAGCAATGGGAAGAAGCCAAGCTGCGATTCAGTGAACTGGAGAGCGACTTGATACAGGTGCGAAACGAAGCGCGCCGAACGATCATCACGGTTTCAGACCTTCTGTTTGGTTTCGATAAACACGAGTTGACCGACGCGCTCAAGATCAGCCTGGCCAGGATCACCGGCATCTTATCGGTCTTTCGAGACCTAAGTGTCATGATTGAAGGACATACCGATAACAAGGGAACTGAAGAATACAACCAAAAGCTCTCAGAAAACCGCGCGAATAATGTCCTGGATTTCATGATTCTTCAGGGCATCGACCCAAGCCGGCTTGCCGCCAAGGGATACAACTTTAGCCGGCCCATTGCCAGCAACGACACATCAGAAGGCAGGCAAAAGAACCGGCGAGTGGAACTGGTTATTCAGGGGAATAATCAGAAGTAATTTTCTTGAAAACATCTTTACTCAGTGCGCCTATTAAGCGTTCTCCCTAATTCTGGTCCCAAGAGACAGCACCACCACCAAAGCCATAAAAATTATAGAGGCTATCAGAACATCATGAAAGGCCAGTGATACGGCCTGTTTGTTCGCGTAACCCGCTTCCACACCCTGCTGGCTTAAGGCTGCCGCGTGGATGATCTTCCGAACGGAGTAAACGGTACCGGCAACAGCTGTGCCCACCGCTATTCCAACCGATCTTAAGGTGGCCATCAGGGCGGAGGCTGTACCGAGATTTTCCTTTTTAACCGACCCCATGATGATACTGTTATTAGGGGCCTGAAACAGGCCAATGCCAAATCCAAAGGTGGACAGGATGAGTACGATTCCAATGATTTGAGTTTGCAGATCAAAACCTCTCATCAGCGAGAAAGCGACGCTGGAACACATCGCGCCCAGTGTTGAAAACCAAACCGGCCCAAAGCGGTCGGAAAGCCAGCCGCTGATCGGCCCAATGATTATCGCCGTCATGGAAACGGAAGCCATAACGAATCCGGCTTTGGCGGGCATGAGCCCGACCCCCTGTATCAGGAAGAATGGAATCACCAATGTAAACGCCGGGTAGGCCAAAAAAGTTAAGAAAAGAGCGCCTGTCGCGCTTGAAAAGCGCAAATTTTTAAAGAGTGACAGATCCACGATGGGGTCAGAAGCGCGATTTTCTACAAAGATAAAAGCGATGAGGCTCAATATTCCCAGTCCGATTAAAAGTAAAATCAGTGGGGATGTCAGCCCAAAACGGTTAATTTGACTGACACCGAAGATAATCGATGCCAAGCCAACTGAAGAAGTAACGGTCCCCAGAAGGTCCAACTCGATTTTTCCATCCTTTACATGGTCCTTTTCCAGTAAAATCAGGGCCATGATAAATGTCAGGAACGCAACAGGCACTCTTGTATAGAAGATAGAACGCCAGTGAAACCATTCCAGGAGGAATCCGCCGATAATAGGGCCCAGGATAAATCCCGCGGAGACCGAAACACCCACCAGGCCAAGTCCTTGACCTCGCTCCTCAGGAGGAAAGGCCTCCGTGACAATGGCGGTGCCGCAGGAAATAGCCATAGCCGCGCCCAGCGCCTGAAAAATCCTGAAGACAATCAACTGGGTGATACTATGGGCCAGGGAGCATGAAACCAGGCCCAGTGTGAAAATGAGCATCCCGGCGGCATATATTTTTTTCCGGCCCACCTGATCCCCGGTCTTCCCGACAAACAGCATAAGGCTTGTACTGACCAGGATGTAAGCCAGCGTCACCCACATGACCGTGGTCAAATCGGTGTTCAGCTCCCGGGTAAGAATGGGGAAAGAAATGTTGACGATACTGACGTCCATAGTGCCCATAAACGTGCCCAGGGCCACGGTTGCCAGGGCTTTCCACTTATACCAGGTTTTTATGGGCCGCTCCCCTTTCTGAATCGTTACAGGCTGACGATCTGACATTATTTCCCTTTTGCCAACAAAAAGACAGGTAAAGACAAAATCAAAGATAAACAGGCGTTGAACATAACAAACAAAGCCACAGGAAGTCAAACCATAGGAATGTTAACAAATCGAAACCTCTGCAAAACTTAGTCCTTTAGCCGAACTCATGAGCGCCGCTTCGCTAACGCTGTAGCGGCATATGTCAGTCTCAAAATTAAGTCCTCGAAATATTTGACAATATCCCTGTGGGTTAATTTTTCGCCTTCCGCGATTTCAACAAAATCACTGGTTTTGCAGAGGTCTCAAATTCTGGTAATTTTTTATTTACAAACAACTCGGGTGCATCCTTGACAGGGTCATTCCGGATTCTCTATAATTTTCTACCAGGAAGGCAGGTTTTACAAATTCCATTATTTATAATACCGCTCTTAATGGCGGTGTCATCACACAACGGAATCCGGCGGCGCCTCATTAAGGCGCGGTGAAACACGGCATGGTGTGAAAAACATTCAGCCTGTCACATATAAAGCCCGCCTTTTGTTACAAATAATCCGGTAATATATGTGAACAGAAGGACTGTATGAGCGTTTCCCCGCAATCCCAAACAGGCCAGGAGACACCTTCACCCTTTGAACCCCAGGGTATCAAGGCTCGTTACAAACCGCCGCGTTCGATCATTGACCCTGACCGGACCAAAGGCTGGATCAGGCGAATCCTGCCGGTTGTCCTGGCTCACAAGGGCATTTTTATTACCTCCCTAATCTTTGCCTTTATCGCGCTGATAATACAAATCGCCATTCCGCGCATCCTTATGCAGGCCATCGACCAAGCCCTGGTAGTCAGAAAAAGCCCTCTCATGTTCTTTGTCTGGCTCCTCTTGGGGTTAGCGGTCGCCCGCTGTCTTTTTGCTTACGCCTACCGTTATCTGCTCTATCGCACGGCTTATCTGATCGAATTCGATCTGCGGTCTATCATGTACGAACACCTTACCCGCCTGTCATTTTCTTTCTTTGATCGGGTTCAGTCAGGCCAGATCATATCCAGATCCAACTCAGATATTCGCGCCTTACAGATGTTTCTGATCTTTGGACCTTTTATAACCATATACATGTTAACCTTTTGCATCGCCCTCGGTCTAATGCTGACCATCCACGTTCCCCTGGCCATTGTCTCCCTGCTCCCGCTGCCTTTAGTCTACCTGGTCGCTCTCAGGATGCGTCAGCTCATGTTCCCGATCTCCTGGATTGTAATGGGGCGTATGGCTGATTTAGCGACGATTGTTGAGGAAAATGTTACTGGTGTTAGGATAGTGAAGTCATTTGCCGCTGAACGGCACCAGATCAAGCTGCTCGCCAGGGCGGCGCAGGCGCTGCGCTGGGCCGCTCTCCGCCAGATAAACATAAGAGCCACCTATTCCCCGCTGATGGAAAATCTTCCCCGGCTGGCCATGGCTCTGGTACTTCTATACGGTGGATATCTGGCCATTCAAGACCGGGTTACGATCGGAACGCTGGTGGCCTTCAATTCTTATGTGATTATGCTTCAGGCCCCTTTCCGTATGCTGGGTTTTTTAATGATGATGAGCCAGCGGTCAGCGGCTTCGGCTGAGCGAATCTTTGAGGTGCTTGACACCCGGCCCGAAATAACGGATCGCCCGGACGCAATTAACTTAAATGATCCACGAGGGCAAATCGAGTTTAATAACGTCACCTTTTCCTATGCCGACGGCCCCAGGGTGCTTTCGAATCTTTCCCTAAAGATAGCTCCGGGCGAAACCGTGGCGGTTGTTGGCCGCACCGGCGCCGGCAAAACAACTCTGGCGCGTTTGATGGCCCGTTTTTACGATACCACCGAAGGCGCTCTCCTGATTGATGGGAAAGACATCCGAGCCCTGACCCTCAAGAGCCTCAGGGCTCATGTGGGCCTGGTGCTGGACGAACCAATTCTATTTTCCGTCTCCATTCATGAAAACATCGCCTATGGACGCCCAAACGCGTCCTTTGATGAAATTGTGGAAGCGGCCAAAGCGGCCGGGGCCGATCAGTTCATCCGCGAACTCAAGGATGGTTACGATACCATTGTCGGCGAGCGAGGCTACACCCTCTCAGGCGGAGAACGCCAGCGAATCGCCATCGCCCGCACCCTGTTGGTCAGGCCGCGTATCCTGATTCTTGATGACGCGACGAGCGCTATCGACGTGAAGGTCGAGCAGGAAATTCACGAGGCGCTGCGTAATCTAATGCACAAACGCACTACGATGATTATCGCGCATCGGCTCTCGACCATCAGCCTGGCTGATCGCGTCGTCCTTCTTGAAGACGGACGGGTCGCTGCTGAAGGGACTCATGCCGGACTGATGCGGACCGAGCCGCGTTACGCTGAAGTTCTGGCCCGCGCCGAGGAAGAGGCGGGCCGGCAGGAGATCGTCACAAAAGTCGAAACTGACAAAGAGGATCGGCTTACTAAAGCTGGCGTGGGTGGTTTGGAAGAGGTGCTCAAGGAGGTGGCTGATGTCTAGCGGCGCGTGGGGCGGATTTGGAGGAGGGGCTGCTTCCAGCCTGGCCTCTGGATTACCTTTCGCCGGCATCCCTCCTGAACTGGCCGCCAGGGTCGAAAAAGTTTTAGAGGATGAACCTAAACACAAAGAGATCAAATTCAAGTTCAGTCATGTCGTCACCGACTGGCGTCCTCTAACGCTATGGCGTTTCGTGGCGCCGCACTGGCTGGCCCTGAGCCTGGCTTTCATTCTGATCGTCTTCGAGATTCTGGCCCAGCAGGCAGGTCCCTTGCTTACAAAGATTGGAATCGACCAAGGCATACTGCCACGAAACACGAGCTTGCTGTTCTTGACCGCGGCGGGTTATCTCGCCGCCGTAGTAGTTAACGGTCTGGCCAGTTACGGCCGGGTTACCTGGACCGGCCGGGTTGGTGAACAACTTATGCTGGCTCTCCGTCTGCGTGTCTTCTCTCATCTCCAGCGTCTTTCCATAGATTTCTTCACCAAGGAAAAAGCGGGTCGTGTCATGACCCGGATGACCAGTGATATTGAAGCCCTGTCAGTCCTCTTTCACGAAGGAATGATCAACCTTATCGTGCAGGGGCTGACCATGATCGTGGTCACCGCGGTTCTGTTTTCTCTCAATGTAAAGCTGGCCGCCATAACGGTTTTACTGGTAATTCCGGCCCTGGCGGTACTTACCATCTGGTTCAAACGCGCCTCAGACCGGGGATACGGTATTGTTCGCGAACGGATAGCGGACATTCTGGCTGACTTTCAAGAAAGCCTCACCGGAATCCGGATCATAACCGCTTTTAACCGGCAGCGTTATAACCTTATCAATCATCATAACGTGGTGGGCGAATACCGCGATTCCAATTTATACACCGCCAAACTCGGCGCCATTTACAGCTCAGGTTCAGATTTGATCGGCCTTGGAGGCCGGGCGCTTATCTTGCTCATCGGCGGCCGAATGCTTTTAAACGGAAATCTTTCGCTTGGCGAGCTCACCGCCTTCGTGCTCTATCTTACAGCCTTCTTTGCCCCCATCCAGCAGCTGGTTCAACTCTACAACACCTATCAGCAGGGACAGGCCGCGCTCATTAAACTCCGGGACCTGCTGGCTATCCAGCCCGGTGTTCCCGAAGCCCCGAACGCCGAGCCCTTACCGCCTATCAAGGGCGAAATCTCAATTGACCGAGTGACTTTCGGTTACGATCCTGAACAAACTGTGCTGCGGGACGTCAGCCTGACCATTCGCCCGGGCGAAACCTTTGCCCTGGTTGGCGAAACCGGCGCTGGCAAATCAACCCTGGCCAAATTGATCATCAGATTCTATGACCCTAATAAAGGGCGGGTTTTGATAGACGGGCATGACCTCAAAGGCGTTACACTGGAATCGCTCCGCGGCCAGCTAGGTTACGTCCCACAGGAACCTTTTCTGTTCGCCGGAACCATTCGGGACAACATCTCCTTTGCCCGGCCCGATGCGGCCACTGAGGATGTAATGAAATCATGTCAGGCAGTCGGAATCGACGATCTGATCAACTCCATGCCGAATGGCTTAAATTCCATCTGTCATGAACGCGGCACTTCCTTGTCGTCCGGCGAACGGCAGCTTCTGGCTCTGGCCAGGGCATTTCTTGCCCGGCCGCGTGTGATTGTGCTCGATGAAGCCACCTCAAATCTGGATCTCGCATCCGAAGCGAAAATCGAATGCGCTCTGGACGCCTTACTAGAAAGCCGCACCGCCATAATTATCGCTCACCGTCTCACGACCGCCATGCGGGCCGACCGTATCGCCGTGATTGATGACGGCCGTATAGCCGAACTGGGTTCCCATGACGAACTATTGGCCTTAAACGGCCGTTATGCCGACATGTACGCCGCCTGGATAGAACACGCGGA
>JAFDLS010000301.1 GCA_019306365.1 Deltaproteobacteria bacterium
GACCGTCGTCTCTCTGAAAAGGTCAAGCCTCCCCGAACGATTTTTCTTGACTGGCCTTTTGGCCACCCCCTGGGAGAGCCTTACAATACAGCCCAGCAAAGAACTGTGTTAGCTGCCGCGTTTAACAATCTTTACGCCATCGATATTCCGGGGACCATCATTGATCTGCCTTTCAGATGGCGGCGGGAGGAATACCGCTCGGACAAATTAACGGTTCTTATCATAGACCTCTTGCTCATCACTTTCTGGTCTCCTCTTACCACCTGGATCCCGCACTGGATAAAGTAAAAACGCTTCATTCTCGGAACGGCGTTATTTCAGCCGCTTTGCAAATTCGCTTGAACGTGTTAAAAATAGGGCATCACTTTACCCTGATTTTTGTCTTGTTCAACTGCAAAAAATCCAAGCGGCCAGGAGTGAGGCTTGAGACAGATATGCCTGTTCCAAGAAACGTCTACCTTTTTTTAGCAGTGGGACTTATATCGGCCAGCCAGTCCGGAAATATCGTCAGGCTGGGTGAAGCGCACCCATTAGCCATCGCAACCTGGAGGCTGGGTATAGCCGCGCTTCTCATGCTCCCCCTGGCGGGCCGCAGGCTGATCCTGCTTCGAGGTCTCAGCAAGGTTGAATACTTGCTTCTGGGCATGTCCGGCCTGGCTCTAGGGGCGCATTTCTTTTTTTTTATCGGCGCGGTTCAAAACACAACGATAGCCAACGCCACCATCTTTTTCTCGTTGAATCCGGTTATTACAGTCACCGCCGCTTACTTCATTTTCGGCGAACGCTTTAACGTCAACCTCTTCCTGGCTATCGCCCTGGGTCTGGCTGGCGTTATTTTTCTGGGAGGAAACGACCTGAGTTTAAAACCGGAGCACCTCATGGGAGACGCTCTGGCCATACTTTGCACCTTTTTTTTCTCCGCTTATTTACTTCTTGGCAGGCGGCTCAGAGAAACGCTGCCCAACATGGTCTATGTCTCGGCGGTTTATGGTGTGGCCGCTATTTTTGGTTTTATCTGCCTCATTTTTCTCGATCTGCCGCTTATTGAGTATAATGGCATAACCTGGACCTGCTTCCTGCTGATGGCCTTGATTCCCACCATGCTGGGACACTCATCATATAATCACGCCCTTCGCTATATCGGCGCCGGCCGAATTTCCACAGCCACCTTGTCCGAACCGCTACTGGCGGGGATCGTGGCATTTTTTGCCTGGGGAGAGTTGATAACCTGGGCGGTATTTATCGGCTATATGCTTATCTGCGCCTCGGTTCTGGTGCTGGTACGCGATTTATAGTATATTTTGAGACCTCTGCAAAACCAGTAATTTTGTTGAAATCGCGGAAGGCGAAAATTTAACCCGCAGGGATATTACTAATATTTCGAGGACTTAAATTTGAGCCTGACAAAGAGGTCAGCTAAAGGACGAAGTTTTGCAGAGGTCTCATTTTAAAACTTTACGAGTTAAAAATATCAGGAGAGGTTGAACGGATGAGAATAACAGAACCGGGCCGAATAACGGATAGAATTTTTTTCTTGGGCCGTACCGAATCATGCGTCTATTTGGTTAAAGGATACGAGGAATACGCGCTGATTGGAGGCGGGATGTCCTATATAGCCCCAGAAATACCAGCGCAGATCAGAAATTTCGGACTCGATGAAGACAAAATAAAACGGTTAATTATTCTTCATGCTCACTTTGACCATGTCGGATGTATGCCTTATTTCAAGAAACGCTGGCCCTGGGCTAAAATCACAGCCTCAGCGAAGGTCAAAGAAATGTTCGTCAACCCGATGGTTATTGACACCGTCACCACAGCGAACCAGGCCCTGGCCGAAGAATATGGGCTCGAAAAGGAGATCCAGGAACAGGGATTGCTCGACTTCGCCGGTCTGGAAATCGATAAGGCGGTCGGGGAAGGAGATTCCCTCTCCTGCGGTGACTTGACTTTCGAGATTATCGACGCGCGAGGTCATTCTTCCTGCTCTATCGCTGTTTACCTGCCAGAAGAAAAGGCGCTTTTCGCTTCGGACTCAGGCGGGATTCCCTACGGCAAAAAGGCCTTTACCGTGGCGAATTCTAACTTCGATTTATATCAGCAGACACTGAAAAAAATGGCTGCCCTGGATGTTGACGTGTTTTTAGCCGGGCATTACGGAGCTTTGATTGGCCAGGACGCTGGGGATTTCATCAAGGAATCCATTGAAGAGGCTCAGGAAACGCGAGAACTTATCGAGGAATGTTACGCCCGAATCGGGGACATAAGAAAAACCGCTCAAGAGATAACCCGGATAAGGCTGGACGCCTCCCCCGGTTATTTCCTTTCCGAAGAAATGGTAGGCAAGACGACATTGCAGATGGTGAAGAACCTGTTGAAACTGAAGGATAATTAATCTGAAGGCGGAGTATAATCCCCGCCTTCAGACTGCTAATAAACCCCATCTATTTCAAGTGAGGTAAATCTTTTATTCGTATCTGAGCGCCTCGATCGGATCAAGGCGGGAAGCCTTGCGGGCAGGATAAAATCCAAAGAAAATCCCTACCGCCGCTGAAAACAGGGTTGCTA
>JAFDLS010000302.1 GCA_019306365.1 Deltaproteobacteria bacterium
ATAGGTTTTTGTATTAGCCAAATTTTCTAAGACGGAAAGCGAAGCGAGGCTATGTAAATTATCAAAAAATTCTTTTACTCCTTGAGGAAATTGAAAATCAGAAAAAACAAAACTACTTTCCCGGGCGGCGTAATTCATAAAACTGGTCAAAAGTGGGCTGAGAATATCAGGATGGGAAAGCTCAAATCCCAGAAGCAAATCTGGGGAAGGATTCTTTCGCTTGCGCAACAACATAAGCCTCGTCTGAAGAGATATCCTCAGGTGCGGTCCAGAAGCCTTTTGAAACTCTGCGAAATTCAAAACTGCGGCGTTTGTCGATGCTTTTTTGCAGCGCATCTGTTTTGGACTTCCGTTCTCTAATTTCGGCTGCCTTTTCGGCCATTCGAGGCGTGATCCCAATGCGCTGCCATAACTTCGACCATTCATTGTTAATTTCAGTGAGCTTCTTCTCCGCGATGTCCAGATCTTCATTTATGCGTTTGACCTGTTTTTCTTGAGCTGCCTTTTCAGCTATCAGTCGTGCTAAATTCGCGACACGATCGGCCTCGCGTCTGAGCCTATCCGCAATTTCATCTGTCTGGTGAACACTGGCTTCAAAGGCATCCGCTAAAGTAATAGCGGGTTCAAATCGCCGGATAAAATCCTGAACTTCTTCATCGGGCGCGGAATCGCCTTCTATAGCCCTGCGCACCAACTGCCAGCCTTGCTCACGCGCATCTCTTAAATTCTGCAAGTCTTCCTCGGTGGGCGCCTCTTGCTCCAATCGGAGTTGTTCGATTTGTTGTTCAATCTCTGCCTGCGCGCCATGTAGTTTTTTGCTTTCAGATTTTAGTTCGGCGGCCGTAAGCTCTGCCTTATCAGTTCGGTCGTCAAATTCATCAATAGTTTCCAGCGATGGTATACAGAGCCCTTCAATCTCTTCGATGAAGCCTGCCCATAATGACTGTTTGCTTAACTTTATTTCCAGTGTTTTTACATCATTTCGGATCTCCATCTGATCCTCACGCCATCGGTTTTCAAGCGCGCCGTACTCTTCGGCCTGTTCCACGGCAATTTTCAACTGATCTATCGGTTTGGGTTCATCGAGCATTTCCAATTGCGTGTCTGAAGCTGGATGCGATCCCTGGAAGCCTTGCGATGACTGCCCAGCTCCTGATGAATCTCCTCGATAAGCCCTGAATTTTCTATCAGCCCTTCGGAAACTTGCAGTTTTGCCATATCTCATTTGAGTGTTTCGATGGCTTGTAGGGTCTGAGCGCTATCGTTTTCAGCGATGCTGAGCCTTGTGATTAACCCATGTCTTTCATCTCTGAAATTTTTAGGGAGCAGGACGGCAATTGCGTAGTTTTTATAATCCTCTATCAATTCTCTACGCCGGGCAATAATGGGCAGCGCTTCCTTTCCTTCACGTAAGTCAATTCGCTCATCAGTGAAAGGACCATAAGCAATAAGCCTTATTTCGCAAATTCTCATTAGGATTCCTCTTTACGAATAAGCCGCTTGAGGAGCATCGGCCTCACTTGATCAACCAAGCTGCGAAGCCATTCGGGATCGTCAAATTTCATTCCGTCCGCGCCTTCTTTCAGTTCTCTGGGGACCTTTTTTTCAAGGTCTGCCAGTTCATCTGACAGTTTATGCAAGCGCTCTGGGTCAGAGTATAACTCATCAAGAAGATGAACAAACTCTCCTATGGCCCCGTCCGCTGATTTCAAGGCCTTGTCAGATAAGGGCGGCTTGGTGCGGAACTTCACTTTTTCAACGCAAACCTGACCCCCGCCGGTATCCACAGCCGCCGACCGGATCTCATTGGTCCATTGGTCCGTATCTGAAGCAAGCTCACTATGTGCCTGCGTGTCCCCTTCGATTACAACACGAGTCACCAGCGGCAGGCCTTCATTTTCACCTAAAACTTTTTCGAGGTGTTTATTAAATCTATCAACCACATCGTAACCGCTACCGGCGCCTGATGTATCCACGTTTACAATAACCCAGCGAATAACGTCCAGAGGTTTGAATTCCAACTCATGACCTTCGCTGTCATCAACGGAAACAAGCACACAGCCTTTGGGGCCGGTCTCCCGAACATGCCGGCCCTGAATATTTCCCGGAAACACAATTAGCGGATCATCCATGAGCGCTTCGTACTGATGAACATGCCCGAGGGCCCAGTAGTCGTATCCTTTTGATCGCAACCCGTCCAGGGTGCAAGGGGCATACGGCTCGTGTCCCTCACGACATGTCGCGCATGTGTGCAGCATGCCGATGTTGAAATATCCGGGCAGGGGAGGCGGGTATTTAGCGGAGAGATCCTTTTTTACGGCCGGTGAAGCAAAGCCCTGGCCGTGAATGGCGACGTGCATGTTGTCGATGCAAAGCGTTGCAGGCTTTTGAGTTGGAAAGAAATGCACACCTTCAGGAAACCGGAGCGTTACCGAAATTTTGCTGGCAGCATCGTGATTCCCGGCCACAATGTATACAGGAATGGCGGCGTCACGCAACCTGTTCATTTGTGATACAAAATAGAGACCGGTGTTGTAGTCTTTCCAATCTCCGTCATAGAGATCTCCGGCGATGAGAACAAAGGACACCTTTTCCTTTATAGCAGTCTGAACCAGGTTGTCGAATGCCCGACGGGTCGCCTGGCGAACTTCATCGATCGGCGCTCCCTCATAGTAATCAAGCTTGTGCAAAGGGCTGTCCAGATGAATGTCGGCAGCATGCAAAAATCTAAACATGTGTCAGTTCTCCACTGGTATAGCCAGTCAGCGGTAAATCTTCAAG
>JAFDLS010000303.1 GCA_019306365.1 Deltaproteobacteria bacterium
CGCAGCCCTTCTTCGCTGCCATAATCGTTCCCAGCGGCTCTTCTTGCCCCTGCTTCCCGCGAGGTGAACCTCGGCCTGGCCCGTATAGTTGTGACCGCGATAGCCTTTATCAGCAATTTGCTGTAACCGAGCCTGGAAAAGGTAAAGGGAATCTTCTTGATTTTTTGGCTGTATAAATCACCACTTTTTGGCCTGTTTTGAATGATTTTCTGGCAATTTATATAACACATTCTAACAAAAATAGTGAGAAATATTAGTAAGTTATTCTGTTTTTCAGGGACGGCTACCTAATCTGTGATTACTGCGATCTCGCACAAGTTTATTCCCAGACCTTAAAAGGAATCCCGACTGGTGGTTCGGAAAGTCCGTTGGCAGCCCGGAAATGCCGTACCTCGACGGCATTACCAGAACGGTCATACCTGATCCAGCGGTACAGCTCGACGGGTGGCCCAGACAACTTTGTTATCCGGGTGCGCTAACACAAGAGGGTTTGCAAAAGAGTTGCACTGAGAATTTCCAGGATAAATCTCTATCGGCTTCGCCGCCCAGACAAACAAGTTATCTGGGCCACCCGCGAAAAAATGAAAATTGCCATCCTGCCTGAAGACATTATCATTCCTCTTTTAGAATCCTTTTGAAAAAGTTAAAGTAAACAAATTACCTTCAAAACGAGCTTCGGCATTATACTCAGTCAAAAATCGAAATACGATTGATGCGTTCCAGGGCACATAGGCCAACCCTATTTGTGCGCCTATTCCGTGAATTTGGTCTTTTACGTTCAGGGCCGCCAACACATCAGCTCCTGAATCACTATCAACCTGCCACTGACTATACCCTGATACCCCTAGCTCCAGGAGTAACGTACCAGCCTCGTTCGTGGGAATGAACTGGCTGATACCATAGTCCAGTGAAAATCGATTACCCGGTGTAATATCCACACCATCCTTTTGTTGGTGAATTTCATAGGTGCCGGCAAGCATGACCGCTGTCGCCTGGCTCTCCCAGGGATACCAGGTAACGCCAGCCTGGAACTCATGAGTCCAGAAACCCAAACCGGTGTTGTCAACCTCTCCATCAACATGTCTTCCGGTAGGGGCATAGAAACCATACCCGACTGATATTCCGAAGTTTTTCAAATTCCATCCGAACCAGAGCGGTCTCACATAAAGGTCGCCTAAACCCCGCTGGCCTTCATCAACTCTCAATCCGAATCTGGTCTCGGTACTTAAAGCTGCTTGAACGCTGGTGCTAGTAATCGGCACGCCAATAAAGGCGGAATAGCTTGCTCCCAACAGTTTCCATGGGCTAACCCAGATGAATGTTGGTTGAATCGCGTATGCTTCGACCCTGGCATCTATATTGAAAGTAACAGGGCCAATGGTCACGGAGTTCACGGGATTTCCGTTTCGGTCCTTATACGCGTCAGTGTTGTAGTAGAGATTATACTGAGCGTAGTAGAAACCTGGCGCAGCAGGCACCGCAAAGTCCCGAACGCTGGCGACTCCGGGCATATAGTGGCCCAGTTCCCCGGGCTCTGAGGCGGCCGCGCCTCCGAGAAGCATCGCTGCTGCTAACCAACCCATCAAGGTCGATTTCAAATACCAATTCCCTCTCATCGTACGACCTTCCTCCTCATTAATTTCAAGATACTTACTCCTGAGTTATGCGGCATCAACCGCGATTCCCTGTTTTCAAGCCTTTTAACATAACACTTGACCTGAAAAATAGGCTCTGAGCGAGGTCGAAAAGCTTGAAACTCCTTGCCAAGAGACGATTTCTCGCCAATCTAACCAGTAAAATAATTTATTGCACTTGGGACATAGTATTCCTCATATATTCTTTCGGTCAAGACGAAATCATTTCATCACCCATGGCCAAACACCGCTTAGTAGTGGCGGACCAGCGGAAAAGCCGAAGCCACATGCACCCACCAATACCGGCTTGTGGTAGGATATTCCTGACGCGACCTTGATCATCTCACGTATCAATCACTCGATAGATCTCTTGACCGACTTGCCACCCGAAAGCTATTCAACAAATTAAGCTTGGATGTATAAACTTGATTGGAAAAGGTAAGGTGACACTCCATTCAAGGATGATTATCCTGAGCGTAACATCTGCCAGTCCTCAAAAAATCAATAATACCTCATGCATGTTTCAGTAGCCAGAAAATGATGAAGGCGTTCCGGATCAGGTGGATGCCGGTGTTATTGGGTTTTAAAATCAGGCCTTTTTTACATATTAATTTTTCTGAAATCATCTGCAAAAAATCACCATAATTAAAGGATTTTTTTGAAATTAGAAAAATAACCAAATCTGGCCGGACAATTTTCATAACCCCCTTAAAAGTTTCATAAAAGTGCCACTCGATCTAATAATATCAAATTCTTAAACCACCTGCCCCCCATAATAGACACGGGCATAGTCCTTAAAAACGGAAATAAAAAAGGATTGAGCCGATCAGCTCAACCCTTTGAAATCATTGGTGCCGGAGGTCGGAATCGAACCGACATGGAGGCAAGCTCCGGGGGATTTTGAGTCCCCTGCGTC
>JAFDLS010000304.1 GCA_019306365.1 Deltaproteobacteria bacterium
ACTTGCAGAGGCCTACTATGTTAACGGGCTCATCCGGGAGGCTGAAAAGGCTATTAGAGAGGCGATTGCCCTGGCAACCGAAAACAGGGGATATTACGAAAAGCAGCTGAAGAAGTTTCTGGATTCCAGGAATTGATGGGCTTTCAACTAACTTAGCAAGCTGTCCGAGAATACGTTTTTATGTCATTTCGACCCCTTCGCTTCCGTCATTCCGAGCCCCGCAACGCGGCATCACATAGCTTTTTACGAGGTTGTCAATTCATATTATTTATTGCACAGATGTTATGCAGGTGCAGGTTTTCCATCAGGGTTTGTTTTTTTTTCAGTGATGTATTTTGAAAAAATTCTTCCGATAATAAACCAGGCCAGATAGATCAGCAGTACAGAGATCACAAACCAGAAAATAGCTCCTATAAGGATCTCTTCTCCGCTGAAATTCCTAAACTTGAGTACATATTCCCGTCCAAAAAGCTTCAACAGGTTCTCGGGTTTGTATGCCTCGTTGACATAGGCCAAAAAGGAAAAAATAGGCAGATACCTGGTGAGGAGGCCATTTAAAAACCCCTCAAGAAAGTAATTATAATAAACCTTATTGAGTTCGGCCTGGTCTATATTTTTTGCGAGCAATTTCCCTTTTTCCCGATCTTCACATTTTAACGCCTCCTGGCGCAAGTTGTAATAGTATACAAACTCCTTTTGTAGTTGTTTGTGTCTTTTTGTCTTGAAATTTTTGGTCAAGAATTTTGCAATGAGGACCGTAATAAAGGCGATCGTGAAAATTGCAAAGGCTGGGCCTAAAGAATTAAGGGGGGAGAATACAAGGTCAAGAAAGGTTTTGATATGATCAATTAATATTAATATCTTAAACCACAGACTGTCTAAAAAATCTTCCATCTGATCTCAGTCCGTATTGTAATAAAAAGGAGAGGGAAGTTATTCCTTCCCTCCCCTTTGATCTATAAATCCTGCTCAGGACTTAGATCCAGATTTCGATCTTGAAGAAGCGGAAGAACAGGAAGAACAGGGTAATTGCCAGTGTCCACTTCAGGACTTTCTCGCTAAAGATTTTCTGTAAACGACTGCCTAACATTCCCCCGATAAAACCTCCGATGATAATGGAGATGGCGAGCCAGAGATCCGGCCAGTAACCATTCATCATGTATCCGATAAAAGAACCGACACTGCTGAAGGAAGTACCGATAAGGGAAATTGGCACTGCCACGTACATGGGGAGAGCACCCAAGGTGGTCATGGCAGGAACCAGCAGGAAACCGCCGCCAATGCCGAAAGACCTTGAGACGACTCCGATACCCAGGCCGAGAAGACCGAAGAGAAGCGGGTTAATGGTAAACTCCTCACCCCAGAACTTGAAGCGATAATCGGCAATACCTGCCTTGACAGGTTCAATCTTACCCATTTCAGCGGAACGGCCTTCCTCCTTGGCCTTGGCAACCTCATCATTGAACTTTTTCACCATGGCCTTGATGTTTTTCCTCTTTTCCATGACCTTTGGTGTAAGTTCATAGAGGGTCCTGATACCCATAATCACAACCAGAACGGCTAACCACTCCTTGAAACTCTTCATTGGCAAGTATTGGACTACATATTTCCCAATCCAAATAGACCCAATGAAAATCCCCACGCCGAAAGAGATACCGACCGGCCATGCAACACGTCTTTCAACAACCGCATACCTGTAAAATGATCCAATAGGTGCAAAGAGTGTCAGCGCTATGTTTGATGAACGGAGCACATTGGCAGCATTGATACCTATAGGTCCCGCTGTATGTACAACCATGACCTGGAAGGCGGCCATGAGCATACCGCCCGCAGCGCCGATCATTGTAAAATATGCGCCGACAATAATAGCGCCGAATATAATCCAGAGGGGATTCATATAACGTCCACCCCTGGTCAGCCAGAAGCCTTTACCTTTTGATTCATAGGATCCGATGCTGGCACCGTTTACTGAAACATCGAACTTTGTATTGGGCGGTGTGTGACGATAGGTCTTAAAAGAGGCCTTGAACTTCCCTGTGGCCTTGTCTAATTGGATGGATGTACCCTTGTCCCAGTAATTCTTGGTCGTGGCATAATCACCTATGACACTGCGTGAAAATATTACGATCTTGCCTTTCATTGACCCTTCTTTGGTAATGGTATTGATCCCGAATTTCTTTTCGTGTGAATACTTGAAGAAATTCCATTGCTCCTTCGTGCTTATGGGCCCCAACATGCTCTTGGCCTGATAATCCAGGTCACCATACTTGGCCAGCTTGAACATGGTGGTTTTATAGATCCCCTTTATAAAAGAGGGCCCGCCAAATCTCTTGTCAACAACCTTACCAAATTTGCCAGGATTGTTCGTTAGCAAATAGTAAAGGGGCGGAATCGCCGTGTCCTTGTCAAAACCTGCTTTTTTGCCGTCTTTTTTGAACGTTTTTACCTCATGAGGGCCGGTTGTGTCTTTCGGGGCAAACTTGTCTTGCATGGCGATGGCAATATAGAGGTCTTGACCCGGAGTTATATTGCCCTCTATGGTTAC
>JAFDLS010000305.1 GCA_019306365.1 Deltaproteobacteria bacterium
GATTACTTACCCATTCACGGCGCGCTTCGTCATTTTGCGGCGGCAGCCCCTGAAGCGCTCTCTTGGGCTCGAATTCGTCATACATGGTTAAAAGGCATTGAAAATCGTCCCAGTTGCAGCGGCCAACCTCAAAGGGGACGCCAGTCTTATCTAAAAATGCTTTACGTTCACAAATTTTATCCATGAATTTCTCCGACCAAATCAGAAAAAAGAACGCCACGCGGGAAAAAATTCTTGAACACTCCACACCCGTTTACAGCCGGAAGCTAGCTTTTAGAGTGAAACATGCCACTTTCTTGACTGCCTTGCTCATGAAAAATCCCTAATTATCTCCTCAATGGCTAATGGATCGGCCAACGTTGAGGTGTCGCCGAGTTGATCAACCTGACCGAGAGCGATCTTGTGTAACAGACGATGCAGAATCTTACCACTAAGAGTCTTGGGCAGAGAATTCACCCATTTAATAACGTCGATGGTGGCGAACATGCCGATCTTTTCATGAACCAGATCGATTAACTCCTGTTTCAGTTTGTCCGATTTAGCTGTGCCGGTGTTAAGAGCAACAAATGCCCAGATAACTTGCTCTTCGGTCGGGTCAGATACCCCAACAACAGCAGCTTCGGCGACCCGGTCGTGCTGAATCAGAACTGATTCTATTTCAACTGTGCCCAGCCGATGGTTTGAAATGGTAATGACGTCATCAAAACGGCCTAAAAGCCAATAATATCCGTCTTCGTCTATCTTGGCTTCATCCCCGGTGAAAAAAAGGTTCGGGACCAATGAAAAATAAGCTTCTTTAAACTGGTAATGGTTCTTGTAAACCGTGCGAGCCATCCCCGGCCACGGCTTCCGGATAAAAAGCGCTCCCTCCTGACCGGGAAACTGCACCTCCTGTCCCGTGTTCAGGTCAAGGATGACCGGGTCAACCCCGAAGAAAGGCAGGGCGCATGAACCTGGTTTGAGCGCGGTTATACCCGGCAGGGGTGTAATCATGTGTCCACCGGTTTCGGTCTGCCACCAGGTATCTATGATTGGCGCCCAAGACCGGCCGAAATTATGGTAACACCACCTCCATGTTTCCGGGCTGATTGGTTCGCCCACGGTCCCGATAAGTTTGATAGAGGAAACGTCATATTTCCCGGCGATGTCTCCGGTTTCCCTGGCCAAAACGCGAATTACGTTGGGTGTGGTGTACAGCTTATCCACCCTGTACTTCTCCACAATCTGCCAGTAGCGTTCATAATCGGGATAAAAAAGCACCCCTTCGAACAGCAGGTTGGTCAGGCCATTGAGCAGGGGACCATAGACAGTGTAAGTATGGCCCGTTATCCAGTTGATACTAGCCGTGCACCAAAACTTCTCATCCTGTTTAAGGTCAAAAACGATCTTGGTGGTCATGGCCGCGTAAACTAAATAACCGCCGTGAGTGTGGACCATTCCCTTAGGTCTGCCCGTACTTCCGCTGGTGTGAAGAATAAACAGCGGATCTTCGGCATCCATTGGCTCAGGCGGAACGTAACCAGGCAAACCAGGATCGTCCACGGCCTCCTGCCACTCAAGTTCATTTTTTGAATTTAGTTCAAGTTTAGACCCGGAACGATTATAGACAATAACAGTTTCCACTCCGGGACAACGTTTCAAGGCCTTATCGACATTGTGTTTTAGTTGAAACCATTTTCCGGCTCGATATCCTCCATCAGCCGTTATAACCGTTTTGGCCGCGCAGTCTTGTATACGCCGGGCCAGGGCTTCAGCGCCGAGTCTGTCGAAAACAGCGCAGTGAATGGCCCCGATACGGGCACAAGCCAGCAGACTCACAGGCAGTGCAATTATCATAGGAAGATAAACAATTACCCGGTCACCTTTTTTAACCCCTTTGAATTGCAGTAAGGCGGCCAGTTTATTAACACGCTCATAAAGCCCCTGGTAGGTAATCTGTTCGGATTCATCCGGGTTGTCGCCTTCCCAGTAAAAAGCGACTTTATCCTTGGATTCCGGCAAGTGCCGGTCCAGGCAGTTGTAGCTGGCGTTGAGAACTCCGCCGCCGAACCATTCAAACCTGGCTTCCTCGAAATCAGCCCTCAATACAAAATCCCAGGGCTTTCCCCACGTTATATATTTTTCCGCCTGTTCCGCCCAGAAAGCTTCAGGATCATCCATCGATTTCTGGTAAAGAGTCTCGTATTCCTCATAACTTTTTATATACGCGATTTCTTGAAATATTTTTAAATGAGCATCATATAACTTCGTCGCATCTTCCATGGGTCACTTCCCTTATTCTGTTCACACTTGGTAAAGGCAAAAGGCTTGAAATATATATATGTTTTCCGCGCAACATCCTTTTAAAAGAATACCTCTATCCGTATTTGTCCGCAAGCAGAATTTAGCCTTGTTTTTAAAACGTTAAGGCCTAGATTATATCCACGCGACAAACATAAATTAAAGAACCTGCTGTCTCATATTTCGTATTGATTGAAATAGGTTATTGATACGATATGTGGTTAAACCCGGTGCAGTTTATATTTCTTTCGATTGATGTTTTTT
>JAFDLS010000306.1 GCA_019306365.1 Deltaproteobacteria bacterium
ACGGGCTTCCTCCTCGTTGAAAAGAGATTTGAGGAGCGCTTCCAACTCAGGGCAATACCTGCTCCCATAACCAATTTTATTAAACAGTTCCGCCAGTTTTTCATATAACTGCTCGGCCATAAATCACTCCTTTTGTTTTTTGAAAAAGTTTACAAACCTGGTTTTGTACCAGAAGCTATCTCAAAATTATTGTTTTGGCCTAAAGTAATTGCCAGAATTACGTTTCGTTTAACTACAAAGGTAAATCAAGGCTCTAACAGCGGCTGCCATGATATAACAAATGGCAATTACATGATGTTTTGGCGTTTGTCGTAACATGGTTTACGAGAATGGTCGAAACTAAATCCTCTCCTACCCCAGGGCCAAACGGAACATATTTATGACAAACGCTCTAAATCGCCGAGAAAAAATTAACCCGCAGGAATATATTAAATATTTCGAGAACTTAAATTTTCGTATGACATATGCCGCTGCAGTGTCAGCGAAGCGCCGCTCATGAGTTAGGGTAAACAAACTTTTTTGAGATGGCTTCTATTCGCCGTCTTGCCGAAGAATTCAAAGTAACTCATCCTGGCCTGCCAAGGAAAGAGAAAAATAAACTGAATCATCTTTGGCTGGATTGACCAAAAGGACAGAGCTCGAGTAAAGGACAGATCGGACAATCCGGTTTACGTGCCTTGCAGATCCTTCGTCCATGAGCAATGACCTGATGTGAAAACTTGACCCACTTCTTTTTTGGAATTTGATTCATCAGATCAAATTCAATCTTGACCGCATTTTTGTTATTACTGAGTCCCGTTCGGCCCGCGAATCTGGAAACATGAGTGTCCACCGCCAGGCCGGGAATATTGAAGGCCGTTCCCAAAACCACGTTGGCCGTCTTCCGGCCAACACCGGGCAGTTTGACCAATTCGTCAAGTTTGTCAGGCACCTGACCCTTGTATTTTTCCTCAAGAGCCTGGCCAAGGGCATTGATGGATTTGGCCTTGTTCCTGAAAAAACCGGTCGAGCGGATATCATCCTCCAGATCAGTTAAAGCCGCGTTTGCATAATCCGCCGCTTTCTTATATTTTTTAAAAAGATCCGCTGTAACCAG
Source organism: Deltaproteobacteria bacterium (assembly GCA_019306365.1). Classification (GTDB taxonomy): domain Bacteria; phylum Desulfobacterota; class Desulfarculia; order Adiutricales; family JAFDHD01; genus JAFDHD01. Next base: position 1,097 of record JAFDLS010000306.1, read on the forward strand.
GTTGACTCTTTCATCGGTGCATTGGGCCGAAAGAATGGTTGCCACTAGAAGCTGAAGGGGGTCCCTGTGGTCGAGGGTACACCAGGCGTCATGATATTCCTTATCTAAAGCGGCCAGTATTTTGTTGACCTCGGATTTATTTCTCATACTTTCTCTTGTCTTTTTTTACGAAAATCTTTCAAATAAGTCTCCATCTCCCGCTGGTCCAGACAGTTGAGCACGTCAGCAGGGGTCAGCCAACCCTTACGAGCCACCTGCACCCCGTAACGCATATGGGTCAATCCATCGGTCGAATGAGCATCCGGGTTGATCATCATTTTCAAACCCAGTGATCTGGCCTGCGGCATCATACGCCAATCGAGGTCCAGACGATGCGGATTGGCGTTTATTTCAATAATGGTCCCGATTTCAGAAGCCGCGGTGAGTACGGCAGGCAGGTCAACCTCATCGTTGTATATGGATTTTGAATCGCCCGAATCAATCTCTTAGTCATCTCTCTTTCAGAAAGCTTAAAGGCTGCGTGAACCGAGGCGATGACAAAGTCGAACCTGGCCAGGATATCATCGGGATAATCCAGAGAACCGTCCGGGAGAATATCTGATTCGATTCCCCAGAACAGTTTGAAGTCAGGATATTCAGCCCTAATCTTATCGACATCCTCGAACTGGCTCTGGAGTTCTTCCAGGCCAAGGCCTCCGGCATAGGCCGCAGTTCGGCTATGGTCGGTCAACCCCAGATACTCATATCCATGTTCCCGGCACCACGCGACCGATTCTGAAATGGATAACCCGCCGTCACTGTAATTGCTGTGAACGTGAAAGACGCCTTTTATATCGGACAGGCTGACCAATTCCGGCAAACCGCCATCTTCCGCCGCCTCGATCTCCCCCCGGCCCTCCCTCAGTTCCGGGTAAATCCAGCGAAGACCGAGCATGGTAAATATTTCAACCTCATCCGAGACGGACCTGCTTTGCCCGCTTTGATCCAAGAGACCGTCAGGACTGAGTTTCATCTGTACGGATTCGGCGCGCCGGCTCATCAGGGTGATATGTTCTTCACTCCCGGTCAGGTGATATAAGACGATGGGAAAAGCCTCTTCACTTACCAGACGCACCTGAGCGTTCAGCCCGGAAGCAAGGGCTAAGCTTAACTCTGACTCACCCTGCTTCTCAATAGATTCGATCAGGTCAAATCCCTTGAGAAAACGAGCCACCTCCCGGGGCTTTTCTGAAACAGCCGCCAGCACCACCTTTTTAACAATCTCATTAAGCCGCCGAAAATCACCGGCCAGTTCCACCCGTTCAATCGCAGGGCAAGCTCTTAGGATTTCAGCCAGTTCCAAAGCCGGGGCCTCGGCCTCACTCCAAAGAAAGTAGCCCCGGTATTTTTTTAAATTTTCAATACCTTTAAGAACATTACTTTGAGTCTTGGACCCGAAGCCCTTGAGGGTTGTCAGGCGATTTTCCAGGCAGGCGTACTCCAATTCCCCTAAAGTGGTGATACCTAAATCTTCATAAAGGACTTTGATTTTTTTAGGACCCAAACCCTGGACCCTCATCAGTTCAAAGATGCCGGGCGGGAGTGATTTTTTCAAACGGTCAAGATATTCGAGGCGGCCGGTGGTGACGAGTTCGGCGATTTTTTCACTCAAGGCTTTGCCGATGCCTTTAACCTTATCCAGGCCGCCGGTTTCAATCAGTTCGGCCAGGTCGCGCTCAAGCTGGAGCACAGTGCGGGCGGCCTGGTGATACGCCCTGACTTTAAAAGGATTTTCTCCTTTCAGTTCCAAAAGCGTGCCGACTTCTTCAAGAACCCTTGCTATCTCTTTACGCTCCATCCGGCAGGCTCTCCCGTGATAAGTTTATCGGAACAAGACTCTTGACATTAAGGGGTTAATATCGAATTTTTTTGATGATGGCTTCTGGTAATATCTTTGATGTTAGGGGGAACCTTTTAAAAAAAGTTCCCCCTAAAAATTATCATTAAAATCTCTCTAAAGGCCGAGGCTGCTTCATCATTTCCCGGTCCTATGAATTCCCGGCAAAGGGGCTGGGAAAATCTTTACCAGAAAAGCCCCCCAGATTTACTGGAAACACCGCGCGGCCCTGGTCGCGTAACTAATCTTCAAATACTATCTTGTGATTGACCAGATTAATGACCTTAATCTTCCCCTTGACGACCTTTTGCTCACCGAAAATGCTCACGATGCGGTAGCTGTCCTCGGTCTCGGGTTCGATTAAGTCCACGGCCTCGAGCAGTAATTCCTCCTGGCCGTTCTTGAGCTTAAAAGCTGAAGCTTCGCACATCTTTATATAAACTCCTTAATCTTATTATTGACGATATCTTCTACCAGATGAGGCAAAGGTTCACCGCTTAAACCAACAAAAACGACTTTTTCTCGAGAAAGAGGGATAAGGATCTTAGGAGCCGAACAGGACATGACGGCCTCTGCCATACGCGGCGTGATTTCACCCATCATGGCATGTGCCCAGGTTATCGAAATTGGCCCGATAATCAGGTCGGCATCCGGGACAGACCGAACTACGGCGTTTTCACCTGTCGCGCCGCGATTCGCTCTAGCCTTCATCATCTGCGAGGTGGCAATTGCATTGGTGCCCAGGGCCAGGATTTCGAGAGACTCACCATACCTTTCCCTTAGACTCTTTATCAATACAGAACCGATACCGCCTCCCTGGCCGTCAATTATGCAAATTCGTTTTGTCAGTTTTTTCCCCTTTCCATAAGATGTCAAAAACCGTCAGCGAAAATATACATCTATTTTCTTAGTTTATCAAGATGAAAGCATGATCGTTCCGGGTCATT
>JAFDLS010000307.1 GCA_019306365.1 Deltaproteobacteria bacterium
TCCGAAGGAAAATAATCCAGCAAGGTGGGTGGGGGCTGGCCTGGCGATCGGCCGGTCAGGTGACGGGAGTAGTTCTCTATGCCGTGGCAGGTTCCAATTTCCTTTAACATCTCGAGATCATAATTGGTCCGCTCTTCCAGGCGCTGGGCCTCTAGAAGTTTTTTTTGACTGTGAAAAAACTCCAGTCTTTCTTTCAGCTCCTCCCGAATATTAACGATAGCCCGATCAATGGTTTCGGAGGTCGTGACGTAATGGCTGCCCGGGTACAGCGCCACCTTTCGCAGATCGTTCTGTACCTTGCCTCTTAAGGGGTCAATAACCCGAATGGCCTCAACGGTGTCTCCAAAAAACTCGACCCGCACCGCCTCCGCGTCCTCATAAGCCGGAAAAATCTCAAGACAGTCACCCCGAACCCTGAAAGTGCCTCTGTGGAAGTCGAAATCATTGCGTTCATACTGCATTTCGGTCAGTTTGGCGATAATGTCTTCCCGAGGCCGGTCCACATCCCTTTCCAGATAAAGCATCATATCCTGATAGGCTTCCGGGGATCCCAGGCCGTAAATGCAGGAAACGCTGGCCACGATTAGAACATCCCTGCGGTCCAGCAGAGAACGGGTGGCCGAATGGCGCATTTTATCGATGGCCTCGTTGATATCACTTTCTTTTTCGATGTAGGTGTCTGATTGCGGCAGGTAGGCTTCGGGCTGGTAGTAATCGTAATAGCTGACGAAATACTCAACCGCGTTTTCCGGGAACAGGGTTTTGAACTCCCCGTAAAGCTGTGCGGCAAGTGTTTTGTTCGGGGCCACAACCAGGGTAGGCCGATTGATCTGAGCCACGACGTTCGCCATGGTAAAGGTCTTGCCCGACCCTGTAACGCCAAGCAGAACCTGGTGGTCAACCCCCTGGTTGATGCTTCGAACTATACTCTCTATGGCCTGGGGTTGATCCCCTTGAGCGGAATAATCGGTGACCAGCTTAAAATCAGGCACGACAGGTCTCAGAAAACTTTTTTCTTAAATTTCGAATCGCCAGCGCGTTTGACCTCCGGCATCCTCGAGGATAACTCCCTTTTCCCTGAGTTCATCACGGATACGGTCCGCCTCGGCCCAATCTTTGCCTGCCCTGGCTTCGGATCGAGCCTTAATTTTTTCTTCTATCTCCCCGGTTGAAAGGCCTGATCCGATCATGCTTTTAGATGTTTGTTCAGCCAGGTATTGATCAGGATCACGCACGAGGATCCCCAGAACCTGGCCCATCTCGCGGATAGCCGACACCCAGGCCCTGATCCTGGTTTTATCATAGCTCCCGGTCCGTCCATCGTCGAGCAGGCGATTCAGTTCCCGCACGCCCTCGTAGATGTGACCCAGGGCGCGGGCCGTGTTGATATCATCATCCATGGCCTTTATAAAGCTGTTCAAAATCGCCGACGCCTCCTGGCCATGAACCGTCTCCTCAACCGGCCCGACCAGATCTTTGGCTTCTTTAAGGGTCCGGTAAGCGCGCTCCAGCCCCTTGCCTTCTTCCCTCAGGATATCATCAAAAAAATCAAGGGGGCTGCGGTAATGCTTGGACAAGACAAAAAGTCTCAAGACCTCAGGATGAAAATCATCCAACACCTCCCGGATGGTGAAAAAGTTCTTAAGTGATTTAGACATCTTACGATGATTGACCTGCACGAATCCGTTATGCATCCAGTATCGGGCGAATTTTCGGTTCAAGGGCGCGGCTTGAGCGATTTCATTTTCATGGTGAGGGAAAACAAGATCATACCCGCCGCCATGAATGTCGAATTCAGGGCCAAGATAATGGGCGCTCATGGTTGAACACTCGAGGTGCCAGCCTGGCCGTCCCGGCCCCCAGGGGCTGGGCCATGAGGGTTCACCGGGCTTGCATTCCTTCCAGAGCACGAAATCCAGAGGATTTTTTTTATTTGGGTCAACCTCGATCCTGGCGCCGGCCTGCATATCTTCCAGATCACGTTTGGAAAGATTCCCATAAGCCGGGTAGCTGGCGACTTCATAGTAGACGTCTGTGCCAACCTGATAGGCGTAACCCTTTTCAACCAGGCTTTGAATGTCATCAACCATTAATTCAATATGCTCTGTGGCGCGCGGTTCCACATCCGGGCGGAGGAGACCAAGTGCGTCCATATCTTGATGAAACATCTCAATATTCCGCTGAGCCAGTTCCAGGAAGGGTATATTTTCTTCCTGAGCCCGCTTGATTATCTTGTCGTCAAGATCGGTAAAATTACGGACGTATTGGACATCAAAACCCTTATATTTAAGATAGCGAATCAGAATATCAAAGACGATATAACACCGCGCGTGACCTATGTGACTCTCGTCATAGACAGTTGGCCCGCAAACATATATCGCAACCCTTCCCTCTTTCAAGGGGATGAAAGGTTCTTTTTCCCGAGTCGCCGTATTGTATAAAACCAGGGACATCTCAACTCCTGAGGTCTTTAAAATCGCTTAGGCCGGGTTCATGAGGGTGAACAGGGATATCAGAGTTACACCA
>JAFDLS010000308.1 GCA_019306365.1 Deltaproteobacteria bacterium
CTCTTCAACACATCCGGGTATCCTGTGACGACCGGGCAGTTGTAGCTGTTGACAGCATCTAGGAATTCTTCCTGTTCGTGGACAACGATGGGGTAAAATATCCTATCCACTCCCCGTTCCACAAGGTCAAGAATGTGGCTGTGGGAGAGCCTTGCCGGAAAACAGATATTGTCCGACACCACCGTGGGGGCCGACCGCTCAAAGCGTTTCATACTGGAAGGGGAGGAGAGGACAATCTTAAACCCGCATTCCACTAAAAAGGCGGCCCAAAAAGGAAAGTTTTCATACATGTTCAGACAGCGGGGGATGCCATAAGTCAGAAGCGCAGGCCTGCGAGGCTCCAGAGGACGATCAAAGAGGAGTCTCAATTTTTCGGCCACCAGGTTTTTGCCCTTGCCTTTGACACTTGAGGTATTGGTGAAATAACGTTCACATCGGTTGCCGGTGAAAAAATGATTTCCGTCTTTAAAGGACAGCTTCATGACCCGGCAGTTGTTTTCACAACCGTGGCAGTCAATCTCCTTAGAGGTAAAATGGACATTAAGTTCCGGGTTATGAAAAGGATCGAATCGGCCGGATCCTTTCCGATCAATGGAATGGTTTTTGAGGGCGCTGAGCGCCGCACCATATGCGCCCATGAGTTCAGGGATATCCGGCCTGATAACCGTCTTCTGCAAAATAAGTTCAAGGGCTCGCAATACCGCGGGGTTGCGGAAGGCGCCACCCTGCGCCACGATTTTATCTCCCAGGACATCTTTATCCCTTAACTTCAGGACCTTGTAAACGGCGTTTTTTATCACCGAATAGGCCAGTCCGGCAGAGATATCCGGTATGCTCGCCCCTTCTTTTAAGGCCTGCTTGACCTTTGAATTCATAAATACCGTGCATCTGGTGCCCAGGTCAAAGGGCTCCCTTGACCGGCAGGCGGCTTCCGCAAAATCGGATACCCTAAGTCCAAGAGAGCCGGCAAAGGTCTCGATAAAAGAACCGCATCCGGACGAACAGGCCTCATTTATCTGAATATCGGATACGGCCTGGTCGCGGATGTAGATGGCCTTCATGTCCTGGCCGCCGATATCCAGGACAAAGGTTACATCCGGGTCAAATGATCTGGCCGCGCGATAATGGGCCAAGGTTTCAACCACACCGTCATCCAGGCCAAAGGCCGCTTTGATGAGATCCTCTCCATACCCCGTAGCCGCAGACCGGATGATGTGCGGCAGCCAACAGGCCTTTTTGAATTGCTTTTTCAGCTCCAGAATGCCTTTTTCTACGGCCCTCAGGGGATTACCATTATTGGGCCTGTAATGGCCGATGACAAGCCTCCCTTCATCATCGACCAAAACGATCTTGGTCGTGGTGGAGCCGGAGTCTATACCGAGAAAAAGGTCTTTTCCTCTTATCCGGGACAGGTCAACCCTGGGTACACGGTCTTTTGCGTGGTTCTCCCGCCAGGATTCAAAGTCGGCCGGGCCTTGAAAAAGGGGGGCAAGCCGCTCTGGCCCGGAGATCCTGTTTTGTAAGATCATTGTATCCGGCAGGCCAATCAAGTCCTTGAGCCTGATCATGTATGGAACGGTATTCCGGGATACGGCCGCTCCCATTGCCGGTAGGAACTCTGAATATCTGGGAACAACCACCTCTTGAGGGTCGTCTGTCCCAAGGAGCCCTATAAAGGCCTTCCTTAATTGAGGATAGAATGTGAGAGGACCTCCGCCAAACAGTATCCTCCCTTTGATGTCCCGGCCGCGGGCAAGTGAGCTTATCACCTGGATGGCAACGGCATGAAATACAGAAGCCGCTACGTCTTCTCTGGTAACGCCGCGGCTCAGAAGGGCCTGTACATCTGTCTTGGCAAAGACGCCACAGCGTGATGCGATGGGATATATACACGTGGCCTTTGCGGCAAGATCGTTGAATTCAGCAACCGGTACATCCAGAAGAACGGCCATCTGATCAATGAATGCTCCGGTCCCGCCGGCGCAGCTTCCGTTCATTCTCATGTCCGGCCGAAAATTGTCATCAAAAAAAACCATCTTGGAATCTTCCCCGCCTACTTCTATAAAGGTCCTGACATCAGGATAGTTATCTTTGATAAAGCGGGCAGAGGCCACCACCTCCTGAACAAAAGGGACATGAAACGCCTCGGCAGCGCCCATGCCTGCTGAACCTGTCACCGTCACCTGAACCAGGATATTACCCAGCTCGGCCAGGCCCTCCTGTAAAATCTTTCGAACCGTTTTTACGGTCTCGCCCTGGTGACGTTGGTAGCGGGCAAAAACAACCCTGTTATTGCCGTCCTGAACAACCACCTTGGCTGTGGTGGAACCGATATCAATCCCAGTAAAATAGAGATTGTCCGCCTGTTTTGTCATCTCTTTTTATCTCCTGACTCCGAACCAACGCAACCGCCTGCTGCTTTTGAGGGTTTGTCTTGTTTCTTCACGCTTAAATAATCTCTTGCAGAGCAAAATGTATCTACCAGTGAAACGACAAGCGACTCCATATAACGCGGTGGTACAACGGGCTCAACGCTGTCACCTTCCTGGCATTTTGAAGCGCAATATTGGGGTGCCTGAAACCGTGTAGTCTCGGTCCGTCATGCAGCCAGTCGTAAAAAAAAAGGTCATGGAGCAGGGCACCCCGCACTATGGCACTTGAGTCAAGAGAGAGCCTCTTACCCCAGTAAAAACTCACCCAGGCTACCTCTTTTACATGTTCCAGTCTCGTCTTGTCCCTGTGGTGTTCATACTGCGAAAGTCTTGCTACCATTGGGTGTTCAAGCAGCGGTGCCGCTATGAAGGTAAATTCCTCGTTCATGTCAGATTGTTCCCCTTCCGGCGATAGACGGTCTTTTTTCTGATAACCAGGACAAAATCGATAAACATAATGAGGACCCCGGTTGCACCGATTGCCCCCCTGACCGATAGAGGCATGCAATTTATCAGGCTGTGGTAAGCAGGTAGCAAAAGATATTCAAAAGCAAAAGCCAGGACTGTCCAGTAAATGGAGAATTTCAGGCAGATATGGCCCTTGAACTGAAAACGTTCATCTGAATAATCCCACAATCGCACGTTGAAAAAATGCTGTGCATTAAAGCCGGAGATCAGCTCAAGGCCGGTCGTTATTAGAAAGTAGCACAAAATTTTTACAAAAATATTGTACTCATGGATCAGGGAGACACAAGCCATGAGCACAAGCACGGCCGTTCCGTAAAGGATAAGATAAGGGCCTTTTAAAAGGCCGGGATTTACAAAGCGCTGATCCCGGATGGAGCGATAAACCACCTCAATGACCCATCCCAGGATGGAAAAGACCGTGAAAAAAAAGAGAATATCGGCGATATCCAAAATCATGCTTAAGTGCTTCCTCACCCTGACTTTCTCTCACCTGCGGATCGGCGAAATTTATTCAGCGCACTGATCCTTCCCTTGTCCAAATCTTGCCAATATCCTTTTTCTTTCTCCTTGGGGCGTATTACCGGAATCGGCCCATGGAGAAGCTTATAATTGGTAAACAGATAGCGTAAAAGAGAAAGGATCGTGATGATCGTGGTCAATATCATCAGATAATAGGGCAGGAAACAAGTTAGGCCGAAAAAGAAATCATCATACTGACCACGCAGAAATCTCCTGATATTGGCCCCGGCCACATCCCACCGCGAAAGACCGGATTCCAAAGCACTGTGATACTGCTGGTTGATGAGATCATATTCACGCACGGTGAGCACCATGAAACTCGTTAGAATGACCATGATACTGAACATCTGGAAGGCCGTCTTCACTTTAGCGAGACGGGAGGTCTGTAAAGTTTTGCCTTGATAGATGGCCAGGTAACGGAAACAGGTGATCACTATGTCCCGCGCCAGGATACAGAGCACCATCCAGACCTGGATCTGTTCCGAAAGAAAGATAAAGGTAATAAAGGCCCCTAACACCAGGCACTTGTCGGCCAGCGGGTCCAGGACTGTGAGGGCTGCAAGATCATGTAGATGAAAAACGGAAGCAAGATCGCCCGAAAGGCGCTCAAAAGATTCGGTATATTGAAGTCCTTTCGAGTCAAAGGGTGTTCCTTTACTGGCCTCCTCAGCAGTCTCAGCCGCACCGGAGATCACTTGGCTGCTGCAGCCCTTGTTTCCTCATGGTGAATCGACTCATGCCTTTCATTTAAGATGGCTCCCAGGTTTTTTGAATAATCATCGAGATGATTAACCAGCACAGGATCCTCAATTATCGATTTTGCGCCTTCATGCGTGGGATATGGGCACGTCTTTTTGACTACGTTCCGCAGGCAATGAGGATTATCGATGACCATACAGGGCATCTGATGATTCTTGTTCCAGGGTTGACCTGCCCTGATCTCCTTAAAAAAATCCGAATTCAGGGCATCCCACAGGTGCCCTCCATGATGATAAATATCCAGGATGTTATCTGCGGCAAAGTGGGCAAAGACGCAGGGCTCAATGTCGCCATTGCTGTTAATATGGAAATAGCCCGAGTCTGTACGAGCTCCTGCAAGACACCCGTTTACGTAAGGCCCGTCGTTCCAGAAATCGGCAATAAAGAGGGGATACCTGCTACGGATCTCTTTTACTCTGTCATGAAGGGTTACCCTTTGCTCCGGGGTAAGCATAAGCGCAGGGTTCGGTTTGAAACCAATAGGGATATACTGGAAAAACCAGCCGAACAGCGCGCCTTTGTTAACAAGGAATTGATAATATTCTTCCTTCAGCAATGTGGGATAATTGTATGAGGCGGGGACTGTGGAAAAACCGAAGATTACCCCGGCCTCTCTCAGGTTATCCATAGCCTGGCAGATCCTTTGAAACGTCCCTCTACCCCGCCGATAGTCGGTCTCTTCTTCAAGACCTTCACAT
>JAFDLS010000309.1 GCA_019306365.1 Deltaproteobacteria bacterium
AACTTAACTTTCTGGTGCTTGAAAAAAGATTCCAGTAAAGATAAAATGATCAGGAAGACCATGACTTTTTCCGGGATTATTTGGAGGAGCAGATGAAGATTAAGCGAATAGCACACCTTGGGATCGCGGTGAGCGATATCGATAAGGCTCAGGAATTTTTTAATGACAAGCTGGGTTTATCTATAGATCATGAAGAGATGGTGGATGAACTGAAAACCGCCTTTGTGCCGATAGGACAAACCAACCTTGAGCTGGTTCAGGACACGAATCCGGAGGGTGTAATTGCCAGGCATATTGAAAAAAGAGGCGAAGGGATTCAGCACGTGGCCTACGAAGTGGAAGACATTGACCAGGCCCTTATGGAACTCAAGGCAAAAGGTGTTCGGCTGATTGACGAGGTAGCGCGTCCGGGCGCTCATGGTTCCAGGGTGGCTTTTCTTCATCCAAAGGTAACCAATGGGGTTTTAACTGAACTGGTCGAATACCCTGAGAAATAATAAGGAGTTTAAAGGCAATGTGGGACTATACAGATAAGGTCAAGGATTTTTTTGAAAACCCCCGGAACGTGGGCGAGGTAGACCGGATAGACGGGGTAGGGGAGGTCGGATCTCTCGCCTGTGGGGACGCTCTGCGTTTAACCATCCAGGTCGATAGCTCCTTGGGGAAAATTGAGGATGCCAAATTTCAGACATTTGGATGCGCCAGCGCCATTGCCAGCTCCTCCGCCTTGACTGAGATGATTAAGGGATTGAGCACGCAAGATGCTCTCCAGATCACCAACAAGGATATTGCTGATTATCTGGGCGGCCTGCCCAAGGAAAAGATGCACTGTTCGGTTTTGGGGCGGGAAGCCCTGGAAGCGGCGATTGCTGATTATCTGGGTGAAGCGCCGAAAAAAGAGGAAGGCGAGGTCATCTGTGAGTGCTTCGGCGTGACAGACAGGGATATTGAGCGGGTGGTCATCGAAAATAATCTGACGACATTAGAGGAAGTCACGGATTACACCAAGGCAGGCGGCGGCTGTGGGTCTTGCCACGAGAAGATCGAGGCCTTGCTTTATCGAATCATGACCAAACGCCAGCAGGAGGCTCAAGAAGCCGAGGCCCCTCCAAAGAAACTGACTAATATCCAAAAAATAAAACTTATCGATGAGACGATTGATCGTGAGATTCGGCCGGCTCTTAAGACTGATGGCGGCGACATAGAATTAGTTGATGTGGAAGGCGATCTTGTTTTGGTGGCGCTAAAAGGGACGTGCTCCACCTGCACGGCCAGCCAGTTTACCCTCAAGGATTACGTGGAACAGAAGCTCAAGGAATTCGTGACCGAAGAGCTTACGGTTGTGGAGGTAAAACAGTGAAAACAATCTATGTCGATAATAACGCCACTACGCGGACGGCCCCGGAAGTGGTTGAGGCCATGCAACCTTACTTCAGCGAACTTTATGGAAACCCTTCCAGTATGCATTTTTTCGGAGGGCAGGTTGAAAAGGCAGTCAAAGAGGCCAGGGCCAAAATGGCCGCGCTCATTGGGGCTGACCCTGAAGAAATCGTCTATACCTCCTGCGGCACGGAAAGTGACAATAGCGCCATCTGGGCCACTCTCAGGTCCTACCCGGAAAAAAGACATGTCATCACTACCCGCGTCGAACATCCAGCCATAAATAACCTGGTCAACTATCTGCGCCAAAGCGATTACAGGGTGACTGAAGTCGGCGTGGATCGCGAAGGACGGTTGAATATGGATCACCTCCGTGACGCCATTTCCGAAGACACCGCCGTTATCAGCGTCATGTGGGCTAATAACGAAACCGGGGTTGTTTTCCCGGTTGAGGAAATCGCTGAACTGGCCACAAGACATGGCGTGGTTTTTCATACCGATGCGGTTCAGGCTGTGGGTAAAATTCCGATAAATCTCAAGGAAAGTAAAATAGCCCTTCTCTCCCTCTCCGGCCATAAACTCCACGCCCCTAAAGGCATTGGTGTTCTTTACATTCGAAAAGGGACAAAATTTAAACCTTTCGTTGTCGGCGGACACCAGGAAAAAGGCCGCCGGGGCGGAACCGAGAATGTGCCGTACATTATTGGTTTAGGTAAAGCGGCCGAACTGGCCATGAATTCAATTGAAGAAGAAACCACCAGAGTCAAGGCTTTGCGTGACAAGCTGGAAAAAGGACTGCTCTCAATAATTCCAAACTCCATGGTTAATGGAGATTCTAAAAATCGTTTACCCAATACCTCCAGTATAAGTTTTGAATACGTGGAAGGAGAATCGATTTTGATACATCTCTCCAACCTGGGCATTTGCGCCTCATCCGGTTCCGCCTGTACATCCGGCTCCCTGGAACCTTCCCATGTTCTCAGGGCCATGGGGGTGCCGTTTACGGCGGCGCATGGCTCGGTTCGTTTTTCATTGAGCGTCTATAATACTGAGGAAGAGATCGATTACATCCTGGAGCATGTGCCAGGGACTATCGAGAAGCTAAGGAGTATCTCACCCTTCTGGAAGGATGGAAGCTTGCTTACCGGAACAACCTCGTGTGCCGTTAAACCGGGAGCTCCCCAGTAAAGATTAATAATTCAATCTAATGACTTTCAACCGGGTCGTCTCAAAAGATGAGGCCGCCCGGATTTTTATCCTTAGAAGGTTGTATTGAAACCTCCGCGAATAAAGACCTTGCTTCTTCTCCCAGCGTCAGCCCGTCCAATAACCCACAGGCACGGTTTTTGGAACGTATGAGCGCTTACTTGAGACCTTAAGCAAAACCAGTAATTTTGTTGAAATCGCGGAAGGTGAAAATTTAATGAGCGTAATGTCATAAAAAAGAGGCCTCCCCCGGACCTCTTTCTAATACTGAATAAAGATTTTCAGTTTCGGAGTTTAAACGTTCAATTATTTGTCCCTACCCGTCTTGGCTTTTCTTCCATCGAAAAATAGGGTTAGGCTTCTTCGTTGTCGCAGTCACCAGCGTCTTCAGGCGCGCCGTATCCTGTTCCGTCCTCCGGGCCATCACCATCATTTCCCGTGCCATCGCCAGGACCAAAGCCGCCCTGCGGTTCGCCAGGACCAAAGCCGCCTTGAGGTTCGCCAGGACCATAGCCGCCCTGCGGTTCGCCAGGGCCAAAGCCGCCCTGAGGTTCGCCAGGGCCAGCACCGCCGCCAGCGGAACCA
>JAFDLS010000310.1 GCA_019306365.1 Deltaproteobacteria bacterium
AACACGGTACGGTCCAGTATTTGATTAACACCGAACCCCATGGCGATCATTACACCGGCAATTTCTTTTTTGACACAACCTGCGTGGCTCATCAAGGCACCAGAAATGCCATCGAGCAGGCGTCCCTGGAACAGCTCAAGGAACGCATAAAACTGCTTGACCCCGAGTTCACCCCGAACCTTGACTCCTACAGCATCCGCATGCCCATGGTTACCTTTGAACAATCAATGAAGATATATTCAGGAGATCATGAATTCGAACTGCTTCACCTCCCCGGGCACACGGCCAGCGAGACAGCCGTTTATGTCCCGCAAGAACGCGTGGTTTTTACGGGGGGAGACAATATCTTTTACAAGGTTCAAACCTTCCTGCACGAAGCGCTGCCAAATGAATGGCTGGATTCTCTGGAGATCCTTAAGCAGCTTGAGGCTGATTTTTATATCCCCGGACACGGCGAAGTATGCATGGTTGAGTATCTGGACGAACAGGCCGCTTTTATACGAGAATGGATCGCGGCGGTCAAGGAAGCGGTAAATAAAGGCTGGTCTTTAGAAGAGTCACAGGAACGTATATCTTTCCTCGACCGTTATCCAATGGGCGGGAGCATGGAGGAATTTGGGAGGGAACTGCAAAAGATGAACGTCGTCCGTCTTTATAATCTGGCCAAGGCTGATCAGCTCTAACAAAATGAGACAAAATGAGACCTCTGCAAAACCAGTAATTTTGTTGAAATCGCGGAAGACGAAAAATTAACCCGCAGGAATATGTTAAATATTTCGAGGACTTAATTTTGAGCCTGACATATACCGCAACAGCGTCAGCTAAGCGGTGCACATGAGGTCAGCTAAAGGACGAAGTTTTGCAGATGTCTTAAATTGGTTAAAATCAAAATTGACTGGAGGCAATTAGATCTAGCCGCAAAAAAAATGATCATGAAATCTGCCGTGTTGCCAATGTTTGCTGTATGGCCGGCTTTTCAATTACATTGAGTTCAAACTTTCTTGAGCGAAATTGCTCCCCTGGGACAAGCTTCCACACAGCTGCCGCAGGCGGCGCATGTGCTCTGATTGACCGTTGCGACCTCATTTATGGAGATGGAATCGGTGGGGCAAACATCAGCGCAAGCACCGCAGCCCTTGCACAGATTTGAATTCACTACGGCTGCCAGGATGGCGCTGCCATCTTGTTCTAATTGAGCGAGCCGGGCTTTTATAGCCTGAGCCTGTGATCGCAGCAGCCGAATTTCCTCCTCCCGGTTTATAGGCTCCTGTGTTTGATGCGATACTCCGGGTGTGGATGCGAACCTATCGGGAGCAGCCGTACTTCTACCTGTTCGACCTGCGGAACTTCCTGATCTTATGCCACGGGCTAAGCCTCGCCCTTGACCTGAGCCTCTCCCCATACCACGGCCCAGGTTTATCCCGCGACCCTGTTTTCGACTATTTTTCTGACCGTTAAACATCCTATGATTCCTCTGTTACATGGCTTCTAATATAAATTTATCCCGCGGATTCTAGCGTCTTGAACAGACATAAAATAATTTACCGCCCATCTGTTCTGCCGTGACAACCGACTGTTTAAGAAGATTATTTAAATGTTTGACCGCCTCATTGCGGTGGATGCCCAGTGAAATTGAGACATCATCCAGGGTGCATGGCCGCCGTTCGAGAAGATCCAATACATCCTCCCTTCGCACCGAAAAATCCTTATCTTCATGCACACCCCCGAAATCCGCTACCACCTCTGCTTTATCACCGAACAGTTTCGCCAGCCGCGACATCTCAGCTTCAGGCACCGCCAGGGCTTTATCATAAGCTGGCGGCCGAGCCACAGTGTTGAGTTGAATGCGATCCAGATGAATCTTTTGAACTTGCGCCGCGATCTTCGTTGCCTCGTCTTCCAGGGCGGTCATGCCTCCTAAAAGAAAAACCTCCAACCAGACCTGGCCTTTAAAGGACGCGCCAAAATCAATCAGGCCGTTAATCATCCGGTTAAAGTCAATACTTGGGTCAGGCTGGTTTACCTCAATAAAAATCTCTGACTCCCCGGCGTCCAAAGAAGGTATAACCAGATCGGCTGACAGCAGATCCTCTCGAACAGATGGATCCCACAATAAAGACCCGTTCGTTAAAACGGCCACCGGTATCTGAGTCATCTTCTTAATACCCTGGATTATTTCACCGCAGCCCGCGTGCAGTGTCGGTTCGCCTGAACCTGACAGGGTAATAAAATCCGCCTGAACGTTGGACTCAATTTTTCGCTCAACTTCCCGCAGCACCTCACTGACAGGCACATATTCCTTTCGATCGGTTGTTTTGCAAGTCGTCCGGCCAAGCTGGCAATAAACGCAATCGTAACTGCAGGTTTTGTATGCGACCAGGTCCACACCAAGTGATCGTCCCAATCGGCGGGAAGGAACCGGACCAAAAACATGATTAAATTCTTTTGCAGACAACCACTAACCCCTTAGTCGATTTTATACCATCTTTCCATGTGCGCAAATCTACCCTCGTCGACAAGACCCCCCGGTGGAGCAAGGCGGCGTATCACATCTTTCACCGCGTCCACAACATGTCTGGCCCGGCATACGCTCTGAGGTATCACCTAAAAAAGATGCCGCCGACATTATTTTTTCCATATCCAGGTCCTATTCGTTATTTTAAGGGGAGGAATGACCTCCCCCTTAAAAATAATTGTGAGACCTCTGCAAAACTTCGTCCTTTGGCTGACCTCATGAGCGCCGCTTCGCTCACGCTGCAGCGGCATAGGTCATACGAAAATTTAAGTCCTCGAAATATTAACTATATTCCTGCGGGTTAAATTTTCACCTTCCGCGATTTTAACAAAATTACTGGTTTTGCAAAGGTCGCGAATTAGATATTAACCTACTTCTCGGACGTTCCCTTCTCGATATCACCCAGGCGCTGTTCTACGGCATTAAGTTCGGCTCGCAAATCTTCCGCCTGGGCCTTGAGAAACTCACTCTCAGAACCCCAGGGTCTGTATGGAACCGGCGAATAATATCCACCAAAATACGACTCCTGGTAATATCCCGCACGCCGTCTGCC
>JAFDLS010000311.1 GCA_019306365.1 Deltaproteobacteria bacterium
GGGGTCAATCTCTGTTAAATAACCTTAAATCCCTTAAAAATACCCCCCCTTAATGAATATTTGGGGTAAAATTATTCCTGCTGCACCTCGATGACTATCAATTTCAACCCGTTACATACAACGCAAATGGCTCAAAAACCGTCTGTTCAACTCATGTTTCAGATCGAATGTTTCTACAGCGTCTTTACTTTTAATCGTTAAGTGATTGCCGGTATAAAATATTTTTGCCAGATTGAAATTACCGGCCGGACGTGGTTGGTCCGGGCATGGCCGCCCATTATTTCGATAGTAATTGCCAGAATTATTTTCCGTTTGGTTACTAAGCTAATTCAAGCCTCTAACAGCGGCTGACATGATGTAACAGGCGGCAATTACATTATGTTTTGGCGTTTGTCGTAAGGTGGCTCAGGGGAATGGCTAAAACCATATTTCCTCCTGCCCCAAAGCCAAACGGAACTTATTTATAACAAACGCTCTATACGCCTCCATTATGAGCCCTCTTATTGGGGCTCTGACTGCCACATGCTCGACTGCAGGTAGGTCGCGAGGTTGACGTCATTGTTGGTGATCTTGAGTTTCCGCCGGATATGTTCCCTGTGACGGCTGATCGTGGCCGGGGATACGCCTCGAATCTGGGCGATCTCCTTGGTGCGCATTCCGCTTCTAACCATGTTGCAGATACTGATCTCGGTCGGGGTCAGGGAGTGGTAGGAGTGCGATAGATGGCTGACGAACGGGGACGTTATTTCTTCCAGGTTGGTCCTTAACATCTCTACATATTTCCTCTGGGCCCTGGGCAGCTCCATGACCAGAGCGTGCAGGATCGGCATTAGAACCTTTTCGACGTTCATCTGCATGTCCATATATATTTCCTGTTTTTCCTCCTCGATCCTTGCCAGGACAGTTCTAAGGGCCGCGTTGGTTTCCTTGAGGGCCTTTCGTTCCACGGTCAGCTGCCTGTTAATCTCCTGCAGTTCGTGTTCAGCCGCGATCCGCACCGCGATAGTGCCGATGCGTTCAGACACCGCGTCGAGTAAAGCGCGCTCTTCTTTAAGGAACGGTCCCTCATCCTCCGGCGGACACTCCTCGAGGTAGAACACGGCCACCTCGCCCACCGGTTCGTTATACATTAAAATTTGTGACGACTGCCGCCATTTTGTGATCTTAAAATCCCTGCTCTTGTAGATTTTTTCTTCAAAGGTAATTCGAGTGCAGGTGATTTCAGGATACTGCCATGAAAGGGGTAAAAAGTTCACGAGGTCTCGAAACAGGTCGTCAATGGAATCAGAATGACGTTCGGCCAGCTGAGCTATCCCGTATAAACAGTTCAACTCCTTGATGCGTTCGCGGAGGGCGGCTTCCAGCTTTGAAGGTTCGATTTCGTGGTTAAACGGGATTCGCCAGAGAAGAGACAGGTCCTTCATCAGCGTTTTGAAGTTTTTGTTGGCGGTTTGCGCCAGAGAAGGCTTGTTTTCGATCATGGTTTATTCCTTTTATGTATTTTTATTATGCATTTTATAGGTATAAAATTGGTATTTATAATGCCTATATTTTATAGGCAAAAAGAGTGCTTTCTTTTTGTATTTATCTCACCCTGCCCCATAAAGTACCATTTGTCAATGAAAAATTAAATGAAAAAAGCCTTAAATCAAAGGAGGTCCAAATGCCGCCGCTAGAACTTGACTCCATCCTGGAAGGACGACGCAGCCAGCCCCATCAGCTCATTGAAGTGCTGCAGGACGTACAGGAAAAATACGGATATATCCCTGAAGAGGCTATGAGGGTCATATCGAAAGACCTGGGTGTGCCGCTTATTGATGTTTACAGCGCCGCAGTCTTCTACAAGGCTTTTACAATGAAACCGCGCGGCAAAAACGTGGTCACCATGTGTCTGGGCACCGCCTGCCATGTGCGGGGCGCCAAACTTCTCCTGAACCAGGCCACGGGTCAACTCGGGATCGAGTCCGGGGAAACAACCGAGGACGGTCTTTTTACGGTTGAGCACGTGAACTGCCTGGGAGCCTGCGCGCTTGGACCTGTAGTTACTGAAAACGGATCGTATCACCACCACATGACCCCCGGCAAACTGCGCAAGCTGATCGATTCACTTGGCCGTGAGAAAACGGAGGATGCCTCCCATGCCTGAGCTCAGCGCCATAAGTGACCTTAACGCCCTGCGAGAACGGCTTGTCAATGAACGAAAGGCCGTTCAAGCCACAATTACCATGTGCGGCGGGACCGGATGTCAGGCTTCCCGATCCCTGGAAGTTGTCGACTCGGTAAAAGAAGAACTTGCCAAACAGGGGCTGGAAGACAGCGTCCACGTGCGCGTCACAGGATGTCACGGTTTCTGCGAACAAGGTCCCATCGCGGTCTTGGAGCCGGGCAACATTTTCTACTGCCGTCTCCAGCCCGAAGACGCCGGCGAAATCGTTTCCAGCATCATCCGTGATGGAGAGGTTATCGAACGGCTGCTTTACACGGATCCGGTTTCCGGCAAGAA
>JAFDLS010000312.1 GCA_019306365.1 Deltaproteobacteria bacterium
CCGGCCCCCAGAGATCTGACCGAGATGAGCAGTTCAGGCCTCAGGTTGGCAGCCTCATCCCTGACCACCACCAGAATTTGAAAAAAGATAATCAGGGCGATTAAAAAAATCTTCGATATGTCCGTGATTCCCATTAAAACATAAATTACCGGAATAAACACGATCTTGGGAATGGGGTAGAGAATGGCAATGAGAGGCGCGAAAATCCGGTCTAATTTCGGGGCCTGCCCCAGGATCAAGCCCAATGGGACCGCCGTTATCACAGCCAGGGCCACCGCCGCCAGCACCCGCCCGGCGCTGGCCAGAAAGTGCAGCCCCAGGTTACCGAACAGAGAAGTAAAAAAAATGGGCAGAACCTTAAAAGGTGAAGGCATGATCGGACCATGAATGATCCAGGAAAGGATTTGCCAAAGAACGAAAAACATGGCCACCCCATACAAAGCGTTGAGAAAGCCGAGGTTCTTTTTCATGGCATGTCTCCCAGGTAAGCCTTTAGCTTTTCTCGAAGCAAGGCGAAATTTTCGCGGTTACTTTCATCATCCTGCCCGGCGAGATTATTTTCTATGATCCACGGTTCCCGGTTTACGCCGTCGCGTAAAACAAGAATCTTTTTTCCCACAAAGATAGCTTCCTCGATATCATGTGTTACTAAAATATTGGTCAGGTTTGTTTCCCACTGGCATTGTTTGATGATATCGCGTAAATCTTCGCGGGTAGGTTCGTCCAGCGCGGAAAAAGGTTCATCCATCAAAAGAATGTCAGGCTCCAAGGAGAGTGTTCGGGCAATCGCGGTCCTTTGCCGCTCACCCCTGGAAAGCTGTGATGGATATTTTTCGCTTAGGTCAATGATCCCGAGCCGCTTGAGCCAATAGGTTACTTGAGACGAATCGATTTCCTTTTTTCTTTTATTGTCTTTGGGCGCGTGCTTGCCATCCGGTCCGTAAAAATCGCGGATTCTCTGACCCAGCCGGGCGTTTTCTATCACGGTAGCCCAGGGCAGGAGTCCGTGATCCTGAAGGATCAAGCCTGTTTCGGGGCGCGGACGCACGATCTCCTCACCGGCGATAACTATTTTTCCGGCCAAAGGGCGTTTCAACCCGGCCAGCAGGTAAAGAAGTGTTGACTTCCCGCACCCGGATGGACCAATGACAGCCCAGGTTTCTCCGCGTCCTACATGGAGGTTAAAGTCCTCGAATATAGAAGCCTGCCCGGTGTAGGCAAAGGTTAGATTCTCAACCTCAATCATAGCGATAAGGTTCCTTCACAATTGAAGTGGTACCTGCTATCTTTTCGGCAAAAAGGACCCGGTCACCGAAGCGTCATAGGGTTGAGGTGAATCTATCAGACCTTTCTCTATCATCCAGTCCATCACATCGGCCCATTGCGCTTCGTCCGGGACCTTACTGTAAGGATAATAAGGCAAAATATAACCTTCCTGCACGTTCTTGGGCACACGGATTTTTTTGAGCAGCAGGGGTATCAGGGCGGCAGGGTCTTGCTTGATCTTCCCCACGGCCTTATCCCAGGCCCTCAGGAAGCGGCGAATAGACTCCTGCTTGTTTTCTGTTGAGGCGAGGTTGAAAACAAAAACGCTGATCGCGTAACGGGGATAGGCCGAGTCACCAATGATTTCCTTCGCGCCCGCCTTCATCGCGCTTTGAGCCAATGGATCCGGAAGGGTGGCCGCCTTTATGCGCCCATGGAGCAGGAGCTGGTATCTCTCCGGGATAACCGGTATGGATTTCATAACGACTTTATCCTTACCAAGACCTTTTTCAGCCAGCAACCGATCGGTCACGTATTCAATTATCGTGTTTTTCGAGACGCCAATAGGTACACCGGCCAGATCTTTGACCGAGTTAATTCCGCTGTCCGGCGCGGCCAAAATCCGAAAAAGCGGTGAATTCGGATGAGCTTCGCGCAGGACACCAACGATTTTTACCTGGATTTTCTTACGATTAAAAGCGCCCGCCGCGATCATTTCGCTCAACATCCCGTCAATCTGCCCTGCTTGCATAAGCTGATCGCGTTCCAGAGCGCTGGCCACCGGTACCGCCTTAACCTGCAGTTTTTCCTCTTTAAAATATCCCTCCTCCTGGGCCACATAAAACGGAAAGGCGTCCAAAATGGGTAGCAGGGCGATCTTGAGGGTTTCATCGGTATCATTTTTGGCCTGGGATGCCGGCGCAAAACCAACCGCGCTGATCGAAACCAGGACAAATCCCAGGAATAAACAGAATATTATTTTACGATTTATTATCATCATCTTATTGCTCCTTACTAACAAATTAAATATCCTCCCGCAGACCCGTAACGGCCTTCACTGTGAGGACTCTTTTTTCTTATGCCAAATTAGACCTATGATCAAGCAGAATCCTCATATTGAAACAATGTTACCGGGTTTTAATCGATATTTTTAAACAGGCTTGGGGAACGCCTATCATTTGCCGTCCCGAAGAATAA
>JAFDLS010000313.1 GCA_019306365.1 Deltaproteobacteria bacterium
AGCACGCATCCCAGGGCTTCAAACAGAGGAACCGATTCCGGTTCGAGTTGCGTAACCTCTTTTTCTATTATTTCAAGAGCTTCCTTTAATGTAATCATTCTCAAACATCTCCCGCTAATATGGTTAACTTTCAAATATGTTAAATTATCACGGCTCCAGCAACCCCAAATATTCAAACATCACGCCGGAAATGCCTGCTAATGTGGGCCAATTTTCCTCATGATTAAGACATAAAAATTGTATTGATTAAAAACAAAGATTCTTTATAATAATAACCTTGTTTATAGTGGTGTCGGGCTTTTGGAACAGGTAGACTTTTGGAAAGAACGCGGCTTGCGAAAAATTATCAATTTTAATGAATTAACATTATATTCTTCCATATATAGATTCATAAAAGATATCGGTAAACATTACAGGGAGGCCCGGCCTGATCAGGATTAACGACAACCTCTGTAAGGGCTGCAATATCTGCATCGAGTTTTGTCCACTGCAAGTATTCGAAAACTCCGACAAACTGAACAGAAAAGGCTATTATGTTCCGGTGGTGGCCCGGGAAGATGATTGCAATTATTGCGGTATTTGTGATCTTCTCTGCCCGGAATTCGCCATAATTTTAGTAAAAGAAAAGAAGAAAGATGGCGTTAAACGAAAATAGAATACGTTACCTGAAGCGGCTGGAAGGCAACACCTACTTCCTTCTGGGCGACGAAGCCTGCGCGTTCGGCGCGATTTACGCCGGTTGCGATTTCTTTGCCGGTTATCCCATCACTCCTGCCAGCGAGATAGCGGAACGGATTGCCGAAGAGCTTCCCGGAGCGGGCGGTGTCTGTATTCAGATGGAAGATGAGCTGGCCAGTATGGGAGCCATCATAGGGGCGTCGTGGACGGGGGCGCGATCCATGACCGCCACCAGCGGGCCCGGCTTCTCCCTCATGCAGGAAAACATCGGATATGCCATCATGACCGAAACCCCCTGTGTCGTCGTCGATGTTCAGCGCTCTGGCCCTTCCACCGGCCAGGCTACCAAGCCCGCCCAGGGCGACGTTATGCAGGCGCGCTGGGGCACCCACGGCGATCATAATATCATTGCCCTCGCTCCCAACTCGGTACAGGAATGCTTCGATCTGGCGCTTGAATGCTTCAATCTTGCCGATTTTTACAGGACTCCCGTAATATTCCTGATGGACGGTGAAATAGGGCATATCAGGGAAAGCGTTATCATGCCCAGGTTGTCCTCCGTTAAACACTCCGAAAGAAAACCCGCCAAGCCGGGCGAGGACGTTTTCGGAGGACCGGAGCTTGTACCCGGTATCACTCATTACGGCGAAGGACGGTTCGTCCATGTTACCGGCTCCACGCATAAGGCCAACGGTATGAGAGATGTTACCACCCAGAGCGTTCATGATGTTCTAATACGAAGGATTTACAAGAAAATCGAAGATAACCGGGAAAAAATAGTTATGGTGGAAAGCGATATATGCGAAAGCGGTAAAAGCCGTATCGGAGTAATTTCCTACGGCGCGTCGTCAAGGCCCTCTCTCGGCGCGGTGAAAAAGTCGCGGTCGGAGGGTAAAGATATCGATTTCCTCAGGCTCATAACCATCTGGCCCTTCGCCAGAAAACAGGTGACGGATTTTGCCGAAAATCTCGATACAATCCTGGTGCCTGAGATGAACCTGGGGCAGCTATCCAGGGAGATCGAGCGCTTTGTTGAATGCGACGTTATCTCCGTCTCCAAGATCGGCGGTGTCCCCCATACGGTGGATGAAATTTATATGGAAATTATGAAGGTGGCCTGATGGACGAATACCGGCACAGGCTCATGGATTATCTGCGGGAGGAGATATTCCCGCACAGGTTCTGCGTGGGATGCGGATGCGGCACCGTGCTGAACGTGTTCACCAACGCCATCGACGCTCTGGGTCTCGATCCCAAGAAGATGGTTTGTGTCTCCGGAATAGGCTGTTCATCCTGGATTCCCAGCCCCTATTTCAAAGCCGATATGCTCCATACCACCCACGGCCGGCCTATAGCGTTCGCCACCGGCGTGAAAATTATGCGTCCTGATATGAAGGTAGTGGTTATAGCGGGTGACGGCGATGTTGCCGGTATCGGCGGAAACCACCTGATACACGCCGCCCGGAGAAACATCGATCTCACGGTTATCATGGTCAATAACATGATCTACGGTATGACCGGCGGACAGGTAGCGCCCACAACTCCCACAGGCATCAAAACCACAACCACTCCCTATAGAAATGTTGAGCCGCCCTTCAAGGTCGCCGACCTGGTGGTGGCGGCGGGCGCCAGCTATGTCGCCCGCTGGACAACATACAACGTCATCCCTCTTAAAAAATCGATGCAGGAGGCTATCCGGAAAAAGGGATTCAGCTTTATAGAGATAGTCTCTCAATGCCCCGACAACTACGGCCGCAGAATAGGCCTGCGAACGGCTGTC
>JAFDLS010000063.1 GCA_019306365.1 Deltaproteobacteria bacterium
GTGAGTGGGATCGTCAGTGGCATCCATGTCCAGCATTAAAGATCGCGGAGCCTCGGGATTCAACTGGATAAACAGATTGACCAAAAAATCGCTCAATCGATACAACTCGTCCAAGTTAGTCGACCTCATGAGCCCCGCTTCGCTGACGCTGCGGCGGCATATGTCAGGCTCAAAATTAAGTCCTCGAAATATTAGTAATATTCCTGCGGGTTAAATTTTCACCTTCCGCGATTTCAACAAAATTACTTGTTTTGCAGAGGCCTCAGAATATAATCAAATTAGAGCTTGACTAAAGGAATTCAGCGAGTGTTGAACTTTTACTTTTATTAATGTTATGCTCGAAAATCAAAAGCCAGAAAGAACAGCATTGATCTGTAAACAGAGACCACACACATAAGCCGCATGAATTATTTTTGAAAACAGGAGAGGATAATGTCAAGTAAGAAACCCAATATCATTTATTTTTACTCTGACCAGCATCGTCACGACGCCATGGGCTGTGCCGGCAACTCCGTGATCAAAACTCCTAACTTGGACCGTATGGCAAATGAAGGAATGCGTTTCAGCCGTGCCTACAGCCAGTGTCCGGTTTGCCAGCCGGCGCGAGCCTCGGTCCTCACCGGTTTGTACAATCATCAGCATAATATTTCTCAAAATTTCGTTAAGGATTTTGACCCAGGGTGGTCAACCATGCCGAAACAGCTTCAAAGCGCGGGGTATACAACGGCTAAGATCGGCAAGACACATTTTTATACACCCAGGCGGGAGACCATGAAGGATAAATCCACTCCGGAAGGTTTCGACCTGCGCAAGTATAACAGCTTTGTTCGTTCTTTTGGCTTCGATTATGTTTTGGAAGAGTTTGACCGGTATATGCACGCTTATCCGAAGTTTAACCTTATTACACCCTACACCGAGCACCTGAAGGCCAAGGGACTGCTTGAACCCTATCAGGAACAAATCAGATCGATATGGCGATTAACGCCAACGCATTGGAACGGTGTGACCAGTGTGCTGCCTCAAGAAGATGATCTGACCTCCTTTATTGCGGACCAGGCTATTGAATGGCTTAGTAGTTACGATGATGATAAACCATTTTTTCTCATGGTGTCATTCGTAGCGCCGCACGTGCCTCTGATGGCCGATCCTTTATGGGCGGAGTATTACCAGAACGCCGAAATTGCTCGGGGACCGCGTGAATCCCCTGAAAAAACAAACGAAATCATGAACCAGTACCTGGACGTTTTGTTCAATCATAGTAATTCTCCACTGCTTACGGATGAGTATGTATTAAACGGGGCCAGGCAGTATTACGGGATGGTTTCCCTGATCGATCAGCAAATCGGGAACATAATACGGGTCGTTGAGGAGCGGGGCCTTGGTGATAACACCTGGTTTTTCTATTCCTCTGACCATGGTGAGATGCTGGGTGACCATAACCTGATGGCTAAGATGAATTTCTATAAATCATCGGTGTTGGTGCCGGCCATCATTCGCCCCCCTGAACGGATGACGCCCAAAGTGGTGGATGGAATCATTGAGTCTATTGACCTGACCCGAACCATTCTCGACGTGGCTGGGGCCGACCCGACTGAAGGCTCTCAGGCGAGGTCCCTGCTGCCGTTTATAAACGGCGGGGGAAAAGTTCGGGAGGCAGCGTTCAGCGCTATCGAGTTCCAGCAGTTTAACGCTTATCTGGTTATGGCTGCCACCGAAAGATATCGCCTGACCATTGAGCGCGGTACGGGCGCGCCTTGCGAACTCTTTGACCTCAAGGAGGATCCGGATGAACTGAACAACCTGGTTAACGATCAAACCTATAAAGGCATCCGTGATGATATAATAAAAGATTATATCAATCCTCATCTGAGACCTCTGCAAAACCAGTAATTTTGTTGAAATCGCGGAAGGTGAAAATTTAACCCGCAGGAATATTACTAATATTTCGAGGACTTAAATTTGAGCCTGACAAAGAGGTCAGGTTTATAAGGGCCTGGTTGAATAGCTGGATTAAAATGCCCGGGAGGCGTTATTTTCGAAGACAGGCATATCATAATGAAAATTTAGATATAGGACCCGTCTGTCGCTCCGGGTTGTAAAAGCGATTGTTTTGGCTTATAGTAAAAAAGTCGAACTCTATTGATTGAACGAACCGAGGTTTTGGCCGCGGGCCGGCTGGAAGGAGGTTTTACTGCCCGGTATGAATTCCGAGACGATCAAAAAAACCTTGGAACAGGTCAGCCGTGGGGATCTGTCCGTTGAACAGGCTCTTTCTGAATTGAAGAACCTCCCTTTTGAGGAAATCGGGTGTGCGACCGTAGATCATCATCGCAGCCTCCGGCAGGGGTATCCCGAGGTTATTTTTGGTCAAGGTAAAACGGCTGAAGAAATTATCTCGATCATGACCAGCCTGACCAGGGCCGGGGAAAATGTGTTGGTGACGAGGTTGTCTCCGGAGGCTGTGCCCTTTATTGAAGAGAAGTTTCCGGAGGTAACGTATTACCCCCGAGCTCGTGCCCTGACTCTGATTCAAGAGCCATTAAAGGTCAAAGGCCGGGGGAAGATTATGATCATCTCCGCCGGGACCAGCGATGCCCCTGTGGCTGAAGAGGCTTTTATTACGGCTTCCACCCTGGGACATGACGTGGACCACCTGCGGGACGTGGGAGTGGCCGGACTGCATCGCCTGTTTGGCCAGGCGGATCGCCTGGAAGGAGCGTCGGTTTATATCGTGGTGGCCGGGATGGAAGGCGCTTTGCCCAGCGTTATTGGAGGCATGGTGGACAAGCCTGTTATCGCCGTCCCCACCAGTGTCGGATATGGAGCCAGTTTCGGGGGGTTGAGCGCCTTGCTGGCCATGCTCAATTCCTGCGCTTCGGGCGTGGCCGTGGTGAATATTGACAATGGATTTGGGGCCGCTTACCTGGCCGCTCAAATCAATCGGTTATGAATTTATTTGAGAAAATACTGGGCCGCAAGAAGGATGGGGATCAAACATCAGCGCAGCCCATCCCGGAGCCAGGTATCGGTGCGACCGGGGATAAGGTCCTCTTCCAGAATCTTCAGACCTTCAAGCAATACAACAAAGAAAAAAAAGAATTCCTCTACCGGCTTCTATCGAAGCGGAAAAAAATAATTTACGATGTCATCCCTTACCTCATTCATATTCAGGCCAGTGAACTGCTGCCCGCTGCTGACGCGTGTCGGCTGAGTCCATGCGGAATTTACAACTTTGAGCCTTCTCCCCAGATTGAGAAATCATTTGAACAAGCCTTTCCAGACCGTGAAATGCTCCATGTGCATCCCCATGCCAGCCTGGACCCGAACCTGCCGATTAAATCCATCAGCCTTCTTGGAAGCCTGGGATCAATCGCCCAGAACAACAAGTCTGACTTCGACTACTGGGTCTGTATAGAGCGCGAGGCCTTTGATCAAAACGCTTTAAATTACTTTATGGAAAAATTGAGGGCTATTGAACAGTGGGCTGCCAATTTTGCGGCCGCTGAAGTTCACTTCTTCCCTTTGAGTGTTGACGCTGTGCGGGCTGACGCTTTCGGAGAGGTGGATTCAGAACGTTCGGGTACGGCCCAGGGAAAGCTTCTCAAAGAGGAATTCTACCGGACCATGACCCTGGTAACCGGCCAGATCCCGATGTGGTGGATAATGCCGCCATGGATTACGGACGAGGAGTATGATCGTTTAAAACAATTGGTAGTAAATTCGCAGATCATCAATAGCAGCGAGCTTGTCGATCTGGGAAATATCCATGATATTTCTTTGGGTGAATTCTACGGCGCCGCCATCTGGCAAATTAACAAGACTATGGGAAGT
This sequence comes from Deltaproteobacteria bacterium, assembly GCA_019306365.1. Lineage (GTDB taxonomy): Bacteria > Desulfobacterota > Desulfarculia > Adiutricales > JAFDHD01 > JAFDHD01. The sequence goes on from JAFDLS010000063.1 coordinate 3,832, forward strand.
CCCTTCAAATCCGTACTTAAGCTGGCCCTTCTGGAAGAATATCTTTTCAACCAGGGGAAAAAGGGACCCCTGTGCCATGAACTAAAAAGCAAGCTTTTTTCCAAAGTTGAGGATATCCGCTTGCTCGATCCCTATATTCTGATGTTTGACCGGGTCGCTGAGTATTTTACAAGTACGGATCGAACCCAAGACCTGGACCTCCTGCGCCGCTCCATGTATCTCAAATCGGGAGTCAAGCTCAAACTGTCCGACTACAGACGCACCAATTTGCCCCGTAAAAAGCAGGTCATGGTAAACAACGTGCGCAGGTGGGGCTGGAATCACCGCTACGTGGACAGATTGAACAATTACTCAAATTGGTCTTTTCAGGAGTTTCAGAACTTTAACCAGGAGGTCAATCGTTTCCTGACCCTGACTTATAAAAACATTTCAACCGAACATAAAAAACAATCCGTATCGACTGGTTTGAATATCAGTTCACGGGACATGACAGTCCTGGGCCGCAAGCTTTATATCTATTACTCCCGCCGCTCGAATAAAATTGAGTCCATTGTGAGCGTGGTTGCTAATCCACCCACGCTCAAGGGTTTGACACTTCAGCAGCTGCCGAACAACAGGGGCAATGTTAGATGGTACGCCTATCAGGGCATGTTATCCCAGGAGAGTGTTCTTCAAGGTCAAGGTAACTCTTTCATTTTGAAAAGCTCTCCATTTCTTGACGAGATATTGGCCTGGCTGGTTTTCAATCGCATTTACAATACCGAAACAACCATCAACCTCAACCGGGCTCCGAAAGAGAAACCCCAGTATATAACCGTGCCACTTATCCAGGACCAGCTTAGAGCTCTAACAGACTTCTATCCTCTTTTTAAATATCAGGAGATCAACGAGACGGAACTGCTTAAGCCGGCCAGAATCACAAAGATGTTTTTATCCTTGAACATTCAGGCCCCTGAATGGAGTAAGGAGATCACCGACACCTCAGTCTGTTATCTAAATAGCTGGGGTGAATTATTCTTCAAGGGCTTCAATTCCGATCAAGGTATCTATCTCGCTCGCGAATTCATCCTTAAAAACTTTGCCTACGATCTGATCGGAGCCAGAAAAAATTTTTACGTCTTCCTGCCAAAAAGGGAATTCGCACGAAACCTGGGACCGAAACTGGATAAGTTCTTCGGATTCAAGGTCAGTTGACCCGACCCACCGCCATTCTTTTTATTTCTTGAATTTTTTCCCATGAAAAATCTGATCCGCGGCAAGGGAAAAAAGTATTGTTATGATACAGCGGTTCAGATTCAAGATCATACGGGGAAAGTTTTGCTGCTTTTGCCCATATCGGAGTCCCTGGCAAGGGGGAAAACTCGGCTGGATAAGGACGAACCCCCATGGCCCTGACGGCCTGAATGGTCTTGAGCACTTCATCAAGCGGTTGGCCGGGCAGACCGTATAGAAGGTAGACCCCGATCTGTCCGGGTTCAAAACCGGCCCTGGTGAGGTTCCTTACAGCCGATTCAAATTCACCTGCCTCTACCTTGCCCCCCCAGGCCTTCTGGAGGTCCCAGTCAAAGGTCTCAAGGCCCAAACGCAAAGTTTTAAATCCGCTGTCAAACATCAAACGCGCCAGTTCTGGCGTGATTAAACCCACATGCAGACCATTGGGGGCATGAAAATTGATTTTTAAACCCCGTTGCAGCACACCTTCAAGGATAGGCATCAGATGTGTTTCCGCATTTATCAGCAGGGCATCGTCAAAAAAAGCAAAATCGTTCAGACCAAGGCGCAGGCAGCGATCTTCAATTTCAGCCAGGACGTCTTCTATCGGACGCTGCTGAAATTTAGAGTAAAGCCTGGCTGAAGCGCAGTAAGGGCATCGCAGCGGACAACCCCTAGAAGTCATGACCGGGGCGAAATCCAACCGCGGATATAACTCAATGGCCGGCCAGGTCTCATGCCAGTAATTCCTGACCGGCGAACAAAGGTTGTGAGGATCATTTCCAAGCAGTTCGGAGGTCACTTTGAGGAGGTCCGGTTCACCGGGGCCGCTAAAAACTAAATCCGCGCCTGAGTTCTTTTCAGCGTGGTCAGTACACAGTGTCGCGTAAGTTCCGCCCAAAACGACCTTCACCTCGGGCCAGATGGAACGAATCAGATCAATAGCCTTTAACGCTCCGGGATACCAGTAGGTCATGATTGAGGTCACCATGACCAGGTCTGGTCGTTTTTTTGAGGTTAGGGTTTTAAGGAACGCGGTTTCTGGCAATCCGTAACGGGCGAAACGGCGCGTTGTTTCCTGAAAGATCGAGGGTGTGGGAACGATCTCGCGCCGCCAGTGCCCTGTTCCCGGGAACCGGCCTGGCCTTGCTCCAAGGCCGGATGCTTCGGGATGCAGACGATCCATGCAATCAACTAGTCTGACGTTAAGGCCTGCCTCCTTTAGCATGGTCCCAAGGTAGAGCAGTCCCATAGGCTTGGCCCAGAGATCAAAAGCGGCAAAGTCATATATCCAGGGGTTAACCAGTAGAATTCGTTCGGACATTGTGAAATTTCATTATGATAAACGGGCTCCAAATCACCCTTTTTAGAAATGGGGGAGGAGGTTATAATAAATTGGGGTTGGTATCTTCTCTTGAAGAATAACAGGACACCTGTTCGGTAATACGATTAAAAGGCGGTAGTAATCTATGTCCCTTCCTCTTCCATCCTGGCCAGATCCTCGAAACGCATGTCAAGGCCCAAAATTCCCTTTATCTCATCATCCTCGTTTCTAATGGGCCCTGAAACGGTAATGCACAGGACGCCGGTGTAACGCGATGTATAGAAATCCGTCACGTGGATGCGTCCGTCCTTCATAGGTTCAATGAACCATTCACGGTCGGACAGATCTTCATTAATAGCTTGAGGCCTGGTTTCGAATTTGGCTTTCTCCGTGACGTGAGTAACGTCTTGAGTGATCTTGCGCCCCTGATCATCCACTACATAGAGATACTGAATAAAGGGATTGGCGTCCAGTAAAGCCTGCATGGCCGGTTCCTGGCTGGCAGGATCCATAGACCTGATGTCCGGACTCTCAATGAAATCCTCCAGAAGGCGGTAAGCCAGTTCTTTGGCTTTGGCCTTTAGCCGGTCGAATTCGGAACTGAAGTAATCAGGCAGATAGCGCCGGGCCAATTTTTCCATTTCCCTGGTTGAGATTGAGGTTATCCGGCCTTCATCGTACTGCTTTTGAATCCAGCGCACTATTTTAGTGATACCCGGATGACGCTTGTCAACTTTCTCATCGACCTCGCGTACGAGGCGCTGATTGATCCAGTAGGTAACTCCGGCCGCTCCTGACTTGTCGGTAATAATGATACTCGGGCTTCGGTTCAGGATTTTCTTCGTGTCGAAGATATTATAGATTTCCTCATTTTTGAGCATTCCGTCGAGGTGAACTCCGGCGGCGGTTGCGTTGAAGTCATTTCCGACAAATGGATAGTTGCTCGGGATATGAAAATCTACCTCTCGCTCAAAGTACTGGACCATTTCGGTGATGGCCCTGGTATTCATGCCGTTGGTCTTGCCTCGCAAGCTGATGTACTCCATAACCAGAGCTTCAATGGGCGTATTACCCGTGCGCTCACCAAAACCCAGCAGGGTTCCATTGGCGGTTGATAAACCGTAGAGCCAGGCCGTGGAGGCGTTGATCAGGGCTTTGTGAAAATCATTATGACCATGCCATTCCAGATCATCGCCGGAAAAACCCGCGTCTTCAATCATGGCTCGAACCAGCTTGGGCACAGACCGGGGCAGGGAGGTTGAAGGGTAGGTCACTCCAAGGCCCAGAGTGTCGCAAAGCCGAACCTTGACCCGGGTATCGTATTCTTCTGAAAGCTCCTTCAATTTGATAGCATAGGGGATTACAAAGCCGTATATATCCGCTCGCGTGACATCCTCGAAATGACAGCGGGGAATCACACCCAGATCAAGGGCGCTGCGAACTATTTCAAGATATTTTGTCATAGCCTCAACCCGGTTTAGGCCCAGTTTGAGGTAGATGTGGTAATCAGAAACCGAGGTTAGTATTCCGGTTTCGCCCAGACCCATCTCCCTGACTAGTTGAAGGTCCTCGGGCACGGCCCTGATCCAGCCCGTGATTTCCGGATACTCATAATCCAGCTCCAGGCATTTCTCCACCGCTTCCTTATCACGTTTGCTGTAGAGAAAAAATTCGCTCTGGCGAATCACCCCCATCCGGCCGCCAATTCGATGGAGAAGGTTATAAATATCCTCGATTTGCTTGACAGTATATGGGGAGCGAGCCTGCTGACCATCGCGGAAGGTTGAGTCTGAAATATAAAAATTCCTGGCCGGGTCCAATACAGTGTATTTGTGATCAAAATCGATCCGGCTGACTTCATCGTATGGAAAGACATTCCGCTGGAGGTTTGGCTCCCCGGTTTCGACCAGCTTATAACTCCAAAACTCGGTATGCTCGTGTTCGAGCACTCGTCGGTCTTTGTTCCATCGTGCCATAATTAATCCTCCTTACGACTGTTTAACATGGAAACAAGCGGCTTTCTGGCCGGGTAGAACCTGACGCGGTTCTAAAAGCCATCTCAAAAAAGCTTTTTTACCCTAACTCATGAACACCGCTTCGCTGACGCTGCAGCGGCATATGTCTTACGAAAATTTAAGTCCTGAAATATTAAATATATTCCTGCGGGTTAAATTTTCTTTCTCCGCGATTTAGACCAAAACACTAATATTGAGATAGCTTCTAATATATATTAATTTTCTTTTTTATTCTCAGTATCAAGACGGATGGCCAGCTCCAGGAGCTGCTGGCGATTGACCTTGCTTGGGGCATCGGTAAGGAGACAGGTCGCCTTCTGAGTTTTGGGAAAGGCGATAACATCTCTAATATTATCAGCTCCGGTCATAATCATGATCAGCCTGTCAAATCCTGAAGCTATGCCTCCATGAGGTGGAGCGCCGTATTCCAGGGCCTTAATCAAAAAACCGAATTTTTCTTCCGCCTCTTCTTGTCCGATGCCCAAGAGATGGAAGACCTTTTCCTGTATGTCCCGCCGGTGGATACGGATACTGCCTCCAAAAACCTCATGGCCGTTCAGCACCAGATCGTATGCGCGGGCTCGAACTTCCCCCGGCGCTGTTTCCAGTTTATCAAGGTCTTCTTCCACGGGAGCTGTAAATGGGTGGTGCATGGCTGTATAGCGCTGCTCCTCCTGGCTGTATTCGAACATCGGAAAGTGCGTGACCCAGAGAAAGTCGTATTCGTCAGTGTTTATCAGGTTGAGAGCACGACCCAGCTTGACTCGAAGCTGCCCCAAAATCTCATTTACAACCTTGGGCGTATCGGCGGAAAAGAAAAGCACGTCCCCCGCTTCCACGTCCAGAGCCCGGATCAAAGCTTCTTTTTCAGCCTCCGAGAAAAATTTAGCGATGGGAGATTGCCAGCCGTCGGGATTAATTTTTATCCAGGCCAAGCCTTTGGCGCCATAAATTTTTACAAAGTCTGTCAGGTCATCAAGGTCCTTACGCGATAAAGAACTTTGCCCTTTCGCGTTGATAGCCTTAATAACGCCTCCGTTTTGGGCGACCTGGGAAAAAAGCTTGAACTCAGATCCGGCCACGATGTCTGTCACGTTTTTCAGCTCCATGCCGAAACGCGTGTCAGGTTTATCCAACCCGTAGCGGCTCGTGGCTTCAGCGTAAGTGAGCCGCTTGAAGGGGCGCGGAATTTCGATATCCAGCAGTTCCTTGAACACGGTAGCTAAGAGCCGTTCCGTGATGTCATGGACGTCTTCTTCGTCCACAAAGGACATCTCAATGTCGATCTGTGTGAATTCCATCTGGCGGTCGGCTCTGAAATCCTCGTCCCGGTAGCACTTGACGATTTGAAAGTATCGGTCAAAACCGGAAACCATCAGGAGCTGTTTGAAAAGCTGGGGAGACTGAGGCAGAGCGTAAAATTGGCCCGGGTTGAGTCTAGAGGGAACCAGGAAATCACGCGCGCCTTCCGGGGTGGATTTGGTCAGAACCGGCGTTTCAATCTCGATAAAGCCTTCCTGGTCGAGGAAACTGCGCGTGACCTGATAGGCCTTGTGCCTCAGAAGGAGGTTGCGCTGAACGCTGGGGCGTCTGAGGTCGAGGTAACGGTATTTGAGCCGGATTGCCTCTGAAACGTCAATATCGTCCTCGATTTGAAAAGGCGGAGTTTCAGCCGTGTTAAGAACGCGTAGGTGATAAATGAAAACCTCGATTCGGCCCGTCTTCAGCTTCTCGTTGATCATGTCATCGGGCCGGGGTCGAACACGGCCTTTCACCGCTATAACGTACTCACTTCGGACCGCATGCGAACGCTGATGGGTTTCCGGATCTTCCTGCGGGTTGAAAACAGTTTGGATCAGTCCGGTTCTGTCTCTGAGGTCAATGAAGACCAGTCCGCCGTGATCTCGCCGCCGCTGGACCCACCCCATGAGCGCGACTTCCTGCCCGACGTCTTTTTCGGTCAGATCGGTACAGTAGTGGGTCCGTTTAAGGTCCGCCATGGATTCAATCAAATCGATTCTCCTTTTGCAAGCAGGGCTTTCAGTTCAGCCGCCGCCCCGTCAAGGGGCAAGTCTTCCTGCTTGTTTTTAGTCATGTTTCTCAGCACCCCAACGCCGCGCTTTAATTCGTCCGGGCCGAGTATTAAAACTCTGGCCGCGCCCAGCTTATTGGCCCGCCGCATTTGGCTCTTTAGACTGGCCGGTTTATAATCCATTTCCGCGTGCAGGCCCTGCCGCCTCAAGTCTTGAATAAGATTAAAGGCTTTCTCCTGGGCCGCCTGATCCAGAGCGGCCACATACAGGTCCGGCCCGGAAGTTTCCAAACTCTTTCCTTCGGAGAGAAGCATGATCAGCCGTTCCAGCCCCAGAGCGAATCCTATGGCCGGCATGTCCGAGCCACCCAGGTTTTTAACCAGGTTGTCGTAACGGCCTCCTCCCCCTACCGCGTTTTGAGCTCCCAGCCGTCCGGTCTGAGCCTCGAAGACCGTTCTGGTGTAGTAATCCAGGCCACGTACCAGCTTGGGCGCCACGGTAATGACGACGCCGGCGGATTCAACCGCCTTCCGCACTGATTCAAAGTGGTCTTTGCAATCTTCGCAAAGCGTGTCCAGGATCAGGGGAGCATCCTTGACCGTATTGGCACAGCCTTCAACCTTACAATCAAATACCCTCAAGGGGTTGGTTTCGTAACGACGCTGGCAGTCAGGGCAAAGTTCTTCGTAATGACGCTTTATGTAAGCCTTTAGTTTCTCTTTATATCCAGGCCGGCAGTTGGGACAACCAAGGCTGTTGACATGTATCTCCACGTCCTTCAGCCCCACCTCGTATAAGAAGGAGGCTAGAAGGATGATTACTTCCGCGTCAATGAACGGTTCGGACACGTTAAATGCTTCTACGTTGAATTGGTGAAACTGCCGCTGTCGTCCTTTTTGCGGCCGTTCATACCGGAACATGGGGCCAAATGAATAGAGCTTGAGCGCCCGCCCGTCAGCGGCCAGGTTATGTTCTATCACCGACCGGACCACACCGGCTGTGGCTTCGGGCCGAAGGGTCAGGGACTCTCCACGCCGATCAGAAAAAGAATACATCTCTTTTTCAACGATATCGGTATCTTCACCGATCGAGCGCGCGAAAAGCTCGGTTCTTTCCACAACCGGAATGCGAAGCTCTTTAAAACCATAGCTTTTGAGAAGCCGGACCGCCACAGCCTCGACCTGCTGCCACCACCCGATTTCCTCGGGCAGAATATCTTTGAATCCTCTAATCGCCTTAATGTCCATTTTCAATACAACTCAGAGCCAGAAGGATACAGCCCCGGTTCCTTAAAAGAACCTTTATAACTAATATGATCTTCTTTTTTTGTCAATCATTCTAAAGCGATTGCTTAAAATATTTTCCTATTAATAAAGACGATTGCTTGAACGTTCAACATACTTCAGGCTAACGATGGTTGCGGAAAGCGCCCGGATGTTTTTATGATTGTCAAGGAGTTTCATTTCAGTTTCCCATTTTTACAGAGACATTAACGCCGTTTTTAACCGGAACCTGATTTTGACAATTACTCTTAGCATGTTTTTTTGAATAATTTCGGTTAGATTAATGAAGTTTCGACTCGGTTGGAGAAGGATTTTTTATAAAAGTACCTGTTTGATTACTTCGCTTGCCCTCAAGCGGTCAATCGAATATGATCATGGTTATGACTGAAGCAAGAATTCAAGTTATTGGAGGAGGTCTGGCTGGATGTGAGGCTGCCTGGAGGTTGGCCAGGGCGGATATAATGGTTGATCTTTTTGAGATGAAGCCTGGGAAATTTTCACCGGCGCACACCTCGCCTCACCTGTCTGAGCTGGTTTGCTCAAACTCCTTTCGCTCCAACGACCCCCGTTCCGCGGTGGGGCTGCTCAAGGAGGAAATGCGAAGACTCGACTCCCTGATTATGATGGCCGCTGAGGAAACGGAAGTTCCGGCTGGCCGTGCCTTGGCCGTGGATCGGGAGAAATTCGCAGGCCTCATCACCGGCCGCGTTGAGGCCCTGAAACAGGTGCGAGTTATAAGGGAAGAGGTAACCGGCCTCGATCCTGATCGTTTAACCGTTCTGGCAGCGGGCCCTTTGGCCTCCGAATCACTTTCCGCCTCACTCGCGTCACTAGTTGGTTCCGGGCATCTGCATTTTTATGACGCCATCTCCCCGATTGTCACCACCGATTCCATTGAAATGAACAAGGCCTTCGCGGCTTCCCGATATGACGAGCAGGAAGGCGGGGATTACATCAACTGTCCTTTGACTGAAGAGGAATACAACCGCTTTTACGATGAACTTACCCGGGCGGACAAGGTGACGCCCCGGCCTTTTGAAAAGGCCCGGTATCATGAGGGCTGTTTGCCGGTTGAGGTCATGGCTTCCCGGGGTCCGCAGACACTGACGTTTGGCCCCATGAAACCGGTCGGCCTGACCGACCCCCGGACAGGCAGACGTCCCTTCGCCGTGGTTCAGCTTCGTCGTGAGAACAAGGCCGGGACCATGTATAACCTGGTGGGCTTTCAAACGAGGCTCAAATGGCCGGAGCAGGACCGGGTTTTTCGTTTGATTCCGGGACTCGAAAAGGCTGAGTTCGTCAGGTTTGGCAGCGTGCATCGAAATACCTTTATAAATGGCCCCCGGCATCTCAACGCTCATCTTCAGCTTATCCGGTATCCCAACATTTTCCTGGCCGGACAGATCACAGGCGTTGAGGGATATGTCGAATCCGCGTCCATGGGTATTCTGGCCGGGGAAAATATGGCCCGGCTGGTCAAGGGGCTGCCTATGGTAGTGCCGCCGCCAACTACGGCTCACGGGTCCTTGATAACCCATGTCACGAATAAAACTTCCAGGGACTACCAGCCCATGAATGTAAATTTCGGCCTTTTCCCG
>JAFDLS010000314.1 GCA_019306365.1 Deltaproteobacteria bacterium
TATTTTATGATGAGGATATGCTAATCTTCATCGTACTCAACGGAGGTTACCCATGTTTGAGATTACGACAGAGGAAGAGGGGCGCAGGGTATTTCAGCCTGCTGGCGAGTTGAAATCATTAAATCGTATTGAGACCTCTGCAAAACCAGTAATTTTGTTGAAATCGCGGAAGGCAAAAAATTAACCCGCAGGAATATTACCGTTATTTCGAGGACTTAATTTTGAGCATGACATATGCCGCTGCAGCGTGAGCGAAGCGGTGTACATGAGTTCGGCTAAAGGACGAAGTTTTGCAGAGGTCTCGTCTCGTATTAGTATTCTGGCACAGCATTAAGCCAGGGCTTATTTAACTTCAAAAGCTTTCCTGAGTTTAATGGTGAATTTTGTTCCCTGGCCGAACTTGCTCTCGACCTGGATCTCACCGCCCATTAATTCAACAAGCATTCTATTAATACACAAAGCGGGTCCGCCGATACCCCCGGACCAAAGGCCGTCAAAAAGGGTTGGCAGATGATGTTCATCAATCCCAATACCCGTATCGCTAACGGAAAGGGCGACTCTTTCACCTAAATCTTTAGCTTTTATAGTGACACCCCCTTCCCCGGTAAATTTAATCGCGTTTTCCAGGAGGTGCTCCAAAATGTGTCCTAATTGCTCCCGGTTGGCCAGAAAAGCCGGCGTTTGATCCTGTATCTCACACCTTAACCATAACCCCTTGGAGTTGGCTTTTTTTTCAATTTCCTGAGGGATAAGTTCAGCGATCTCATCGGGGTAGAGAGCATGAACATTCATTTTTACACACCCGCTGCCCAATAAGGCGGCTTCAATAACATCATCCACACTTTTTGAAAACCGTTCGGTGGATTCGATAATTTTTTCGGTGAGTGAGTCTTGATCAGCTCTTGTCTGCGTTTTAAATAGGGCTTGTGCATATCCCCGGATCCATGAAAGAGGCTCATGAAAGCTGCGGGTGGCCGAAGCGACCAGGATAGCGGCTTCCTTCGCCGCATGGTTAGCGGCCAGCGCCTCGTCTCGCTGTTGTTTTAAATTCAATTTTTCCAGCGCTCGATTGATCTCCAGGCCCAGAATATCAAAATCTACCGGTTTTAGTACAAATCCAAATCCACCTCTCTTCATGAACTCGACAGCCAAGTGAATACTTCCATGGGCCGTGACCATAATAGAGAGCGGTGGATTTTCAAATTTCCTTTTGATCAGCTCAAACGTGGATATCCCATCCTGTCCTGGCATTATCTGGTCAAGCAGGATCAGGTGTACAGGATCACCAGTGTCCTCCTGCAGCAACTCTATAGCTTTATCACCGCTTTCAACCGAATCAACCAGATAGCCCATCTTCCCAAGACGCTGGCTCATCAGGTTACGAATAGTAGGTGAATCATCCACTACCAGGATACGCTTTTTACCCTCCCGCCTCATATTAGCTCCATGTCAAGCATTGGTAAAATCAGCCACGCTGTCAGCGCCTTAAAACAAGTCGCCACCCCTTTGTTTAAAACATAACTTGAACTCAGTTAATTTTTCAATTCGAATGCCGTTGTGAGGGAGGTAATGGTTTAATATTTAGTTCAATTTTAATGATGATTTTTATTATGGGCATTTATGAAGGTGAAATTATGCCCACTTTCAATTTAGAGCTATATCATCTCACGTTCGGCAGGGCGCCGGCAGGCGGCCCCTTCTTCATAATTCATTGATTTCTTGTTCCGGTTTAGATATAGGTTATCTGCTTCTGGAATTTGCATCAGCGTAAAGGAGGGTTTATGGGTAAAAAAAGTAGTAAAATCAGTCTCGATAACCATGAGGGTTTGCTTCACGAGCAGCTTGAAAAATATAAACAAGAAGCGCTTGATCTGGGAGCCACAAGGGCCGCGATTGTAAACATGGAGGAAATCCCGGTTGATGAGCGAGTTACCTTGAAATGCCAGATCCCCAGGTGTTTTGGGTATGGCGCCAGCGCTCACTGCCCTCCCAATACTCTCAAACCAGCGGAACTCAGAGAGATTCTAAAAAAATATAAATGGGCTGTGTTTTTTATCAAAGAGATTCCCCCGCACGTAATCGTCAGAGATAAGGCCACGATTTCAGAGCGGATCAAAGCCTATCAGGAACTCTTTAAAATAGTTAATGAAATTGAATCCATGGCCTTTTATGACGGCAATTATCTGGCTTTCGGCTTTGGGGCGGGGTCATGCCGGCACACGTTTTGTTCACAGCAGGAAAGCTGTCTGGCCCTGGAAGGGAAAAGGTGCAGGTTTTCTCTTAGAGCCAGGCCTTCGATGGAGGCGGTTGGCATTGACGTTTACAAAATGGTCGCCTCCCAGGGATGGGACATATACCCTATTGGAAGTGACGCCCGGCCGGAAGATATTCCCAAAGGCACCCTGGCCGGTATCGTCATCGTGGCTTA
>JAFDLS010000315.1 GCA_019306365.1 Deltaproteobacteria bacterium
GAAAGGTTATTGCGAATAGCGGCGTCAGTTGCCATGATTCCCGGACCGCCGGCATTGGTGATGATGGCGATCTGGTTTTCTTTGGGCACTGGCTGGTTGGCAAAGGCGATGGCGTAATTGAAAAGTTCGCTAACACCCACCACGCGCTGAATGCCGCTTTGAAAGAATATGGCGTCATACGCGGCGTCTGAACCGGCCAGAGAACCGGTATGGGAGGCCGCCGCCCTGGCTCCTTCGGGGGACTGGCCGGATTTGATGGCCAGCATCGGTTTATTGGCGCCCCAGGTAATCTCACTTGCGATTTCTATGAATTTACGGCCATCTGAGATATCTTCCAGGTACATAAGTATGACGTCCGTGTCTGGATCATCTTTGAGATATCGAAGCAGGTCTATTTCGTTCACGTCCGCCTTGTTTCCAAAGCTGATGAATTTTGAAAAACCTATATTTCTGCCTTCGGCAAAATCCAGCACCGCCGTGCACAAGGCGCCCGATTGTGAAATAAAGGCGATGTTCCCCTTTTTGGGCATCTTGGTGGAAAAACTCGCGTTGAGGCTTGTTTCATCGTTCGTATTAATAATGCCCAGACAGTTTGGACCTACCAGGCGAAGCCCGCTGCTTAGGGCCAGTTCCTTCAATTCATTTTCAAGTTCCACCCCATGGCCGCCCACCTCTTTGAACCCAGCGGTGATGACAACTATTCCCTTGACTCCTTTCTGCGCGGCCTGTTCGGCCACGCCCAGAACTTTTTCCGCCGGTACGATAATCATGGCCATATCGATTTCATCCGGTACATCCAGGAGTGAAGGATACGCCTTGACGCTTTGAACCGCCCGTGCTTTGGGGTTGATGGGGTAAAGCACTCCCTGAAAGTTGGCATTTAGAATATTGGTGAATACCGCATGCCCCACGCTTTCAGGACGGTTTGTCGCGCCGACTACGGCTATTGATGTCGGATTGATAATTGATCTTATATTTTTTGGCACTCTTTCTCCTTTGAGACTTAAGTGATCACCTTGTGCATATTTGGTTAAATCCGCTGTGTGTTTTTGTAACTTAGCGGATGTATTGTGAATATATCTCCTTTACGGTGATTTGTCCATATCAATTCAAAACGCAAATTTTAGTCGGTACAGCCATTTTTGAACTACTAAATTAATCGTGAGAAATCGAGGCAAAACTTGCCCAAACCGGCTCAATAATGCTATGCTCGGCGTGTATATAACAGTAAGAGACCTCTGCAAAACCAGTAATTTTGTTGAAATCGAGGAAGGTGAAAATTTAACCCGCAGGAATATTACTAATATTTCGAGGACTTAAATTTGAGCCTGACAAAGAGGTCAGCCTGGGGATAGCATTCAAATAACAAGGAGGAGTGATGCCCAGAATACCGTATGCTAACATAGAAGACACCCCGCAGAAAATTCAGGACTTTTTTGCTAAAATGCAGGCTAACAATCCCCGCGTGATGAATATTCACCGCATGCTGGCACACAGCCCCGCCGCGGTCAGGGAATTTTTGCGCTATGGAAACAGGCTTCTTGCCAGGGCGGAGTTGGACCCTCGATACCGCGAAATGGCGATCATTAGAATCGCCGAGATGCATGGGGCTAGCTATGAATGGGTACAGCACGTTCCCATCGCTTTGCGCTGCGGGGTAACTCGAGAGCAAATCGAGAACATGAAGAACTGGCGAAAATCACCGTTTTTTACCAAGGAAGAAAAAGTCATACTCACCTTTACCGAGGAAGTTATCAATAAAAGCAGGCCTTCGGATGATACATTTGCCGCGGCTTCGAAATTCTTGAACCCTGCCAGCCTGGTTGAGCTTACACTTTCAATTGGCTACTGGTCCATGGTGGCGGTGTTTTTAGAGACGTTTGAGGTGGAGGTTGAGGAAGACTTGATGGACGAAATCAAAGATCTCCTTCCAGACAGTATGCCAGTCAGATCATAATCAACAGCATGGACGGGAAGCCGGCCAGGTATGAAGCCACCCTTGACGGGCGTCTCAAACACAAAGCCGGCCGTTTTAAAGGCACAGTTCTTTTTTTATATTTTTTTTGTAAAGCCTTTATAGTAATTGCCAAAATTAAGTTCCGTTTGATTACTAAGGTAAACCAAGGTTCTAACAACGGCTGTCATGATTTAAAAAACGGCAATTACATGATGTTTTGGCGTTTGCCGTAAGGTGGCTTACGAGAACGGCCGAAATTAAATCTTCTCCTATCCCACGGTTAAACGGAACATATTTATGACAAACGCTCTAAATAGGTAAAAGTGCGAAAAATCAGTCTATCGAGTCAAGCCTTGCTTTTCCCTTCAGAGAGAAGACATCCAGACCGTCCCTGGAGTCATGCTTGATAAGACCTTTACCTTCTAAAAATACGAGGTGAGCGATCGCCTCTCCCGTGGCAAACCATTTTTGCGATACAGGAAAATCATCCCAGGTTTTATACGTAATGTCCCAGCTCATTTTTGAGGCGACCTGATAGGCGTTCTTATCGCCTGTTGCCAGGATGGCAAGTATCTCGTTGCACCGGTTCTGGTGGTGATCTTTTAACTCTTGAATTCTCCCCCTGGCATCCTCAATAATTCGCCGGTGGCCAGGGAGAACCAGGTTCATTTCCAGTTCGTTGACCTTATTCAAACTCTGGATATAATGTCCGAGCGTATCATCCTCGTGAGACCAGGCCTGGATATTCGGTGTGATATCGATAAGGATGTGGTCGCCGGAGAAAAGAATTTTTTTATTTGGTTCATAAAGACAAATGTGGCCCCGGCTGTGTCCGGGAGTTTCCACGCATTGTAGTGTATAGTCTCCGATTTGGAAGGTCTCTCCATCCAGTAAATAAGTGAAGTTCATCAACTGCTCCGGGCCGTATTTGTATCCGGGGTGATTTGAGATGGCCGCCTGGAGTTCGTCTTCCGGGAACCCTCCCTGGTGCGCGAAATCAGCCATGCGGTTCCAGCCGCTGCCGGCTTCCATCGCGGAAGCGTCCAACTTGCCCATATATATTTTGCCGTTTTCTTTGACAAGGGTGGATACCAGGCCAAGGTGATCGGCATGCAGATGCGTCACGACAAAATCCGTCTTTTCAAGGTCCACCTTCAGTTCTTCCAGGCCCGCCATCAAAACTTCGGAACACGCTTTCCGGTTCATGCCGGTATCTATAATCAAATTCCGGTCATCTGAAGTGAGGACCCATGAGTTCACTTCCTTGAGAGGATTTTTGGGAAGGGGAACCACAATGCGGTATAGCTGAGGTAAAATTTCTTCCATAACTACTGTTCTCCTGACTGCTGTTTTTTATGTTATCTGGTGAATACCAATACTAGAAGTTATCTTAAAATTAGCGTTTTGGTCTAAATCGCGGAAAAAGAAAATTTAACCCGCAGGAATATGTTAGATATTTCGAGGGCTTACATTTTCGTCTTCCGCGATTTCAGCAAAATTACTGGTTTTGCAGAGGCCTCATAATGGAGAAAACGCTGGAATCTTACGGAGCTGGCTGTACCGGCTTTAAAGCGGGTCATGAGCAAGGACCGCTGGTCACTGTAACCTATTTCCATTGAGCCCTGATCAAGTCTATCGGTCTTTATTAAGTACGACTTCAGGGTTTTATTTTTGATATAATCCTTATTAACCTTCCGCGGGCAGCCCATCCCGGCCGCTGGACAACCATTTGTAAAACCAGGATTATTAAGGCCTCCAGAAAGTTACTATTTACTGCCTTTTCCGTCAAGCTTTAATAATTCATCTGATTCATGTTATATGCGGACACTGAAAAAAGAAAGATCAGCTATCTCAGGAAAAACTGACTGATGTACTTCAGAGCCACGGCGAGGACGATGACTGCCAAAATAATTTTGATATATAAGGCAGGCATGAATTTCT
>JAFDLS010000064.1 GCA_019306365.1 Deltaproteobacteria bacterium
ATCTTCCTCATGGATTCTCCAAGTCCTCCTGGCGTATCCAGTTCAATAAGCAAGGCGTGAGCTTTGGCCTTGTGAGCTTTTTCAATCGATGATGCGAGAAAACCCGCGGTGGCCGGACTGATAATGCCTTCAAGACGCATGACGTAGATCTGCCCTGTTTTCGAAGGCTCCTGAGCGTATGATCCACCCGTTACAATAAAAGCGACCCATAAAAGGATCAACAAACCCCTCAACCAGGTGGATCTGCGTTTTACAAATAAGGCTTTCACAGCACTTTTATTTTACAAGATATATTAGAAACTGCAAGATTAAAAAGAATTTACCATAGTAGGCGCAAGCATTCATTTTAGAAACCCAACAAACCAAGGCGTTAATCCACCACTAAAAACCAGGCTTCCTCATTAGCGGCGGTGGCAGGAGATACAGTGGTTCAGGGAAACTTCCCGCAATTCAGGTGGTATTGTATGACAGACTTCAACCTGTTCCGGACAGCGGGGGTGAAAAGTACAGCCTGATGGAGGATTGATCGGGCTGGGCACGTCGCCCAAGAGCGGTTTAGCTTTTTTCTTCGCCCCTGGTTTGGCTATCGGAATCGAGGCCAGGAGCGCCAGAGTATAAGGATGATGATGGACTTTACCGAAAAGTTCTTTGGGAACCAGCTCCACCAGCTGGCCCAAATACATCACCGCGATGCAATCCGCGACGTGACGCACCAGGGAAAGATTATGGGCAATGAAAAGATAGGTAAGATTGAACTTAGACTGCAGATCTTTGAGCAGATTTATGACCTGGGCCTGAATGGAAACGTCGAGGGCGGACACCGGCTCATCAGCCACAATCAGGTCAGGATTTAAAGACAGGGCCCGGGCAATGCCCACTCTCTGGCGTTGACCGCCGGAAAATTCATGGGGATAGCGGCTGTAAAATTCAGGCCGCAACCCTACCTCCTCCATAAGCTCCATTACTTTTTCCCGCCGCTCACCGCTGTTTCCCAAACTATGAATTCGCCAGGATTCTCCGATGATACTGCCCACGGTTTTACGAGGGTTTAGGGAAGAATACGGGTCCTGAAAGATCATCTGAACCCTTCGACGGAAGATCATTTCATCTTTATGATTCAAATTTGAAAGATCCTGGCCGTCAAAAATGATTCGTCCCTTAGAAGGTTTTTCAAGACGAACAATTAAACGGGCCAAGGTGGTTTTCCCGCAGCCTGACTCACCTACCAGCCCCAGACACTCACCCGAACGAATTTCAAGATTGACTCTGTTAACGGCCGTTAACGTCTCACGGCTTCTCCGAAAGGATGAAGCCTTTACCTTGAAGTTTTTTTCCAAGTCAATAAGTTCTAACAGCGGCGTCATGCAAATCCCTTATATTTGTAACACCGCACTAAATGCCTGTTGTTCAACCGATAAAAAGGCGGCTCTTCAATCGGACATGGTTCAAAGGCATACGGGCAGCGATCATGAAACTTACATCCTGAAGGCAGATCAAGAAGCGAAGGGACAATGCCGCTGATTGTTTCAAGCCGATCTTTCATTTCCTCGGTAGCCGCCGGGGGCAAAGAATGAAGCAGCCCCAGCGTATACGGATGGGCGGTGTGATCGAACAGCTCTTCCATCGGAGCGTATTCCACGATTCGTCCGGTATACATTACCGCCACCTTGTCAGCCATCTCCGCCACCACGCCCAGATTATGGGTGATCAGTAAAATGGTGGTTTTAATCTCCTCCTTGAGCTGATTCATCAGATTCAAAATTTGCGCCTGAATTGTTACGTCCAGGGCCGTGGTTGGTTCATCCGCGATCATCATCTGGGGCCGGCAGGCCAGGGCCATGGCAATCATTACCCGCTGGCGCATCCCCCCGCTCAAATTGTGCGGGTATTCCCGGATTCTTTTTTCCGGAGAAGGAATGCCAACCTGGTGAAGCATTTCAATCGATGCCTTCAGCGCCTGGGATTTGGTCATTCCTTGATGGAGCCTGAAGGATTCCGCCACCTGATCGCCGATAGTAAAGACAGGGTTTAAGGATGTCATGGGCTCCTGAAAAATCATGGAGATATCATTGCCCCGGAGGTGACGCATCTCCTCCTCGGAAAGCTGAAGCAGGTCTCGGCCCCCAAAGATAATTCGGCCGGATTCAATGCGGCCGGGCGGCTGTGGAACCAGGCGCATGATCGAAAGAGCGGTTACACTCTTGCCGCAGCCCGATTCTCCGACCAGACCGAGGGTTTCACCCTCTGCCAGATCAAATGAAACCCCGTCCACGGCCTTGATCAGCCCTTCCCTGGTCTCAAAAACAGTAGTCAGGTCTTGAACCTGAAAAAAAGGTTGTGGTGACATCAGCGTCTTAACCTACTTGAAATAATAGTAAATTATCATACATTTTCAATAGAGGTCAATCAGGAGGTTAAAAACCGGGCCGCGCGCTTAAAATATAAGTTTTTAAGCCGGAATCCAAATCCGTTTATTATCAATCGATAACCACCTTCCTCCATCTTCCTAAATGAAACCAACATGTAAAGACAACTCCTTCCAAGGTGAGTAAAATTCTACCAGGAACATAGAAAATCGAATGCCTTGACTGGCCTGATAGAGATCACGCAGGTCAAAACTATAAGCCATCTCAAAAAAGTTTTTTTGCCCTAACTCATGAGCGCCGCTTCGCTCACGCTGCAGCGGCATATGTCGTACGAAAATTTAAGTCCCCGAAATGTTTAACATATTCCTGTGGGTTAAATTTTCTTTCTCCGCGATTTAGACCAAAACGCTAATTTTGAGACAACTTCTAATATCATATCTCCGGGTATAAATCTATAACAATGGCCTGGGATGTTGATATGACAAAGAAGAAGCGAATGAATAAACTGAGACCTCTGCAAAACTTCGTCTTTTAGCTGACCTTTTTGTCAGATTCAAATTTAAGTCCTCGAAATATTAGTAATATTCCTGCGGGTTAAATTTTCACCTTCCGCGATTTCAACAAAATTACTGGTTTTGAAGAGGTCTCAAACTAGCTTCTTTAGTATGAATCACTACCGGTTTTAACTCAAATATGCTATGTTTTTGAAAAGATAACCAAGGAGGCAAGGGCAGAATGAAGGAGGAAATATTCAGGGAATACGATATCCGCGGCATCGTGAACCAGGATTTTGATTTAAACGATGCACATATACTTGGTCAGGGCTATGGAACCTACCTTCATCAACACGGCGGAAAAAGCGCTGTTATTGGCCGGGACTGCCGTTTAAGCTCAAAACCTATCCGCGACGCTCTGGTTGAAGGCCTTATTGAATCCGGGGTCCAGGTCATTGATATCGGGATCTGCCCTACCCCGGTTTACTACTTTTCCTTGCGCCACTTTGAACCTGATGGCGGGCTCATGATTACGGCCAGTCATAATCCTCCTGAGTACAATGGGTTCAAGGTTTCGCTGGGGCATGACACTATATTTGGTGAAGAGATCCAGGTTTTTAGGAGGCTGCTGGAAAAAGGCAATTTTCGTTCCGGCAAAGGCTCAGAAGAAAAACGCGAAATCACAAATATTTACAGCGATTACCTGATAAATAACATTAATATAGAACGGTCGGTTAAGGTGGCTATTGACGCTGGCAACGGCACCGGCGGCGTGGTGGCCGGCCCGCTGCTAAAACGCCTTGGTTCTCCAGCGGTGGAACTTTTTACCGAGATGGACGGCAGGTTCCCCAATCATGAGCCTGATCCGACCGTAATTGAAAACATGGCCACGCTGTCTGAAACTGTCGTGACACAAAAGCTCGAACTTGGTATCGGCTTTGACGGCGATACGGATCGTATCGGCGTGGTTGATGAAAATGGAGATCTAATCTTTGGCGATATGCTTATGGCCATTTTCGCCCGTGATATCCTTAGGACAGAAAAAAGTGGGACCTTTGTTGCCGAAGTCAAATGTTCCAAGAATCTTTACGACGACATTGAGGCTCATGGCGGCCGCGCCATTATGTGGCGCACCGGTCACTCCTTGATCAAGCAAAAACTCAAAGAAGAAGGCGGTCTGATGGCTGGCGAGATGAGCGGGCACATGTTTTTTATGCATCGTTATTTTGGATTTGACGATGCCATTTACGCTGCCTGCCGTCTATTAGAGATAGTGTCTCGTAGTGAGACACCTGTCTCACAATATCTGTCCGATCTGCCAAAGATGTATAATACCCCTGAGATCAGGGTATCATGTCCTGAAGATATAAAATTCAAGCTGGTGGAACTTGTTAAGGAAGAATTGAGGCGGGATCATGAAATAATTGATGTTGATGGTGTACGAGTCCTCTTCCCTGACGGTTGGGGTCTCCTTAGAGCTTCCAATACTGGTCCGCTTCTGGTCCTTAGATTCGAGGCGGAAAGTGAAGATCGTCTCGCAGAAATCCAAAACCTGGTCGAAGGCACCCTTGAAAGGTTTAAAGCTGAGTTATCATGAACTATCTAAGTGTAGATATAGGCGGAACCAAGGTTCGGTACGGCCTGGTATCCGCAGAAGGCAAGGTACTGTCCTCCAGCCATTTTCTGATCCACAGTGAACGCGGTTTTGACCTTGTGATTGAAGACATGGCCGCGCAATTTAATAGGTTCCTGGAGGCCATTCCCGAACCAGATCAACCCGGGGGGGCAGCGGTGGGAGTTGCGGGCAGGGTCTCTCCGCGAGAAGGAGTGGTAATCTATTCTCCCAATCTGCCAGGGTGGAACAACGTGCCTCTGGCTGTGCGCCTCCAGGAGGCTCTTGGCTTCGAAGTGCGTATTGAAAATGACTCGAATCTTTACGCGCTGGGCGAATGGCTGGGTGGCGCCGGTCAGGGTCTGGAAAACCTTGTTGTCATCACCCTTGGCACCGGTGTGGGCGGCGGGCTTATTTTAAATAATCGCCTATGGACTGGTTCCTTTGAAAATGCTGCCGAAGTCGGTCATATGGTTGTGGAACCCGATGGAAGGCTTTGCAAATGCGGCAGCAGGGGATGTCTGGAAACTCTGGCCTCAGGCACTGCCATGGCGGATCTGGCCAGAGAATGGATTCAAAACGGAGAACCATGCGGTTATCAAGGCAAGCTCGAATATCTAACTTCCGCCGATCTTTTTGACCTGGCCCGGCAAGGCGACACTCTGGCGCTAAAAGTTTTTGACAAGGCCGGCTCATCGCTTGGATTGGCCCTGACCAATGTCTTCAACCTTCTCGGCTTGCAGGGAGCGATTATCGGCGGAGGAGCTGGAGTGGCTTTTGACTTATTAAAACCAAAAATCACGGAAGAGCTTTCCGCGAGGCTTTTTACCGCGGATCCGGATAAGATTCTTTTAGCCCGATCTGAGTTGGGTGACAACGCCCCTCTTGTGGGCGCACCCACCCTTTTTCAGACGAAATGAAAAATCCCCGGTATATTTTTTCAAAGGTATTATGTAATTTAAAGCTGCTTTTTACTTGACCTTCAGCCATGGTTGTCCTATGTTCTTGCCCTATGGCAGCCTGTTTTTTCTGTCATAAACCCTTAGGCTTGGAAGGTAAAGTCCCTTTTCGAGAACTCTGCCCTCATTGTGGCATGGACGTGCATGTATGCCTTAATTGCGAGTTCTATGATACAGGGTATGCCAATTACTGCCGTGAATCTCAGGCAGAACCAATCCGGGACCGTGAAGTTAGTAACAGATGTGAATACTTTGTCTTGGGTTCATCAGACAGCACTCAGGATGACGCTGCGGCCCGGGCCAAAAAACAATTGGATAATCTTTTTAAAAAGAAATAAGTGATGGCCAAAAAAAGGATTTCGCGAAAAGAACTGCTTGATCAATCCGATGAATTTATAACCCAGACCCAGAGGGTTTTTAATTTTGTAAGCGAGCACCCTAAGAAAATTATTCTGGGAGCAAGCATTGTATTGGCTGTTGTCATTGCGATTTTCGGAATCAAGTTTTATTTCGATTATAACGCAAGGCAGGCTTTGGCCGCTTATGATCAGGCTATGCTTAAGGTTTCCAAACTTAAAAACCTGGACAGTAAAAGTAATGGCGAGGAAGTGGAAGCGGCTCTGGACGCCCTGGAAAGAGTCAGCACGATGTACTCTCGGACCGCCCCGGGGCGGCAGGCTCTCTTCGATCTTGGCACTCTTTATTTTCATCTTAAGCAATATAACCAAGCCATATTTACGTATAAAAAAGGACTGAACGCCCTTAAGCCTGAAGAAGAGGCCTTGAGGCCCTTTATTTTGGACAGCCTGGCATATGCCTATGAGGCTCAAGACAAACTGAACGAGGCCGCGGCGCGATGGGAAGAGATTATTCAGCTTCCTGGAGAGTTGCTAAAGGAACAAGCCTTCTTCAGCCTGGGCCGAATCTATGCGGCTATGAATCAGCCGGAAAAGTCCAGAAACGCATACCAGCAGCTGGTTGACAGATTCCCAAATTCTCCAAATTTGAATCTGGCCAGGTTCAAGCTAAAAAAAACGGCGCAAGGGAAATCTGAATAACGGAATGGGCATGCCGGCTTTATTAAAAAAAACTAAAGATAACAATCTTATCTATCTCTTACCTGACACACTTTATTCCACGGCAAGAAAAAAGGGGATTTTTGGGTTACTGTCTTCGTTAGGCGCTCTGATCCATGCGTCTGTCCTACCGAAACAACAACACCCAAAACCCTTGTTTGAAAGCTAAAGTCCATACCCTTAATCCGAAGAGCTGAATGCTTTGGGATCATTTTAGGCCTGAAGCTGATTTGGATTTTAGGTGATGGTTTATTTCTATAATAATTTTACCTTCAGTCACCTTTGAACTGTGGGAAATGACTGTAATTTTTAATTTAACGAAGAAAGGATAAGATAGGATGTCTGAATACTGGGATGAAAAAAATGAGACTATGCCGATCGAAGAGAGACAAGCCGATCAACTAAAATCATTACAAGAAATTTTGAAATGGGTTTATGAGCGGATCCCTTTTTACAGGAATGCTTTCGATGAGAAAGGACTCAAACCTGAAGACCTAAAGTCTTTTGCCGACCTAACCAACTACCCCACCACCGATAAAAACGATCTTAGAGACAACTATCCCTTTGGTTTGTGCGCGGTGCCCATAGAGGATGTTATTCGCATACACGCATCCTCCGGAACAACAGGCAAGCCGGTTACCGGCCCGTATACCCCGCAGGACCTCGAGGACTGGACTGAATGTATGGCCCGAAACTTGTGGGCCGCTGGTTTAAGGAAGAATGATATCTGTCAAAACGCATATGGTTACGGCCTTTTTACCGGGGGTCTTGGCTTCCACCAAGGAGCGGTCCGGCTCGGCTGTACCATGGTCCCCACCTCAGCGGGTCTGACTGAACGCCAGTTGACCTTGATGAGAGACTTTGGGACCACAGGGCTCTTTTGTACGCCCACTTATGCCCTTACTATCGCTGAAAGAGCGGAAAAAATGGGTTTGAATATAAAAACCTGGCCATTAAAGGCGGGAGTTTTTGGCGCTGAGCCCTGGAGCGAGGCTATGCGGCTGGAGATCGAGAACCGCATGGGAATCGTTGCTCATGAGGCTTACGGACTGACCGAGATGGGGGGGCCGGGTGTGGCTTTTACATGTTCGGAACACAGGCTTCACATTAATGAAGATCACTTTTTCCCGGAAATCATTGACCCTGAAACAGGTAATCCTCTGCCTGAAGGCAAACAGGGTGAACTTGTATTTACCGCGCTAAGGCGTCAGGCCATGCCTTTGGTTCGTTTCCGCACCAGGGATATCAGTACCTTGAAGCGTGAAAAATGCGCCTGCGGCCGAACTCTGATAGTTATGGAAAAAATCACCGGCCGATTTGATGACATGCTCATCATCTCCGGTGTCAATGTCTTTCCTTCTCAGGTAGAGTCGGTTATCATGGAATTTGAAGAAATGGAAGTCCATTACCTGCTCCGGGTGAGACAGAAAGGTTACTTGAGTTCACTTGCCGTTGAGGTTGAGGCTAAAGAGGAAGTGTATGGTGGCGGGCAGGAAGCCCTGGACAACCTGTCTGAAAAACTCTATAAACGGATTCAACAGGTCATCGGTATCCATGTTCCCGTGACCATCGTACCCTATAACACCATCGCCCGCTCTGAGGGTAAGGCCCAGCGGGTCATTGATGAACGAGAAAAAAAATAAACGCTATTGAGGTAGACTATGAATCCCTTACTTAAGACCAAGTCGGGTCAAAAAAGGCTGCTCCTGGGCAACCAGGCCATCGTTCGGGGCGCTCTTGAGGCAGGTGTAGCCTTTGTCACCTGTTATCCTGGCACCCCTTCATCTGAAATCTCAGACTCATTTTTCGAACTTTCAAATGAATCTAACATTTATTTTGAGTATTCGACCAACGAAAAAGTAGCCCTGGAAGTGGGAGCCGGCGCGGCCGGTTCCGGACTGCGCACGCTGATAGTGATGAAGCATGTTGGGGTGAACGTTGCCGCAGACCCGCTTATGACTCTGGCCTATGTTGGAGTTGAAGGCGGCACGGTAGTCATTTCCGCTGATGATCCTTCGCTTTTTTCAAGTCAAAATGAGCAGGACAACCGGTACTACGGCAAACTTTCCAGCCTGCCTATTCTGGAGCCTTCCTCGCCGGAAGAAGCCAAAGACATGATCAAAGACGCCTTTGACATTTCTGAAGTACTCAAGGTTCCGGTCATCTTTCGCACCACGACCAGGATCAACCATTCTCGCGGCGTTGTTACTTTTGGCCGGATGAAAAAGAGAGTCATTCAGGGTAAATTCGTTAAGAACCCTGGTCTCAAAGTTACTCTGCCCGGTGTTTCACGGACCCTGCATAAAATCCTGGTCGATAAATACGCCAGGGCCTTTCAGATGGCGAATGGCTCCCCGTATAATTTTATCAAGGGACGCGGTAAATTGGGAATCATTACAAATGGCATTAGCTACGCCTATGTTATGGACGCCCTGTCCGATCTTAAACTTAAAAATAACGTCGCGGTTTTACGCCTTGGCTATACGCACCCTTTCCCCAAAAAGCTTGTTCAGCGTTTCTTGAGGAATAAGGAGAAGGTGCTTGTGGTTGAGGAACTCGAGCCATACATGGAAGAGGAAGCCAAAACCGCGGCCCAGGAGGCGGGTTTGACAATTCCAATCGCGGGCAAATCCGACAAGCTGTTTTCTCGTCTCTTTGAATTTGACCCGGGTATGGTTCGGGCAAAAATAGCCAAATATTTCAGTGTGAAGTACAAAGCGCCCAAGCCGGTCAAAACGAGCGGTCTGCCTGAAATTCCCAACCGGCCGCCAAACCTCTGTCCGGGATGCCCTCACCGTTCAACTTTTTATTCGGTTAAAAAAATCGCGGGGCTGGATACGGTCTACCCGACCGATATTGGCTGCTATACCCTGGGCTTTATGCCGCCTCTCAGAATGGCGGATTTTCTTTTATGTATGGGCTCATCAATCTCCACCGCCTGCGGCATCTCAAAAGCCACAGGCCGTAAAACGGTTGGCTTTATCGGTGATTCCACGTTTTTCCACAGTGGTATGACCGGTCTCGTTGACGCCGTTCATAACAAACACAACGTCCTGCTGATCATCCTGGACAATGGAACCACGGCCATGACCGGCCATCAAATTCACCCGGGAGTCGACACCAGCCTTATTGGCCGAGACAAGCAGCAGATCAAACCTGAAAGCGTGGTTCGGGGAATCGGCGTGAAAGATGTTTATGCCGTTAAACCCCGCAACCTGAAAAAAATGCAGGAAGCCGTTAAATCAGCTATGGCGTATGAAGGTGTGTCGGTTATCATTTCCGAGGAAGTATGCCCCCTCTACGCCCAGCGCACCGGTGAGTTCTCAAAAAAGATGATCTTCGAGGTGGACCAGAAAAAGTGTAAAAACAAGCGCGACTGCCTCAATCTCCTGGCCTGTCCGGCCTTTTACCTCGAGGGAGACAAAGTAATGATCAATCCGGATCTCTGTATCGGCTGCGCCGTCTGCAGTCAGGTTTGCCCGGAGCATGCCATCCGGCCAGTAAAACTAGGAGAACAATCATGAAGGTAACTCGAATTCACATAACCGGTGTAGGCGGGCAAGGAACCCTGCTGGCTACCAGCTTGATCGGTGAAGCCGCCATGCTGGCCGGCCTTAATGTTAACATCAGTGAAGTGCACGGCATGGCTCAGCGAGGCGGGGTCGTGGAATCCGCGGTCATTATCGGACCGGCTTTAAGCACTATTATTTCAGACGGGGAAGCCGATATACTGCTTGGCTTCGAACCCTCGGAAAGCTTGCGGGCAGCGAACAAATGCGGTTCAAACACACTTGTGATCACGAACTCCCATCCTTTCCCTCCTTTTACCTCAGCCATTGGCCAGGGAGAATATCCGGATATAGAGAAAGCCCTGGCTCAACTGGAAAAACGAGTAAAAAAACTGGTGGCCCTGGACGCTGACGCCTATGCGCATCAAGCCGGGTCAATTTTGTCCATGAATATGGTCATGCTGGGCGCCCTGGCCCGGCACGCCGACCTTCCAATCAAGGCGGACCATGCAAAAAAGGCAATTAAAAAGAACACTAAAAAAGCATTTCTAAAAAAGAACTTGAAAGCTTTCGATCTGGGATACAAACATTAATTAAATGTCAAAAAATACCAGGGGAGTTTTTTCTGCCCTGTTCTCCCCTGGTATCAGATGCAAGTCAGCATAGCTTTACTCAGTCTGGCTGCGGCTAACTGATTTCAAACCTTAAAAACCTGGACCCTTTCTTTACCAGACGGGTAGATGGCCATGTCAACTTTGACGCCTTCGTTAAAGAGCTGATGAATGAAGGTGATTCTAAGGTATTGGTTTGCCTGGAAAAAGATCGTGTCATGGCTTACGCTCTGGCGCGAATTCAGAAGTACCCGCCTGCCAGCCGGATTGAAACTTATAGTCACATACTCGATGTGGCCGTCAAATCGGATCATCGGAGAAAAGGCGTCGGGGAATTGATGCTCTTCAAATCAGTTGAATGGTTCGATTCTCGAAAAATAAACAGAACTGAGCTTAATGTTGCCGCCAGGAATCAAATAGGATATTCTTTTTGAAAAAGCATGGACTTCAAGGCTGAGACCTCCGCAAAACAAGTAATTTTGTTGAAATCGCGGAAGGCGAAAATTTAACCCGCAGGAATGTCACTAATATCTCGAGGACTTAAATGTGAGCCTGACATATGCCGCTGCAGCGTCAGCGAAGCGGGGTTCAATACCGCTGCAGCGTCAGCGAAGCGAGGTTCAATACCGCTGCAGAGTCAGCGAAGCGGTGCTCATGAGGTCAGCTAAAGGACGATGTTTTGCAGAGGGATCAAGGCTACCTGCACACCTTATACCTGAACAGGTAAAGAGGCCGTTTTGAATAAGATGAAACACAGTAAAAGAAAAATATCAAATGCGGGTTATCTAATCGCCCTGCTTGTGCTGGCGGCAGCCGCGGCGGCCGCAGCCTATTATCTGTATTTTTATATCCCCCCTCTTGAACCTGGCCCACAGGATGAAATATTGGCTCGCCCCGTAACGGAGCGTGAGAAAACCGCTCAGCCCCAGATTAAATACGCCTTCAAGCCAGATGAACTGAAAAAAAGGCTGATAAGCGAAATCGTAGTACCCAAAACCACTACTGAGCTTCGCCCTGAGGCCAAAACCGTTACGCCGACCCCTGTTTCCAAACAGGCGAGAAAAGAAAAAGCCTCGGCTGATACCAGTAACGTCAAAGGCGATTCAGGACAGGTTTGGGCACTGAATGTAATTTCCACGGAAGATCCTCAAAAAGCGAGACAATTTGTGGAACTTTTAAGGGAGACCCGTTACACCGTCTACACTTATAAGGTTGAAGACGAAGAAGAAAGCTGGTACCGCGTTCGAGTGGGTTTTTTCCCAACGCACCAGGAAGCTGAAGACGCAGCCGCATTACTGGTTGAAAAATTTCAAATGCCTCGCGCCTGGATTCTGAAACCCACGCCCATGGAGACAGCCAGGTACAATAAACCTGATTAACCGCACCGGGTTGACATGGTTTTTCTCCTGATAATAAAATGATACAACAGGATAAATCGATAAATGAACTCAGTCCTCCTGATATCCATTGACACCTTACGGGCAGACCATCTGAGCTGTTACGGATACCCGCGCCGGACTTCACCCAACCTGGATCGCCTGGCCAGGGAAGCGGCCCTGTTTGAGTATGCTTTTGCCCCCTGCTCCTATACAGTTCCCTCTTTCACCTCGATGATGACCAGCCGCTGGCCTAGCTGGCACACGGCCAAGCTTTATTTTCAAGCGCCTTGCGCCCTGACTCCGGAGATGGTGCCGCTGGCTGAACTCATGGCCGCGAGCGGCTACCGGACCGCGGCTTTTATCAGTACCGTTGTTTTGAACCGCCAAAACAGTGGCCTGGATCGGGGCTTTGAAATCTATAACCAGGATATCACGGTTCCGGAACTCAACCGGCCCATGTTTCTTTATCGGCAGGCCAAAGACACCATCGAGGCCGCCTCAGCATGGCTGCAGGACATAGCGGATGAGCCTTTTTTTCTTTGGATTCACCTAATGGATGTCCACGGGCCTTACAATCCTCCACCGCCGCATGATTCCCATTTTATTAATGACGGCTCTGACTTGACCCCTTTTGACCGGTTCCACCTGCCGCTTATCAAGACCCCAATAACAAGAAATACCGCGCCTGAAGATTATGTGCCAGGTATCCCCGCCTACCAGGTTCTTGGGTTCGAATCGTCACCGAATGAGGGTAGCCCTCCCAATTATGAAAGCCGATTCAGGCGCTATCTGGACCGTTATGACGGGGCCATTCATTACACGGACCTGGCTATTGGGCGGCTCCTGGCCATGCTTAAAAGCCGGAATTGTTATGATAACACCTTTGTCATAGTGCATTCGGATCATGGGGAAGCCTTTGGCGAACAAGGAGTCTTTTTCTTCCACGGCTTGACTGTAACCAGGGATCAAATCCATGTCCCCCTGATTATAAAGGCTGGCCAACTGGCTCCCGGCAGGTACACCGATCCTGTTTCACTTTGTGACATTATGCCCTTTCTCGTTGAAGCCCTTGACCTGAATGATCCGGGCGGCATGATGGGCCGTTCCTTAATTTCTCCGCCTGACCCGCAACGCCTGATACCGTCACAAATATTGAGGCAGCTTGCGGTGATAAATAATGAAAACCTTTATCTTTATGGTGACGGCTGGTTTGAATCGCCTGAAAACGACACCCTTTTTGAAACGGCTGAAGGTCTTCATTTCCTTGAACGCTCCCAGCCCTGCCGCCGCTATAAATATCGAAAAGACCCGCTCAGCTATCATCCGCTCGACCCAGGCCAGGATAAGGTTCGAGTGAATGCATGGGCACATGATTTTGTGAGTGAAGCCAATACCCAGATCTTTAAAAGTGAACCGCTGATCATGGATGAAAAGGAGACGTCAGCGATCACAGAACGGCTGCGCTCTTTGGGTTATCTTGATTGACTCAACTTTATTTATTAGAAGCTATCTCAAAATTAGTGTTTTGGTCTAAATCGCGGAGAAAAAAATTTAACCCGCAGGAATATGTTAAATATTTCGAGGACTTAAATTTTCGTACGACATATGCCGTTACAGCGTAAGCGAAGCGGGGTTCAATACCACTGCAGCGTGAGCGAAGCGGGGTTCAATACCGCTGCAGCGTGAGCGAAGCGGGGTTCATGAGTTAGGGTAAAAAAACTTTTTTGAGATGGCTTCTAAATAGCCAATGCAACTATCAATACTGTATTTAAGTCAGGGGCCATGACATTCAATATTATCTATATGATACAAATAGGGAGTCCCAGATGAGAGTTTTATTAATATCAGCCAATACGGAACAAATAAACATGCCTGTTTTACCTTTAGGATTGGCCTGTGTGGCAGAAGCCACCCAAAAAG
>JAFDLS010000065.1 GCA_019306365.1 Deltaproteobacteria bacterium
TGGAAGGGTTTGCACATGGTCCCAAATACTCTTTTCAAGCCGGAGCTTTGAGTGCCAGCGATTCCCAGGGCATAAACCGCTTGCTGTTCATCCAGCCCTAAAAGGCGGGAGCATGCAGCGGCTGAAGCCAGATGTCCTATAGTGGAAGTCGCGTGCCAGCCAACAGCGTAATGTTCAGCCCCGGCACAGGCAGCGACGGTGATTCCAACCTTGAGGCCAATGATATACGACGTCAAGAAGTCTCGGCCGTTCTTCTTCTTCCATTCGCTTAATGACAACAGCCCCGGGAAGAGGGTTACCGAGGGATGGCCCATGAAGAACGCCAGGGTATCGTCATAATCCAGAGCATGTGACGCGGCTCCGTTAATTAACGCGGCTTGAGTTACGGTTTTCTTTAAACCATGACCCAGGACCGTCGCCTGCTCCATGCCACCCAAAAGCTCGGCATATTTGAGCAGCTTATGTACCAAAGGCTCATCTTTCCCGGCCAGTGCGACACCAAGCCAATCCATAAAGGCTATCTTGGCATGGTCAAAGATATGGGCCTGGATTTTAGATGCATCCGTGTTTACCGTGAAACCGGCAAGCTTTCTGGTCATTCCTACGGATTTATTTTCCGGCATGTCCCTCCCCCTAAAAAGTGTTAATACCAATAAACTTCAAGAGCAGTGGGTGTTCACGTGTCGTGCGTCATTCCCCTGGCAAAAAAGAAACCAGAGGGGTTATGATTTCCTGAACAACGGTGTAGGGGTCGATCTCGCGGGCTATAATTTGCTGCACCGCCTTATCAAGCCCCCCGTCTTTCTTCCAGTTCTTTTTGATAAGCCCCACGATTTCCTTTTCCACCAATCCGATCAGTTCTTCGCGGACACGTACTTCCTGCCAGAGCGCGCGCTTCTCAAGAGTCTTCAGTAAAACCAGTGCTTGCTCCAGAAGTTCTTGAATACCATCTCCCTTAATAGCGATGGTTTGAATAATAGGTGGTTTGGCGGCTGATGTATCCATGTCAAGATCGAGCATGGTCTTGATATCCATAACAACCTGATCCGCGCCTTCAAGATCGGCCTTGTTGACCACAAATATATCCGCGATTTCCATAATGCCGGCTTTTATGGCCTGTACCGCGTCTCCTTGCCCGGGTATACAAACCACCAGAACCAGGTCCGCTGTTCTGACCACCTCCACCTCGTCCTGTCCGACGCCTACCGTTTCGATGAGGATATAATCTTTTCCAAACGCGTCCAGAAGTTTAACGACATCGCGGGCGGACTGGTTCAAACCACCCAGGGCTCCCCTGGTAGCCATGGAACGGACAAAGACCCCCTCCAGATCGCACACGTCCATCATCCGGACACGGTCTCCCAGAATGGCTCCCCCGGAAAAGGGGCTTGATGGGTCGACCGCGATAATGCCAACCTTGAAGCCTTTATCCACCAGGACGCGGGTGATCCGGTTTGTAAGTGTGCTCTTGCCGGTGCCTGGAGAACCTGTTATACCGATTACCTGGGCCTTACCCGTATCCGGGAAAATCCTTTTCATGGCTTCCATCCAGCCGGGTTCCCGGTTCTCAACTCGAGTAATCAGCCTGGTCAGGGCGCGAATGGAGCCTTCCTTCATCTCATCAATTAATGTTTCCCAGTTACTTGCCATATATGAATTGTCCTTTCGATCATTATCGCCTCTGGCGCTTTCAAAATGACATCGGTGTTCATTTCACCTTACTTGAGACCTCTGCAAAACTTCGTCCTTTAGCCGAACTCATGAACCCCGCTTCGCTGACGCTGCAGCGGTATTGAACCCCGCTTCGCTCACGCTGCAGCGGTATTGAGCATCGCTTCGCTCACGCTGCAGCGGCATATGTCAGTCTCAAATTTAAGTCCTCGAAATATAAGTAATATTCCTGCGGGTTAATTTTTCGCCTTCCGCGATTTCAACAAAATTACTGGTTTTGCAGAGGTCTCTACTTGCCAATAAATTTTGGTTTGCGTTTTTGTAAAAACGCCGCCTGGCCTTCTTTCAGATCCTGACGCCGCCTGGCCTTCTTTCAGATCCTGACTGGCGAAAGCCACCCTGATAAGCGCTTCAGCCTCTTTAAGATCTTCCTCGCTCAGCGTCCAGGAACGGCCAAACATGTTTAATATCTTTTTTATTCCTTTGAGGGATAACGGCGCGTTTTTAGTAATATCTTCAGCAAATTGATATGTAAATGATTCAAGCTCAGACCTGGGAACCAGAAAATCCACCAGCCCTTTTTCCTTGGTTTCAACTCCCTGATAGGTGCGGGCCGTTAAAAAAACCTCCTTGGCTCTGGCCATTCCCAAAACATCTATAAATTGTTTAATTCCATCCGGGTGGTAGACCAGGCCTAACCTGGCGGGCGGCATACCCATGCGTATGTCATCCACCGCAATGCGGATGTCGCAGCACATGGCAAGATTAAACCCGGCGCCAAAAGTGTATCCATTCATCATGGCTATGGTCGGGTAAGGGAAGTTTTTTACGCATTCCAGAGCCAGTTCCACGGGGTTTTTTCTATCAAGCTCTCTTTGAACCTTTGGCGAAACTTCGGTGGGAATGGAGCCGATATCATATCCAGCGCAAAAGGCCTTATCTCCAGCGCCCCTGAAGACGACCACGCGAACATCGTCGCCCTTTGAAAACTCGTCCAGGAGCTGATAGAGCTTAATAAGCATTTGCGGCGTTACGGAGTTTCTTTTTTCCTGTCGATTTAAGATCAGCGTGCAGGTGTAATCTTTTTTTTCAACCTCAAGAGCCTCATTACTCATTACCTTCCTCCTTCATAATGCCAATCACTTTTTCATCTAAAAGTTCTTTTATTTTATCTTCCGAATAACCAAGAATTTGTTTAAATACTTCTTCTGTGTTTTCTCCGAGCTGTGGCGGGGGAATAAAAACCTC
The DNA here is from genome assembly GCA_019306365.1 of Deltaproteobacteria bacterium. Taxonomy (GTDB): domain Bacteria; phylum Desulfobacterota; class Desulfarculia; order Adiutricales; family JAFDHD01; genus JAFDHD01. Next base: position 2,920 of record JAFDLS010000065.1, read on the forward strand.
TTCTGTTTCCGAGGCCTTTACCGGATTCCCGGCCAGTTTGAATTTCCCAAGATGCGGGTGACTGAGTTCCGGGACCATATTCCTGGACAGTACTTGAGGGTCGGTCAGGGCACGATCCAGTGAATTGACCGGAGCGCAGGGAACGTCCGCCTCTTCTAATCGATCTAGCCATTCCGCTGCTGTTTTTTTAAAAAACACCTCCTGCAGTATGGGAATAAGTTCGTCATGATTTTCCAGACGCTTGAGGGCATTGTTAAAGCGATCGTCCAGAACGAGTTCTTCGAGTTCCAGCGCTACGCAAAGTCCTTCCCAGAATGGTTCCGTCACGCAGGCCACCACGATCCAGATATCTTTGGTCTTGAAGGCTTCATAAGGTACGAGTGTCCCGTGGCGAGACCCCTGAGGACCGGAAAGTAAACCACCAATGAGATAATACGCGGCCAGGTACGAGGTCATTGAGATCTGGCAGTCCAGCAGGCTGATATCCAGTTTCTGGCCTTTCCCGGTTTTCTCGCGAAAATGCAGGGCCGACACAATTGATAGGGCCGAAAACAGGCCTCCGGCCAGATCGCCGATCGGTATCCCCATCCTTACCGGCGGTCCGCCTACCTCGCCGGTCACACTCATGCCTCCGCTCAAGGCTTGAACGGTAAGGTCAAAGGAAGGGCGGTCTTTGTAAGGACCAGTGTGGCCAAAACCACTTAGAGAGCAGGAGATTATGCGCGGATTCACTTCTTTTAGCGTTTCATAGTCGCATTTCAGTCTGCTCAGGGCCTGAGGGCGCATGTTATCAACCACAACGTCGGAAACCTTCACCATTTCGTAAAAAATTTCCCTGCCTTTGGGAACCTTCAAATCCAGCACGACGCTTTTTTTATTTCGGTTTACCGCCAGGAAGTAGGCCCCCATGCCTCCCAGTGACGTTTGAACTCCCCGCCGGGTATAGTCTCCCCGGTGGTCCTCAACCTTAATCATTTCAGCACCCATATCAGCGAGGATCATGGTGCCATAAGGACCAGCCAGCATCCGGGTCAGATCGAGAATGCGAACATCTGATAATAACCCTTTCATGAAGATACCTTCTTTTATTTTTCGGCTTTGACGTGCTGGTTAATTACTTCAGCAACTCTAATTATATCGGTTCCGGAAGTAAAGACCTCTACTACACCCATTTCCTTAAGCGGCTGTTTGTCCTCTTCCGGGATCAAACCGCCAATGAGCACAATGATATCTTCTCCACCTTTTTCCTTCAGCTTTTCCAAAACCCGTTTGGCCAAAGGCATATGAGCGCCCGATAATATTGACAGCCCCACCACGTCCACATCTTCCTGTATGGCTGTGTTCACCACTTGATCCGGAGTCTGGCGGACACCCAGGAAAATAACCTCAAACCCAGCATCCCTCAGACCGTACGCAATGACCTTTGCCCCTCTATCATGTCCATCCAACCCTATTTTCGTTACAAGAACCCTGATTTTCCTTTCCATCACCATTCTCCTTTAATCGAATATTGGATCGCACTCAATCAAGGCCACAGGAACTTTTGTGCGGCGTTCAATATCCAGATAAACTCGTCCCGTGAGATCCCTGCCCCATCCACTCAAAGAAAAAGGTGAGGAAGGAATGGCCACAAGATCGGGCCGCCTCTTTGATTCATCAATGAATTTCTCTATCGCTTTGATGAAATCCTCAACGACCATCAGATCTCCCATAAAGATATTTCCGCCAAAATAACCGTTCTCTGGAACCCTTATATGCGTGTTGATGCCAGAAAAAAAACCGCTGTCTTTCAAATTCTTTTCTAAAAACGGCTGCACTAAGATTGAGGTAAGCAGCAGTACTTCCTGCGCCTTACGAGACAGGACCATGTCTCTTAATTTTTCAACCCATTCCAGGGGGACGCCGGAAGAGGGGAAAACGCCTCCAAGATGGGTCGCGGTTTCCGGCGTAAAGGGATAATCGAAGTTTAAAAGATTAAGGTCCAAATCACGCATGGCTCCGTCTCGTTGAATGGAAAGTGACGCTTCTTTCATTTCGCTTTCATGCAGAAGCGTTAAAAGAGATCTGGTTTGAGGCCGATTTTTCACTGGCAGTCCGTTTATTTTGAGAATACGGTCGCCTTGACGAAGACCGGTCTTTGCCAGGGGTGAATTTTTTATTACGCCAATTAAAACGGGGTCGTTGAGTCTGTCCGGGTCGGTATATTCTTCGAATAAACCCGGCCGAATAACGATCGGGCATTCTGTACCGGAACGCAGTAACTGAACTTCGGATTTCACAATTCCCCAAACTTCATCATGGCTGAACAGGGGTTCCTTTGAAAAGGCTTGCGAGTAACCTGGCAGGCTGATCTGAATCAAGGTCGGATCAAAAGCCGCGGCATAAGCTACCGTTTTTCGCAAATCATCAAGCATGATCTTAGAGGTTGGAAAAGGCCAGGGAACTATCACCACGGAATAGGGGATTTCAGCGTTTTTGAGATGAGCTAAGGATTCCAGGGCAATTTGAGGTTCAGGGTCCCGCATAAGCCATTGACGCCGCTCAGGGGAAGAGGAATTGAGGGAGAGGTCAAGATAAACTGGTTTGAGAATTGTCAGGGCCTGTATCATTTCCTGGGTCAGCGTGGACCCGTTCGTGGAAAATCGAAAAGGTTCCGATGTCTTTTGACGCAGGCCGGTCAGGATATCCAGAATATGCGGGTGAGCCAATGCCTCAGCCGGGCTTCCCATGTTGGGAAAAATATTCAATTTAGCGGATGGGACATAATTTTTAATACGCTCCTGTATCTCTTTATGTTCATCTGCCGCTTTCCCGGGCGCTGGTGTCAGCGAAGGAGGGGTTCCCTGATTGTAGCAAAAACGGCAGTTCAAGTTACACCTGGCCGCCGCATGGCCAATGATATCTGACACGCCTCCGCCGGGGCCAAGCCATTGTTTTAAATCCTTCAAACGAAAACCGTCTACTTGAACCGTTTTCCCGTTTGCCTCCAAATCTATTATTCCCAGCAAGGATTCAAGAGCGCGTTGGATAAAACATATTCTCGGTTCATACAAATCCAAGGGACCGCATGGCGCGCGGCTCTCCTCGACTTCGAGAGGGTATAATGGATGAATCGTATCCCGATCATTGAGCATCTTATAGCCATTGACTCTGATGTCTTGATAATCCCGCGTGGGGACGAGGAAGCTAAACAGTTCCCTGAGAAGCGTCCCGAACAGATCGTTGAGGTTATTACTCCAGGATTTGGAATTTTCATCTAGAGGGAATGTAAACGGGTCTTTTGACATATTTGACTCAAGACTTGAATACAACTGTCTTTCTATAAAATTGAAGGCGCATCGTACTCACCAAAAACATCTCTAAAGACGTCGCAGACTTCCTGGATGGTAACATAGGCCTTGGCGCATTCGATGCAAACAGGAACCAGGTTTTCATCCTCCTGTCTGGCCTTCTGTTCCAGTGTCTTCAAGAGTCGTTTGACTTCTTTATTATTTCGAGTGCGCTTCACTTCATTCAAGCTGGCGATCTGCCTTTCCTCGGCCTTGGCCCGTTTTTCCGGATCGTAGGGGTGAGGAACCAACCGGCTGGTTTCAACCTCCAGCTCATTCTCGCCGGTGAAACAATTGACCCCCACAATCAGCGTTTCACCGCTGGCAACCTTTTTCTGATGTTCGTAAGCGTTTCGGCTCACCATTTTTTGCATGTACCCCTGCTCGATAGCCGCGACGGCGCCGCCCATTTCTTCGATTTTATCCAACTCTTGCCCAGCCGCTTCTTCAATCTCGTCCGTCAGGGCTTCCATGCAGTAAGAGCCCGCAAAAGGATCCTCCACTTCACCCAATTTGGCTTCGCAAGTTAAAATCCGGCCGGCGTCTGTGGATAGCTGGGTTGCCTCCGCGCTCCATCCAAGTCCTAGAGGTTCATCATAGGGAGGAAATGGGGCCGGGCGGCCTCCGGACAGGGCGCCGGCAATAGCTCCCATAACAGCTCTGGTCAGGTTGTTGAGCGGACGTTGAATCGTGGTGCTCGAGGGCCCGATGTGAGCGGCGAGAGGCATCCTGATGATCATACTTCTCGGATCCTTGGCGCCGAATCTTTCTTTTAAGATACGGGCATACATGCGCCTGGCCGCCCGCTGGAAGGCGATTTCCTTCAAGAATTCCATACTGCCTCCAAAGGCATTGAAGGTAAAGCGGGGGGCAAAGTCATCTATGCCAAGTCCGGCATCGATTCCCTCTTGAAGATACGCCATGGCGATGGCCATGCTGTAAGCAAGGTCCTGCTCACGGGTAGCTCCGGCTTCCCTGATGTGATAACCGCCTATACTGGTGATGTTGACATTTGGCATGTGCTTGTTAATAAAGACCAGGGTGTCGCGAAACAGGCGCATGGCCGGACGGGCGGGGAAGATGTAGGTGCCGCGAGCAATGTACTCTTTCAATATGTCATTTTGAGGGGTGGCCCTCAGTTTGTTGATTGGAGTCCCGCGATTTTCCGCCAGGGCGACGTACATCGCAATAATATAAATGGCCGGCGCATTGATAGTGAAATTGGAGGCAATCCGATCGAGGTTGAGGTCCCCCTGGTAAGGTTCGTAGATGATTTCGAAGTCGCGCAGGGTGTCAATCGCTACACCAACCTTGCCCACTTCTCCTTCCACTGTAGGATTATCCGAGTCATATCCGCACTGGGTTGGCAGATCCATGGCCAGGTTGGGGCCGCCCCGGCTTCCGTGCTCAATCATTTGTTTATAATAATCTCGTGTGTCCTCAGGGGTGCCATACCCGGAATAACCGGCGGCACGCGTGCGTCCGGAACCCGCCGGAGCCTTGGCTGCCAGCTTGGCCAATCCGGCGGAAGGATCGAAGGCATACGTGCCAGCGGTGAATGGATATTCGCCCGGGAAACCAACTTTTTTTAAAAAATCAAAATCGTCTTTTAGATCGAGAGGTGTGAAAAAACGGCTGGGTGATTCTTTTAAGACAGGGAATCTGCTGAGCGCCTTTTTAACAGTTCCGTCTTTCCATGCCTGTTCTCTTTTTCTGATTTTTTCATCTCGCTTCGTCATTCTTTCCCTCCTATTAGCCGGGAGCCAATCTGGATTTTAGGAGATTGCATATTTCAGTTACGAACCGGTTGATTAGATTTACATGGGTAGTCAGTTTTGTTATTCAAACAATTATAAATGATCTGGTTTAATAATTGTGAGATATTTTACCAGAGAGTCAAAAATGAAGCCATTTCAAAAAGGAATTTGGGAACCTGCTTGATTCTTCATAGGAGAATGAATACAATACCCTCTGTGTTTTTCAAAGAAGCCATAGTAATTGCCAGAATTATTTTCCATTTGATTACTAAGCCAAATCAAGCCTCTAACAGCGGCTGACATGATATAACATTCGGCAATTACATGATGTTTTGGCGTTTGTCGTAAGGTGGTTTAGAAGAATAACCAAAATTATATCTCCTCCTGCCCCAAAGCCAAACGGAACTTATTTATGACAAATGCTCTATCTGCTTAAATTTGTGAATAAAAAGTGACAAAGACAAGAAAATTAACTAAACGAGACCTCTGCAAAACCGGTAATTTTGTTGGAATCGCGGAAGGTGAAAATTTAACCCGCAGGAATATTACTAATATTTCGAGGACTTAAATTTGAGCCTGGCATATGCCGTTGCAACGTCAGTGATGCGGTGCTCATGAGTTCAGATAAAAGACGTAGTTTTGCAGAGGTCTCAAACATCAATGAAAGGAAGCGAGGCTTAACATGAGTGATAATTTGGAAGAATTGAAAGAAAAAACCAGAAAAACGGCGGAAAAATATTTTGAGGGCCTTCCCCCTGAAGACCGGGCCTATCACCTCTGGCGGTCTTTTGATAAGGAGTTGGCCAAGGAAATATCCATGCATTATACCGGAAGGCTGTATTCCCGGGAAAAGATTCCTCACCAGACCAGACAGCTGGTTACCGTCGCGGCCCTGACCGTATTAGAACGGAGGGAGGAGTTGAGGACTCATATCTGGGCGGCCCTGAATGTAGGCTGTACATCTGAGGAGATCGCTGAAGTCATTTTTCAGATGGGCACATATGGCGGCGTGCCGGTTGTCAACACAGCTTTAAAGACCTTACGGGATGTTCTCGAGGCGAGAGGCGAGGGAAAAAAGTAGAGCGATTTACAGAAATATTTTCTTTGTAAAAAAGACATCCGTCTTCAATTGGAACGGAATTTCGACAATCATTTTTGCGGCTGAAATTTATTTTTTCGGCCTGATTACGGTTCTCCGCCGGTGGTAGCCTGCCGGAACGGTCATATTAGGCGCAACCACGGAACTTGGGCCCATGAGTGTCCCCGGGCTGGTAACGGTGTTACAGCCTGTTGAGGTGTTGTCTCCTAAAATAGCTCCTAATTTACGTATATTTAATTCGATTACCTCACCTTCTACCTTAATTTTGATCGGTCCTCTTGCAATCTTGAAATTCGCCAGTTTTGTTCCGGCTCCGAGGTTAACTTCCCGACCGAGGACGCTGTCCCCCAGGTAGGCGAAGTGTCCGGCTTTGGCTCCATCTAACATGATCGAATTTTTCATTTCAGTTACATGGCCGACCACACAGGCCCGGCCAACCAATGTGGAACCTCTTAAATAGGCTCCCTGGCGGACCTCAGTATTATCACCGATAATTGCCGGGCCCTTGATTAGTGCCCCGGATTCAATCACCACGCCGCTCCCGATCTGGATGTCATCGTCCATAAGGGCCGCACCGGCGTAAATAACCGCGGCGTGTTCGAGTTTTTCCCCTCGATGAAAAACCTCGAATTTGCCCTTGGTGGTGTCTCCCGGCTTAAGTTCAAGGTCTTCAGTTATTATTTTTCCGTTCCAGAGGACGTGGGTTTGTTTAACCAGGTCTCCCTTTTTTCGTATCTCGGCGACAGAAGAAACGAGGTTCCCCTGCAAAAAAGGTTTGATTTGCCCGATGGCGTCCCAGACGGCATCCAGGCCGTTGAAAAGTGGTTTAGCTTCCAGTTCTTCCAGGTCAAAAAAATAATTTGGTTTCAGCATATCTCCTTAGTTCACTTTTCGGTATTTAAGAGGTGTTGTACTATGAAGAGCTTTTCGGGCGCTTAAATCTTTTGTCCTCTTCTTTTTATTTCTTCAACAAAGACAAGTTCACCAAGACTATCCGGAACGCATATGATTGCCCTGCCGCCGTTGATCTTGGAAATCTGACGGATGAATTCCACCAGGACAGGGTTATCATCAAGCATAAAAGTATCGATATTCATCCCCTGGGCGGTTACCTTTCTTATCTCAGCCAGAGTGGCTTTACAGGCATTGGGGCTGATGCCGAACATACTGTTGGGCAGCTCCACATGAAGATGGCTGCCTATGTAGTAAGCTGTGGGCTGTCCATCGGTAATAACTGTTACTCGATTATTCCTGTTCCCACTGCGTTTAATGAACTTCATGGCCAGCCGAAGCGCCCCTTGAAGGTTGGTATAGGCCTGACCCCAATCCCAAACAGCCAGGGCCAGTTCCTTCCCTTTGAGTTCCCTGGCTTCGGTTGAAAAACCGATAATATAGAATTTATCCTTGGGAAACCTTGTTCTGATATAATGATCCAGGGCCAATGCGACCCTCTTTGCCGCGTGGAATCTTCCTTCCCATGACATTGACCATGATAGATCCAACAGTATGACCGTGGTAGAGGTAATGCGCTGCTCCCTTTCTCGCACATAGAAATCTTCAGGCGACAGATGCAGGCGGCCGTCTGCCATTGGCGGCCTTGATACCGCGTTCAAAATGGTCTTGGTAATGTCCAGGTCAAATCTGTCCCCGAATTGGTAGGGGCGCGAGGAATCCGGTTCAATCTCCCCGGACTGCGGGGCTTCGCCGAGATGTCCTCCCTGTTTATCCTTTTTTACCTGAAAATACACCTGTCCGAAGGCCAGTTCTCCCAGGGCTCGCATACCCTTGGGTGTCATATGAAAACCAGCCTTATCAAACGTGATAATACCTTCTTCGGTAATCACTTCGGGCAGCTGCAGGAGAATGGCAAACGACCTGGAGGCTTCCTCGCCCATCAGATCTTTGATCATCTTTGGATCTATGGATTGAAACTGGCCATTCAGGAGCTGTTTCTGAAGGTTATCAAGTGATTTGAACTGCCTCATCAATTCCAGGGCCTGATCAAAGTCAAGAGACTCATCTCCCTGGAACTTGTGTGAATATTCACTGTAGAATTCATAAAGCTCGAGGACTTCATCTCTTCTTTCTTTCCAGCTGTTAAACGCTTCCTGGCTGAATTCGTTCATAAAAGGAAAATTCTCGAGGCTTTTAATTTTTTCCAGGAGACCCGGCGGAAGATCTTCAAAGAGAGGCGAAGACTCCTCCCCCTTTTGCTGTCTGGTCATGGCTTCTTCAGCCATCAGCCTCTTAAGATCATCGATGGGCTTATCAAAGGCTTTTTCAAGGTTATATTGTGAAAAAAGGTCTCTTTTTTGTTGTTGAATCTCTTTGAGCATTTCTTCGAGACCCATGACCCTGAAATCCATGCCCGCCAGAGGAAATCCATCCCAGATCATTTGAGCCAGGGACATGTTCGGATTCATGCCTTTCATAATATTTTCCATGAAGGCGTCCATCACCTCTTTTCGCTTCAAGGCAAAAGGCAGCTGTGTACCGTCCCAGGGCAAATACCTGAAAAATTTCATTTATAAATTCTCCGTTTTTCTACGATTTCCCGATTAAGCTGGTTTGATAAATGCAAACCTTCCAGAATGAATTCGATGGCCGAAGACACTTCAGGAGGGCTTTCCGCGTTCACGAGGGACTGAACAGCTTCTTTCATGCCCGGGATGACCTTCAAACCATCCATATAATCTTCTGAAGGCAGAGCTTGAGCGACTTCTGCCCCCATGCCGTTATTAAACGCCTCAACAATGGAGGATAGCTGGTCAGTTTCGAAGTGCTCGTCAAATACCACCTTGATAGCGCGCCTGACCAGGTCTTCCAGAAGTTCTCCCTCATTAGTGTCGACCACTTCGTATTCCAGTTCCAATTTGCCCATGATAGCCGGGAAGGCCGATTCCAGATCCGTTATGCGGGGCGCAACAACTTTTTCACCCACCTCAAAACAACGCCGTATGGCACTACCTATAATGGATTCATAACTTCTGATGGAAATTCGGCAGCTTACTCCCGAATGCTGGCTAATATCCGGAGAACTACGAGCTTGTAATGTCAGTTCCGCCAGGATTTCTTTGATGAAAGACGGTATACAGGTTTCGATGCCATCTAAATTCAAAGGCCTGGCTTCCTGTTCCATTACCTCAATTTCTAGATTTCTTTCCTTAGGATAATGGGTTCTGATCTGCACGTCAAAACGGTCTTTTAGCGGTGTTATAATACGCCCTCTGCTTGTGTAATCTTCAGGATTGGCGCTGGCCACGACAAGGATATCCAGAGGAAGGCGCACCGGGAATCCTTTAATCTGGAAATCGTTTTCTTCCATGACGTTAAAAAACGCCACTTGAATTTTTTCCGCAAGGTCGGGTAACTCATTCACCGCAAAAATGCCTCGATTCGCCCTGGGAACCAGACCAAAGTGGATAGCGCTCTCGTCGTCCAGGGTTCTTCCCTCAGCAACCTTGATCGGATCAACCTCTCCAATCAGATCTGCCGTGCTGACATCGGAAGTGGCGAGTTTTTCCACTAATCTTCTATCCCTTGGAATGTAAGTAATGGGAAGCTCGTCTCCCATCTCAGCCAGCCTTTGTTTGCAATCGACACATACTGGTTTGAAAGGATTATCGTTGATTGAGCAACCTGCCACGGCTGGAATTTCTTCATCTAAAAAATCCACCATGCCCCTGATCAGTCTACTTTTCCCCTGGCCTCTTTCACCCAGCAGGATAATGTTGTGCCCGCACAGGATGGCGTTAATAAGTTGAGGTATGATGGTGTCGTCAAATCCTATTAACTTCGGGAATAATGGCTCATGATTTTCTAATTTTCGAATTAGATTCATCCGCATTTCTTCACGGACATCAGGCAGGCGGGAAATAACTTTTTTTAACTCGCCAAGGGTTTGAGGTTTTTGGGTTGACATGAACACTCCTTTCAAATGCTTTTAAACTGGCAGGGTAAAAATATACAGTATTAAATTATATCCATCTTGATTGTGACCGTCAAGATTAATACGGGTTGAGCCATTTGCGTTGTAACGGAATTTTCTTATTCAGCCTCAAGTATTTCCACTTTTGAGGAAGTGATAATGGCTCGATCCAGTTCCAGGTCAGAATAAAATTAGGGGGTCGAGGCTAACTGCCCGTCTGAGCACAAACCTCTCCTTTCGTTGTCCGCGTTTTTATTATTACTTCGCCCCTAACCTCGTCAGGCGGCTGCGGACCATACAAGGCTGCGTATTT
>JAFDLS010000066.1 GCA_019306365.1 Deltaproteobacteria bacterium
TTAGGGTAGAACGAAGTGAAACCTAACACATTTTCTATATTTTTCGTCAGATATAGAATATTTTTTCTTTGATACGTCATAATTTTGAAAAAATAAGTTCCGCCTTTTATTCTGACACTTCGATATTGCATGTATAGTACATGTGCGACGTTTGAAACTTAAAAGGGTTGGGTTTCGCTGTTATTTATGGCGCAAATAACAGCTCTACCCAACCTATCATAACTCAGTTAACATGTTGTAGCCACACATTATATTGTCAATGTGCTTTTCATCATCAAAGATCTTAAAGTGATCTGGTTTTTATACCGGATTCAACTAGCTTTCCAGCCAGGTCTCTCGAAAAGCCTGTTGCGGCATAAAGTAGTCCCATGGCCTGAAATTCTTAAGTTTCATAGTCCAGCCGTCCGAGCCAATGGCAGCCGCATAGGGAAGCAGATAAGCTTTTTCATTGTTATACAAAACGACCTTTTTAAATGCCGCTCTTCTTTTTTTAATGTCTATTTCACCTGCCTGTTCTTCAAGAAGCTTATCCATGATCGGGTCCTTGACCCCCGTGCTCGGGGCGTAACCGTTAGATGGTTTTGCCGCCTCTGTATGCAGAAAAAGATAGTAAAAGTGCTGGGGATCATCGCCGCCTAAGAGGTAAATCTTTGAATGATACTTATATACACGGGTTCCTGACCAGTACTGAATACCGGATTTGACGTTAATCTTAAAGCGGAAGCCTGCCCGTCCGGCCATCTGCTGGATGATCTGGGCCGCTTTATCCATTCGGCCCCACGCGGGGAAAATCTTTAACTCCACATCCAGACCGTTTGGATAGCCTGCTTCTTTAAGCAACTTCCTGGCTTTTTCGATGTTCGGTTCTCTTGGCTTAATGTCAGGATAGCCCCAAGACGAAATAGCCGGATGAAAGCCCTGAGCCATGGGAATACCCAGATTGCCATAAAGGGCCTGGGCAAATTGTTTTCTATCAATGCAATAATCCAGGGCCTGACGGACACGTTCATCCTTAAAGGGCGTGTCAGCTTGGTCATGAGAATTTAAAAAAATAGAAAAAGTAACAGAATTAATACGCGGAAAAAGTTTAATTCCTTCTTTTTCTAAAGTTATCAACTCGTTGATTTTTCGGCCCTCTAAAACCTTGCTCAGCCAATTGGATTCCACGCCATAGGCGTAATCCACATTCTTGGCGCGCAGGGACAGGCTCCGAGGCGTTGCTTTGGGAATGACTTTGTAGATAACCTTGTCCAGGTAAGGCAGACCCGGAACGTAGTAATCGTCAAATCTCTCGTAAACAGCTTCCAGTTTTTGCTGGAACTTGACAAGTTTAAAAGGCCCGGTTCCCGGAGGAGCTGGGGTTGGAGGTTTGAAGCTCGGGGTTTGACCCCAGGTCACCCCGTAAGGGATAGAATCCTTGGGAAGAAGGGGAGAATTGCACCAGGCGCTGGCTTTGAGAAAACCGCCGTATGGCCTGTCCAAATTGGCCACGATAGTGTACCTGTCGGGCATGTCAATAGATTTCAAAAATTCGGTCAACATCTTGCGAGCACTGCAAACATGCACAGGGTCTTTGATTCGCTCCCAGCTCCATTTCACGTCCGCTGAGTCGAATTCTTTACCATTGTGAAACTTCACACCCTTTTTAAGATGGAAAATATAGCGACTTCCTCCCTTTTCAATTTCCCAGTTCTCAGCCAGCATGGGCAGAACATCAGGTACAGCATCAGGTCCTTTCTCCTTGGTAATCCTGAGCCGCTCACCCACAGGGGTCGGGGTGGTCAGCCCTTCATAGGAAAGAGCTGAGGCCTGGCGAGCCCAGGTGCCTGTGTAACGCTGTGGATCAGGGACCTGTATCATCCAGGCCATGCCGCAGGTCAGGGTCCCACCCCGTTTTGGGGTTTCGGCAAAGGCGGTCGGCGCACCCAAAGCTGCGGTTGCCGCTCCAGCCGCACCGAGTTCAAGGAATTCCCTTCTAGTTAAGCCTTGTTTATTCTCCTTCATAATAATGATCTCCTTCATTGATGATAACTATTGTTTTGTTCTTGCGTTAGAAGACTTACCTGGTTACCTGAACAATAAAAGGATAATAAATTCGAATTACAGGGCAAGTACCGCAATTTCTTTGTTACTCGGCCAGTTCCTTTTTGACCTTGGCCGCTTGACGGGCCATTTTTTTGGCCTGACGCAGGGCTACGTCACCCTCGAGGGTTTTCTTGGAGATGGCACATCCCGGTACTTTACTAATGACGCCCGGAAACCCGGCCCCTGGTTTTTGAAAAGTCCATTTGAGGGTTAAATCATCAATGATCTCCAGAGATTTAACGGACTTTAATCAGGTCCGGCTCCAGGCCCCATTACCCTTATCCATAATCCAATCAATAATTGTTATTGATTAGGAATTTGCGTTAACAAGGCAACACGTTACATTCTGCATTTTGGGGTTTCTGTATCTATAATTACAGCCTCTAAACTGCTCATATGAAGCCCGGCAGCCGTGTCTACGACCCCTTGATGATTTGTACCGGTATTGTTGAATTGTCTCGATCGAGCCTAATTGTAGATCAGGTCAATCATCACAAGCGGTCAATGTCCTGCACTCTAGTTTAAGCTGTTGGATTTCAGCGGTCAGGGGTCTTTCAAAGACAACCCCTTAAAAGGGCCTTGCCCCCTTTTCTCTGAATATTTGAAACCGTTTTTCATCCAGGTTATTTGATAAATGATTTTCCAGTTTATGAAGGAGTTTCCTGCGGTGGTTTCGTGGGTTTCCTCTTTTACCAGGTTATATAGTTCCTTGGGGTCTTTTTAGAAATCATAGAACTGTAAAGGCTCGCTGGTTTTTACTTCCACAACCAGCTTAAAACAACCCATTTCTTCTTGCTCATGCTGCCTACTAAATAAATCACGCTCAGTAAATTGCGCATTATGTGTAATAAAAATTAAGCAATCTTAAGAGCTTTTCCCGGGCTTGTCAAGCTTAAATTAGTGGAGACTGGGCTTGAAATTGCATCGTCTTCTGAATAGCTCAATGAATCCAAACGGGATTTTCAGTGGAATTGAAAGCAGGTGTTAGACGGAAGACGGTGTGAGGTAATCGGTTGGGCGTCACCTGCAGGAGGACGGGTTGGCCTTAATCAGTGTTTAAGCTGAATGGCAATGAGTTCGCAGAGAAGCGCTATACTATCTTTGACGGACAATTTCTGGACGGCACGCAGCCGGTTCCATGAATCCCAACTGGTAAGCAGATCCAGGGTCTCCAAAAGACCTTGGGGGCCAGCCGCCAGTTCCGCTTTGAATTGATCCCGGACGTGATTACGGAGCTTCTGGTTCGCCGCCTCTTGCTCCTGGGCTAAGGATTGAATTCGTGACATATAATAGAGCGTAGCTTTGCGAGTGGGGGTGATCTTTTCATAAAGCCGGGCCCGATGCCGAATCAGCGTTTCAATCCGGTGTTCCAAGGGACCATCGCTCGGTTCGAAATGGTACAGCTTTTCATAGGTGGGCTTCAGATATTTGCTGACTTCGGCGGCCACGCCTTCGGCGTTTTTGAACAAGTAATGGAGAGTCCGCCGGCTGACCCCGGACCGCTTTTCCATCTCAGCGATGCTGGGGCAATAGATCCCTTCCCGATAAAAACTGAGCAAAGTTTCAAATATCTTTTTTCGACGGTTTTCCGCTCTCAGCTTTCTGCCGTCCACGGTCGTTTTCCTGGGCCCCGATCCCATCCCGGTTAAACCTGCCCCTGAGCCGAACAGTCATATAAATGCGATTCAATGGTTCTATATCGACCAATGCCGTCGTCGATCACATGGATGCCTGGGTGCACGGTGCGCACCTTCTGTTTCTGGTGCAAAATAAAGTCGTCTTTTTTATCAATCATTTGATTTCCTCTTTTAGCTTTAATCTCACATTATGCGGCAATGGCCGTGATTTCCCGTATTCAAGCTTTTCAACCTAACTCTTGGCCTGTCAAAAGTTTTATCACTAGTCAGCCATGGCTCAGCACGGCTCGGTAGTAGTGGTTCAACGGAAAGGCCGAGGCCACATGCACCTACCAAAGCCGGCCAACAGAGGGTCTTAGAATGTCAAACTGAATGGCAGCAGGTAGAAATTAGAAAGGAAGTGGCGTTAGATGTTGTGTTTATGAATAGCAGTCAAAAGCGAAAATCCCAGGTCATCAAACAGGATCACCACCACGTTGGGGCTGTCCTCCACGGTTCTTTTCGGTTCGGGCCACCAGGGGGTCGAATCTTCGGTAGTACGCCCTATCACTCCTTTAAATGGATCGCGGCTGCTCATATTGTTTCTCCCGTCTCAAACCTTGAATGCCTTAGCCGATATCTTTGCTGATATTAAGCCGGATTATTTGTGTCTGTCTGTTCAGTTTCAACAGCGATCTGGAAATAACTATTCTCCGGTAAATACAGGCGGCCGTTTTTCCAAAAAGGCTCTCATGCCTTCCTGGGAATCTTTGGTCCCGCGGGTGCGCAGGACGGCTTGGCGTTCTTCAAACAGGCCTTCCTGGAGCGATCTTTCGCCCACTTCCACCACACACCGGAGAACTTCGGCCATGGCCAGGGGCGGCCTTAAAGCCAGGTCCTGGGCCAGTTCATGGGCACGGGCTTTGGGCTGCTTGTTGGGCAGGACCTCGCTGACCAGACCTATCCGGTAGGCTTCAGGCCCGGATACCCTTTTCATGTTAAGTATCATATCAATTTCATGCATGCGACCCACGCAACGGGTCAGCCGGGCGGTCCCTCCCCATGCAGGCGCTGAACCCAAATCAAGTTCAGGTAGTCCCGTCTTGGTTCCTTTTTCGGCAGCTAATCGAAAATGGCAGGCCAGGGGGAGTTCGAGTCCTCCTCCAAGACAGTAACCGAATAAGGTGGCAATGACCGGCTTGCCCATTCTTTCAATGGCCGCCTCTACCCGGAGCCGCTGGTCCAGCACGGCCATAAAGCCGCCTTTCTCGCCCCGGACAGAAGCAAGCTGTTTCAGGTTAATGCCAACGGAAAAGTGTTCGTCACCTTCAGCGGTGATGATAATTGCGCGCACGGACTTATCCTTGGCCAGTTTGTCGATAGTCAACTCCAGTTCATCCATGAACTCAAAATTCATGGGATTCCACGGCGGGTCATTAATTGACAGTGTGGTAACAGCACCGTCTTGCTGAATCAGAAGGGGAGACTTTGAGGTGGTCATGTTTTACTCCTTTACTCTTTTGGAACCGTACAGAACAACCGTGAATCAATAATAGCTTCAGTGCGAAACTTCATAACCTCCTGGTAGCCCTTATCCTGTACCATCTCGAGAAATACCTGAATGGAGGGATATTCATAAAGCTCAATCTCATCCCATTCTTCATCGCCAATCACAGGTTGAAGCCCCTCGCCTCGATAAACCATTCGGGTAATGGCCTTTCCCATCATCAGCTCCATGATGCCCTCGTAATATTTCTGATATATCTCTTTTCCACCGTCCGGTTTGAATTTCAAAAGATTGACCATAATGATGGGGCCCTTGTATTCTTGGGTTAGTAATCTTTGCAAACCCCTGGGAGGTTGTGTAATAGATGCCATTGGTTTTTTCCTTTTCAAGTGATGTTTTTGGTGAATTTTATCAACCACTCATTCACTAATTCCCTGAGTGCGAGGTGTTAGATTCGTCAATAATCGCAACTCTTTCCTTGTGAGTTTCCGCTTTCGTCCGGTTTATGAAATCTCGTGGTTTTTTCATGGATTTGCCTATTCCATGCCCGGCGCTCTATCCCCTATCCTTCCATTAGACTCTTTCCGATATTATAGGCCCGGCCCAGGGAATCCCCCACACCCAGGTAGGACCGGGTGCCGATATCAAAGATCAGGGGCTTGATGCTCTCCATAGCGGGCATTTTGGTTTTTTCATGCAGTACATCCTCGTCGGACTTGACATCCATAACCTCGCCAACAAACATGGTGTGCATTCCCAGCTCGAATATCTCTACCACCTTGCATTCCACTATTACAGGGAATTCCTCGATATATGGCGCGTCCACCAACTCGCTTCTTGTTGGCGTGAGACCAGTCTTCTCGAATTTATCCACATCCCGTCCCGAGGCCATCCCGAAATAATCAACCTCAGCGACGTATTTTTCCGACGCGATACTGACGGTATAGGCCTTTTTCTCCATGATATTGCCATGGCTGTAGGTGGCTTTTCTGAGGCAGACATTGATGCAGGGCGGTTTGGCGCAGCAGATCCCGCCATAGGCGGCGGTCATAACATTCGGCTTGCCGTTATTGTCATAGGTCCCCACACACCATGCTGGTGTGGGACATGTGCATTCCGGTTACAGGATCAATATGGTCAACCCCGGAGCGATAGGGGGTTTCATCGCCTAAATAACCTGTCATGGCCATGTAACCGCTCATGGATTCTTGAATAACACCATAGGAATGATAACTGGCCCAGGGACCGCTGGGACCCCAGCCATTGCTGCTGGCCACTATAATATCGGGTTTCACCTCTCTTAATACCTCGTAGCCAACACCCAGCCTGTCCATAACCCCTGCGGCATAGTTGTCGAGTACGATGTCGCTTATCTTTACCAGTTCCTTAAACAGCCTTTTGCCCGCGGTTTTGGTAAGATCCAGGCTGATTGACAACTTCTGCCGGTTGAGCATGTTGAAAACGGTCTGTTTGTTCCAAGGCTTACCTCCTTCTTTACCTTCAGCATAGGTACCGGAAGAGGCTTTCCTGTCGCCCCGAGTCGCGCCGTAGGGAGGTTCAACCTTTATAACCTCAGCACCGAGGTCAGCCAGATGCTGGGTGCAGTGTGGACCGGCCCAGGCCTGTGTACAATCCGCGATTCGGATTCCTTCAAGCGGTAGATTACCCATTATTTATCTCTCCTCTAATTATATTCTCGTCTGGACCAGCTCGATTAGCGTGCCGAATGTGCTTTTGGGATGGAAAAAAGCAACCCTCCATCCCGGCCACCCGACGACCCCGGGCCCGACGACCTTCAGTCCCTGGGCCAGATAAGCTTCAACCTCCGCCTCTATGTCATCCACCTCAAAACAATGGTGGTGGACACCCTCACCACGACTTTTTAGGAATTTACCTATTACACCGTCCTCCGCAATGGGCTCCATAAATTCGACTAATGTATCACCCATTTTGACCCAGCTTGCTTTAAAATCGCCTTCTCCTTCTGGCCGGGGAAAATCCACTTTAAAGGCGGATTCGGCTATTTCTTTAACCTGGTCGAGGGAGTTTACTGCGATACCTATATGATCAAGGCGTAAAATCATCTACCATTCCTCCTGCGCTTATATCGTGCCGTTCTGCCTGAGCGTGGCCAGCTCTTTATCATTTATGCCTAGGTGCGAACCGTAAATTGTTTCGTTATCCTCGCCCAGCAAAGGCGCCCTGCCCACCTGCCAGGGTGTCCGGCTAAACTGAGCCGGGCCACCTGAATAAACCGCCTTGCCGTGGAATGGGTGCCCTATGGTTTTGTAGAAATGCTGGGATTTAAGCTGCGGACAATCCACTAGGTCATCAACACCGCGAATCCACCCTGCGGCGGCCCCTCGCTTGGTGTTGAAAAACTTAAAACCATTCTCTTTCCAGTCTTCGAGATCAAGGTCGGCAATAAAGGGAAGCAGATACACGTCAATCTCATCACTTAAACGGACCCGGACCCCGTGACTCAGATACTTGGGGTCTTTAAGCTCCTCAACTCCCACCATGTCGGCAACATGTTTGAAACCCGAGCCCAGAGTGGCTAAAACTATCCACCCATCTTTACATCGGAAAACGCCCCAGGGATGGCCTTTTTGGTTCGAGTTGCCCATCCTCGGGGTAATGTGGTCAATAGCCTGATACAGAGCAAGCTGCCATTCCACAATGCCCACTGAATAATCCATGATGGATACGTCCACATGCTTACCCTGGCCGGTTGAATTGGCCTGTCGAACCGCGGCCAAAGTTGGGATAACTGCTGCCTGTCCGCCAGTATACTGGGCTACATCCAGACCCAGTTTTAAAGGCTCCCGGTACGGTTCACCGGTAATCTTCATGAGGCCGCTTAAGGCATATTCGGTAATTTCCGCCGCTTTATAGTCCCGATAAGGCCCTGTTTGACCGAAATTTGATATGGAAGTCATCACCAGTT
Source organism: Deltaproteobacteria bacterium (assembly GCA_019306365.1). Taxonomy (GTDB): domain Bacteria; phylum Desulfobacterota; class Desulfarculia; order Adiutricales; family JAFDHD01; genus JAFDHD01. The sequence goes on from JAFDLS010000066.1 coordinate 8,156, forward strand.
TAGGATTTATTTCGGAAAGGGTGTCATACCCCAACCCCAGTGAAGGCATTACCCGCGGTTCGAAATTCTCCACGAGAATATCCGCGTCTTCCACCAGTCTCTTGAAAATCTTCACCCCGGCCGGACTCTTCAGATCAAGAGTGATGCTCTTCTTACCGGTGTTGAGATAGAGAAATTGTGCGCTTTTCTCAATATGCGGATCATTACCGACAAACGGACCAAGCCGCCTTGAGCCGTCCCCGCTTCCAGGTTTTTCAACCTTAATCACCTCAGCCCCGTATCCGGCCAGGAGCCTTGTACAATAGGGCCCGGCTATATAGTGGGTGACATCCAACACCTTATACCCAGATAATGCTCCTTCTGACATATCTTTACTCCTGATTAGTCGATAGGTAGTATTAACGTTCAAGTTCGATTAAACCGTGTCCGGCTCATTCAACGCGCTCTCCAGGGCGTCAACCATTCTGTTTTTCCGGTGGACATGATTTTCTATGGTTTTGATGTCCTCTTCGGTGATCCCTTCGTACCGGCGCTGCAGCTTGAGGAAATCCTGGATCGGTCTTTTTTTGCTCTCGGATATCTTTACCGTTCTTTCAAAAACCCCGTTCTTATAAGACCACAACGGTGAGAGGCCAGTCTGCACCATCCGCCTTGATAGTTCCACCACCTGCTCCGGGCTGTATATCCAGCTTACCTGGCACGGGACATATACATGAAGGTATGAAGGCTGGTTTTCAACGGCATCCCTGACTTTAGCCGCCAGATCATGCACGTAAGCCGGCGCGGCCGTGGCCACGTACCGGGCCTGGCTGAAAACCATCATCAGGGGCATCTCTCTTTCCACGGTGGGTTTCCCGCCGCTTTTGCTGGTGAAAATTCGGGTGGAAACCCCGAACGGGGTCAGAGCGTTGGCAGCGCTTCCCGCGTTGGCGTAAGCCTGGTTATCAAGGAGGATCCAGGTCAGTTTCTGTCCGCGGTCGAATGAGGCTAAAAAGTCACCCGAACCCATCTCCAGGGCACGCCCATCTCCGGTCATCACCACAAGTGTTCTATCATTCAGGGCGCCCCGGGCCTCGATAGCGGCCTGGATGCCCATCATGCCGCTGCCGTCCACTCCTATCCGGCCACCGGTCTGAAGTTCAGACCTCCCACCACCACAACTTCGGCCAAACACCATGGCGTTGGGGGTCGACTCGTAAATAGCCCTGAGAATATGCTTGGCCGCCAGAAGGGAACCGCATCCCCGGCATTGTTGTTCGGTGGCGGTCAAAAAATAATTATTCGATTCATTCCAAAAAGACTTTTCGGAGGCTGTCATTTATTTTCTCCTTTTAATGCTGCCTGATTATTCGGCCAGTACGTGCAGGTTCGGATCGTAACCGATACCCTGGATGGGGACCCACTCGAGGTCTTTTTTCACCTGCCCCTGGTCAACGCATTCAAATCCTTCCTCGACGATTTGGCTCAAAAGGTCGAGGGAGATATGCGCTCCACCCACGCCGATCACCTTGCCCATGAGCATCGGCCCCGCGGCCCTGATTTCCGGCTGCATGAACATCGCCGATCCTATCTCGTTGAATAAGGCGGCAATTGAGTTGCGGTCCAGGGTGATGACCAGTTTGGCGTCCTTGACGGCGTTCACGACCTGCTCGGCCGGGAAGGGGCGGAAAGCCCTGATTTTTACGCACCCGATCTTGACGCCCTTCTCCCTGAGCGAGTTGACCACGAATTTAACCATGGGATAAACGATGCCCATGGTGACGAGAATCATGTCCGCGTCATCACAAAGGTGGCTTTCAATCATTCCCACGTGCCAGCTGCCGAACATTTCACGGTATTCCTGGCCCACGGACTCGATCATGCCGGCCGAATCCTCTTCCGCCTTTTTTTGCAGGTATCTGATTTCCATAAAGTGCCCCCCCCGAATCCCTGCTGATAGCGCCGTTGGGTGCATCGCTCCTCCCAGTCCACAGCCAGGTAGTCCCTCTCAGGCTTGATGAAACCCGGGGCCGGCAAAAACCGGTCAATTTCCGATTGCTCCGGTATATCAACCCGTACTGCGGCATGGGAAGTCTCCCAGCCGTCGTACCCGATTATGACCGGCAGCATGACGTCTTCATGCTCGCTGATTTTATAGGCCTGGATGATGGTATCAAAAATGTCCTGGGAATTTTCACAGTAAAACATGAGCCAGCCCATGTCGCGCAGGGTAAGGAAATCGTCATGGTCGCAATAGACCGTGGTGGGCGGCTCGAGCGCCCGGCTCGGGCAGACGACCAGCATGGGCAGGCGTGAACTGGCCGCGTAGTGGATTTCAGAAGTGGCCCAGAGAATCCCCTCGGAGTTCATGCATAGTATCGAGCGTACACCCAGCCTGGACAACCCTATTTGCATGCTCGAAGCCGACTTTTCATTGTCCGGCAGGATTACCTTGAGGTCCGGGGTTTCGCCTTTATCGACGAATTTCTGAAGGGTTTCCGTTACCTCCATGTTCGGTCCCATGGGGAAGGAACTGCCGACCCGCACGTTTGCGCACCGGCCGCCCCAGGCCGCGGCCTCGTTTCCAGTCAGACTCATCCGTTTCTCATCCGTTTCATATTCATGACGCACTCCCTTTCTCTTCTTCAATTTGCATGGCCTGGCCCACGTCTCCCATGGTGATAGCGCTGAATACGCATTCCTGCGCGCAGGTGCCGCAGCTTTTACAGAAATTATAATCAAAACGGATAACACCATCCTGCCAGGAGATAGCCCCTTCCGGGCAGGAATACGCTGAAAAACATTCCTTGCAGGTGCGTTATTCAGTAGAACCAAATATGCATGTGCGGGAAAAATGTACCACTAAGGCATATCATGATATGTGATCTTCATCTTCAATTCAAATTGTCGGTAGTGGGTCAGTTTGATTTTTATTTGTCATAATCTCAAACATGGGTAACCTCCGTTGAGTATGATGATGAACTTTTAACTCTTTATCATATTATTCCTTCGGAGTGTTACCCATGTTTAAAAACTACATAAACCAGCTTGTAAAATCACTTGACAAAATGGTCTAAATTGATTGATTTAATCTAATTACTAAAAAAATTAGGGAAGCTGCGCAATCGGCTATCATTACGATTATTTTTTATTGGACAATCACAAACCCACTGATGCCACGGATACCATGTTGGGTGCCTGCCATTTAGATATAGTCAAATTAATTGACAGTGTGCGGAGTTGCGTTTTTGAATTTTGCGCAAAGCCCAACAGGCGCGGGCGTTCTGGATCATTTTATTGAGGCGTTACACGCGCATAAGCCACCCTGCTTGTACAGCCGGCGTGTAGCAAAGAGGTGTTTAAAAAAAGATGCGTCATGGCTTTAAGGAGTAGGATGAGCAAGCTAAAAAAGGCGAAAATTTAACTCGCAGGAATATTAATAGTTCGAGGGCTCAAGTTTGAGCCTGACAATAATAAAACAGGAGGTTTGTCAACATGGCGCGAATAAAGATCAAGGATTTACCAAAAGATCAAAAAATTAGCAAGGAAGAGTTGAAAAGGGTTTACGGTGGAGCGGCTTATCTCATCTATGGCGGGACTGAAGGTGAATCACAAGATAAGGACCATAAGAATTGGGGCGACTTATTATCCTTCAGCCAATCGACACTAACGAAGTAAATACATTTTTCATGTAACCTGCTCCTTGAAAAATATCCCGAATTATCAAGCGATTTAAGCCCATGCACCGGACAAGAAGCTTGAAAGGAGCAACCATTTTAGAAACACCTGATAATCGTCGGATCTGATTTTTTGATTCCGGATGGATTGGTTTACTCCTTGGCATTCCGATGATGAGGCCTCTGCAAAACTTCGTCCTTTAGCCGAACTCATGAGAAAATCTTCCGTGAATCAAATAAGTATGGTATCCCCAGATAAAATATAGCTCAAGTTCTACTATAATCGCAAGGGACTACTTTTTCTAACCCCTCAACCGTTCTTTAATAAGCTTGATATCTTCCCAGGTTTCCCGTTTTCTTTCCTTGTGCCGGTCGATGTATTCCGGGTGGAAGGTGGGCATGACCGGAAAGCCGGACAGGTTATGAAATCGGTGGCGGAGTCTGGCCAGAGGCAATGTGGAATCAAGCAGGCTTTGAGCGGCGGTCTGGCCGAGCACGCAGATGATCTTGGGCCGGATTGAGGTGATCTGCCGGAAGAGGAATGGCCGGCAGGTGAGTATTTCATTTTGCTGCGGAGTTCGATCACTGGGAGGCCGGCACTTGACCACTGTGGTGATATAGCAGTCTCCCCGGGGGATCTCCAGGCCCTTCTCGATAATATCCGTGAGAAGACTCCCCTCCCTTGAAAACGGCCTGCCTTCCTGATCGTCGGTTTCATCCGGGGTCGCGCCGATAAACATCAGGTCGGCTTTCGGATGCCCCTCGCCGAAGACGATTCGCTTCCTGCTGGCGGAAAGAGAGCACCGGACGCAGTCACCCAGGTCCAGCCTTATGTCTTCCAGGGTTTCATTAAAGGAATCAATAACAGAAGGGTCAACCGGAGGAACCTGAACACGCGGCAGGTTTCGCACGCCCAGGCTTTTCACGAAGTTTAAATAATTCTTGACCTGATGAGCCAGGTCGAATAATTCCTGACGCCGGTTTGTATCAGCCACGGCGCTCAGACACGATTGACAGGACGCGGTCCAGAATAAGGCCCGCCACCTCTTCCTTGGGAAGCAAAGGCAGTTCCTCGACCTCACCCGCCCGAGTGATGATGCTGACCTGGTTGGTGTCGGTGGTAAAAGCCGTGCCAGGGGCCCCAATCTGGTTGGCCACGATGAAGTCCAGGTTCTTGGCTTCCAGCTTACCCCTGGCGTACTTGATCATATTTTCCGCTTCCGCGGCGAACCCCACCAGTATCTTGTCTCCTTTTTTCTTACCCACACCGGCCAGAATGTCCGGGTTCGAAGCCAGTTCAATGGGGGCTGGAACCTCGGTTTTTTTGACCTTGCCCTTGACCCGCTTAGCCGGTCTGAAATCCATGGGCGCGGCGGCCCCAATCAGAACGTCAACCCTGTCAAAATGCTCGTTCACCGCCTCCTGCATCTCAACCGTGGAACCGACCGGGATCGTCTGAATTTTGTATGGAACCGGCAAGACGGTCGGACCGGTAACCAATATCACCTCGGCCCCGCGCTGGCAGGCGTTTTTCGCCAGGGCCACACCCATCTTGCCGCTGGATATATTGCTCATGTACCTGATGTCGTCCCACCTTTCCCTGGTGGGACCGGAAGTCACCATGACCGTGAGGCCGGTCAGATCCTGGGGCGACATGACAAACCGCGTTTCTTCCACAATGTGTTCGAGTTCAGCTAAACGACCCTGGCCTTCGGTGCCGCAGGCCAATGCCCCGTAACCCGGATCAACCATGTGGTAGTTGAGGGATTTCAACCGAACGAGGTTTTCCTGAACCACCGGATGATTATACATGTTCACGTTCATGGCCGGGCATATGACGATGGGAGCGCGCACGGCCAGGAGGAAGGTGGACAGAAAATCATCGGCGATACCGTTCGACATCTTGCCGATGATATTGGCGGTGGCCGGAGCGATAACCACCACGTCAGCCCAGTCGGCCAGGGAGATATGGTTGATCTCGACGGAACCTTCCGATTCCCAGAGGTCGGTAGCCACTGGAGCTCGAGTCAATGACTGGAAGGTCAAGGGAGTAATAAACTGACACGCGGATTTGGTCATAACGACCCTGACCATAGCCTCCTCAGTCATGAACATTCTGGTCAGTTCCGCCGATTTGTAGGCGGCGATGCCCCCGGTCACGGCCAGAACCACATGCTTATCTTTAAAAACACTCATCAAATCACCCTGCTGTTTGTGCCCCCCTAAAGCAGAGGGGAAACCCATATTTCAACCTTGGTGGTGAGTAATTCTTCCTTAATAATGATAATACAGATCTTCTTTGATTTTTCAAACAAATGGAGTGTCTTGGGATAGCGAAAAGTACTCTTTAGCTCCCACCCGTCGTTGAGCATTGAATCCTTGAAAAAGGCAACCAGAGAATCACTGTTCACATACCCGGTAAAATATAAGGTCCCGGCTTTGAACCCGGCCATATCGTGAATAAAGGAACGACGCTCATCGAGTTTCAGTTCAGCCGGAATCCTTATGTCCTCGAAATGATAATACTTGACCGTACTGGCTGTCTCGGCCGGTTCGATCTCTCTTTGAAAGTACGCGCAGCCGGAAAACTGCAAAAGAAACGCACTTAAAAAAATCGCCGCCAGAATTATTTTCTTGCTGAGTTTGAACACTGCTCGTCTCCCCTTATTTGTCTATGATTTTTTTTATAAAAGAACTCTTTTTTTTGGCCACGCCCTGCGGAGAAACCCAGATCTCAACCTCCACATTGCTTGAATCGTCCTCAGACATTTCGATAATAATCAGGCAGTTCTTGTTGGCTTTATTGAAAAGCATAATGTTTTTACGGAACTTGAAAACACTGACAGGCACCCAGTTGTCTTGCGGCATGTTTTCTTTAAAATAATCAAGTACCTCTACAGTGGATCTGGAAGTCTTGAAAGAAAGAACACCGGTCTTGACGGACCCCGTTTGATAGAGATATGATTTTTTCCGCTCCAGAACAAGCCCGCTTGGAATTTGTATGTCTTCAAAATCCATGTATGAACCGCTGGAAACTTGAACCGGGACCTGGGTTACTTCTCCTTCCTTGGGAGTATATTTAAGTCCTTTGGAGCTTTGACACCCACTGACCAGGAAGATCATCAGACAGATGAGCGCGAACGGCCAAATCCGTGCAATTGTTTTCATTACTGAACCCCCTTTAGAAAAGGATTGAACTGTTTTTCCCGGCCTACCATTGTCATGGGGCCATGCCCTGGCAACACCGTGGTTTCTTCGGGCATAGGGAAAATCTTTTCCACGACCGACTTAATCAGGGTGTTGAAATGCCCCCCCGCGATATCGGTTCGGCCGATGGAGCCGGCGAAAAGCAAATCCCCCACAAAAACCAATCCAGCCTCAGGAAAATAAAGACTTATCCCCCCCGGAGAATGCCCGGGTGTCTCTAAAACCTCCAGTTCATGAGGACCAAATCGAACCCTGTCACCTTCAGCCAGATATCCATCAGCGGCAATCCCTTGATCAGTATCAGCCTCATGGATCAGGACCCGCCCTCCAGCCAGACTCTTCAGAGCCTCGTTATCACCAGTATGATCCCAATGGCCGTGAGTATTGACAATCGAGATCAGGGTCAACTGATTTTGACTCAATTCCTGAGCTATTTCTTGAGCGTTTCCGCCGGGATCAATTACCACACCCTCACCGGAATCCTCATCCCCTAAAATAAAGCAATTGCTCATCAATGGACCAACAGTCAGATGTTTCAATATCATATCAAAATATTCTCTATTAGATGAAAATTCAGTATTTCATCAGCTTCCGTATCAGTTAAAGCGCCTGAAAAAGCGCTTTCGAGTCAGGCAATCTTAAATGATCGTCATCACTATGACCATATTTTTAAGTAAAACATGTTAACAATCATGGATTGACCAAGTCAAGAAAAACAGGGCTGGCCTGATCAAAGCCATATGACTGTTACCAACATTGGTGAATCGTCATACTGCCATGACTCCAGTTTTTTTATGGCAGTTTCAAAGAAAAATGCGGCAGCTGCCTCAGGACATGGTCCCGGATGACTTCCGGCCTGACCGGCTCAGCTGGCATTGGAGCCAAAAGCGGCTGCCATTTTCCTTCCTGACAGGAACATGGCTCCGGTTCATTTCCTTGAGGAACAACCCGGTCCTGGAAGCAATGCGAGCACCGCCAGACATCTTTGCCGCCTGAGCGTTTACCCCGTTTGGCCAGAGGCTGGCCATTGATCTCAACCAGGTCCATGGAAAAATCCACAACCTTAGCGTTAGAGATGGCTGTTCCCACCCCAAAGGCGTCTACGATCGGGGCCAAGGAGGCAATTGTCTCTTCAGTTAATCCGCCGCTGACAGAGATTTTAACATCGTGATATCCGGCCAGTTCCAGTTCCCACCGGACTTCCTCGACAATCTTGGCCATGCTGCCCCTTCGTGAACCGGGGGTGTCGAGTCTTATCCCCCAAAGGCGATCCCCCATGGCCTCGGCTATTCTCAGCGCTTCGAATTTCTCATCCTGAAAGGTGTCTATCAGGCTGATGCGCGGCACCGCAGGATCAATGACCTCGTCAAAGGCCTTTGTCGCCTCCAGCGTATCGCCCATGATGAGTATCAGGGCATGAGGCATGGTACCCACCGGTTCCTGACCCACAAGGGCCGCGCCCAGCCCAACGGCCACACCATCACAACCGCCTATCCAGGCGTTTCGTTCCAGCATTGGCGCCAGCACCGGATGCATTCGCCTGGCCCCAAAGCTAAAAAGGCTCCTATCCCCGGCCGCCTTGCGACAGCGGGCTGCCATGGTTGCCACCCCGGACGCCTGGCAGATAAGACCCAGAATCGCCGTCTCTAAATGCCCAAACTCAAGGTATCGGCCCTCGATCTCCATAACCGGTTCAAACGCCCGAAACAGCGTGCCCTCAGGCATAACCCGCACTTTAATATCGAGGTCAGACAGCAAGCTGGCGGCCTCCTCAAGGCCTTCACCCGAGCATCCAGCCCTTTTGCCTCGAGGACCTGCTTGGTTCGAATGAAATAAACGTCCACCACTTCACCGCGTTTAACCATCTCATAATCCGCAATGTGAAACATAATCTCTCCTTATGTAAAAAATTTCATCGTCATGCGGAAAATTAGTTGTGGCGCTTCCAACCCTTTTTCTGCTCTTTATAACATAGAATAACCAGATAACCCAAAAAGGATTTGTTTGACGCCTGCGAAGCTATTGGATAGTATCAAGCTTGCGGGTATTTAGCGGGACAATACTTTAAAGCAAATCTCATGGAGAGGAGATGGTATATGCGGCCTTTATTTTGTTTTATTGACGATTCGGTTTTTGAGCTGGACGTTTTTAAGCGTTGATTTTATTCTTGCCTCGACGTACGAACAAACGCTTGAGGAAATTGGCTCGCGCTACCCTGCGCTTTTTATTTTGGATTTATACGGCCGTGATCCGGATCTGGACGCTAAAGGGGTGCCAGCAAAGAAAGAACTGGCTGTTGAAATCAACTCCATCGCCTCTTTGGATTCGATTTATGAAGGGCTGGAAGATCATGCGCAGGATAAGGTAAATGAGTTCTTAAAACGGATGTTTCACCTGACTGACGCCTGGAGGAGTCTTTTCTCCCGAGTTTTCGGGGCGACCGGCCAGAATATTAATTATGGGCTGGGCAACCTGACCGCAGCCAGGCAGGACTTTCCGTCTTCGGCCGCGGTGGCGTACACACGCAAATCCATGATTACAGACGCGGTTGAGGCTGTGGCGGCGGGGTTTAACGGCCTTAATTTAAAACCGGACGGTCCCAATGATGAAGAAATTCATCGAGTCACAGCGTCAAGAGCACCTGACCTGCTTAACGCCTGGTCGAACCTTGTAACACAGCATTTCACTGATCATCTCCGCCGCCTGGCTCTCAAGCTTTTCTGGTCCGGCCTATATGATGACGCCCGCCGGTTGAAGGAAGGAACAGAAATTTCCTCTAAAGGGCAGGCCATTATTGGCGCGGTTAATTTGAGCTTTTTAAAAGCCGCGGCTGACTGGGCGGAATACACTGGCCAGCAATGGGAGTTTTAGAGTAATTGTCATATTGAGACCTCTGCAAAACCAGTAATTTTGTTGAAATCGCGGAAAGCGAAAAATTAACCCGCAGGAATATGTTAAATATTTCGAGGACTTAATTTTGAGCCTGACAATGAGTTCGGCTAAAGGACGAAGTTTTGCAGAGGTCTCATATTAACGTTTCGATTGAAGCAGTTTTTTCAACTCGTTCCCAAGCTCCGGCTGAAGAACACTCTGGGGGAGTTAGCGGAGGCGAGTCACTCTTTGCACGTTTTTTAAATGTTTTAGCCGCTGAACCACTCGGCGCAAATGATCTTTATCTGTGACATGAATCGTGAATTCGGAAATTCCCCTTTTATCCGGGGTGATTTCAACCTTAGCCTGGGAAATATTAGCGTTTTCCTCTGCTATCGTTCCGCTTAGCTCAGCCAGGCCGCCTTTTTGTTCCCTGTTAACAACCTGGATACGAACCGGATAGGTTATTTTTTGATCAGCCTCTTCCAGGTCCCAATCCACCTCGATTCGTCTTTGAGAATCAATATTTTTCATGTTCACGCAGTTAGCTGAATGGACCGTGACCCCTCGGCCCTGGGAGATATAACCAACAATATCCTCACCTGGCAGTGGATTGCAGCAGCCAGCGAATCGAATAAGGATATCATCCATGCCGCGCACCTTGACCCCCTCTTGGGTTTTTTTGCGCATGGCCTTGACCATCCGCCCCATTAAAGACGGCGATTTTTCTTCAAGGGGTTTGAACTTGCCCACCACCTGATTGGCGGTGAGCTTGCCAAATCCGACCGCAGCCATAAGGTCTTTAGGTCCGTTAAGAGAAAATTCCTTGGCCACCCGGTCCAACTCTTCAGCCTTTATAATCCGGTTAAGATTGAGATCATGACGGCGAAACGTTTTTTCGAGCATCTCGCGGCCAAGAGAGATGGACCGCGTTCGCTCTTCTATCTTGAACCATTGGCGGATACGATTGCGAGCTTTAGGCGTAATGACGAAATTCAGCCAGTCTTTACTGGGGGCGTGCCGCTTGGAGGTCAGAATTTCGACTGTATCTCCGTTTTGAAGCTTATACTTCAACGGAACAATGGCCCCGTTGATCTTAGCCCCTGTGCAGCGGTGCCCCACTTCAGAGTGCACGGAGTAAGCAAAGTCCACGGGCGTGGCGCCTTTGGGCAATTCCTTGACATCACCGGCCGGTGTGAAAACATAAACCTCGTTCGGGAAGAGATCTTCTTTCAGGCTGATTAGGAAGTCTGTCGGGTCTTTAAGATCCTGCATCCATTCGAGTAAGGATCTGAGCCAGGCGAAACGCTCAGTCTCATCTTCGCCATTGGCCTGCGTCCCGCCTTTATACCGCCAGTGGGAAGCGATTCCGTTTTCAGCGTAAAGGTGCATATCCTTGGTCCGAATTTGAACCTCCATACGCTCGCCATGAGAACCGATGACTGTGGTATGCAGTGATTGGTACCCATTTTCCTTGGGCAAAGATATATAATCCTTAAACCTTCCCGGTATAGGTTTGAGGATCGAATGGATTACGCCCAGAGCGCCGTAACAATCTTTGATTGAATCAACAATAATCCGGCAGGCGGTAACATCATAGACCTGATTGATAGTCAGATCCTGCTGAAGCATTTTTTTGTAAATACTATAGATATGTTTTGGCCGGCCCTCAATCTGGCAGGGGATCTTGAATTCTTCCATCCTGGGCTGAATGAGTTCTATGAATTCGCGAATATAGCGCTCTCTTTCTCCCCGCTGCCTCGTAATGCCAGAGCGCACCTCCTCATAAATTTCTGACTCCAGGTAAAACAAAGATAAATCTTCCAACTCGGATTGAATCTTGTGAATTCCAAGCCGGGAAGCTAAGGGAGCGTAAATTTCAAGGGTTTCCTGAGCGATGGCTGTTTGTCTCGGTGCAGGCAGATATCCAAGGGTGCGCATGTTATGAAGACGGTCAGCCAGTTTGACCAGAAGTACCCTGATATCAGTAGCCATGGCCAGGATCATCTTGCGCATGTTTTCAGCCTGGCGTTCGGCGTGCGACGCAAAATTGATTTTAGTTATGGTGGTCTCGCCGTCAACAATATTAGCGACTTCAGGTCCGAACAGCTTTTTTATATCTTCTAAAGTGGCCTCGGTATCCTCGATCGTGTCATGCAGAAACCCGGCCACGATAGAGGCCACGTCCAGCTTCATATCCGCCAGCAGACCCGCCACTTCCAGGGGATGAGACAAATAAGGTTCGCCAGAAAGGCGAACCTGTCCCTGATGTACCTTGGCGGTAAAAACATAAGCCTTTTCAATCAAAGCCAGATCCGCCTTGGGATGATATTCAGCGACCTGATCCAATATTTCGGAGAGTCGACGCAATGTTCTTTATATTAACTCCTCATTTCAGCAAAAAGGCGATCAAGAATTTCTCTTACCCTTTGAGGCGTTTCATCCAGCTTGAAGAACTGTACCTCACTACCGGCGCGTTCCTTAAATTCAACCTCGTTTTTAGCCAGGGTTCTCTGGCTGATAGCCAGGCGCAGTGGGATCCCCACCAGATCGGCGTCTTTGAACTTAATCCCTGCTCGCTCTTTACGGTCATCAAGCAAGGTTTCAACCCCCAGATCCTGCAAGGAAAGATATAGAGCCTCAGCCGCCTGGCGCACTTTTTCATCCTGAACCTGAAGCGGCAGGACAACGACCTGAAAAGGAGCCAGAGGCACAGGCCAGATAATACCCTTTTCATCATGATTCTGCTCAATGGCTGCCGCAACTGTCCGGCCAATGCCGATACCATAGCAGCCCATGATGATCAGTCTGGATTGGCCCTCAGGATCAAGATAGGTTGCGTTCATGGCCTCAGAATATTTCGTCCCCAGTTTAAAAACATGACCCACCTCGATGCCGCGTTTAATCTCCAATTCGCCGCCGCAACGCGGGCAGGAATCCCCGGCCTCAGCCATACGGAGATCATAATATTCATCTGTAGTAAAATCCCGCTGCGGAATAACGCCTGTGAGGTGGTAGTTGGCTTCATTGGCTCCAACAACGGCTTCAGTCATGCCACTGATGGAATAATCAGCCAAAACACGGGCCTTAAGACCAACCGGCCCGCTGAAACCAACGGGCGCGCCGGTTAATTTTCTGATAAAAGCGGGGTCCGCCATTTCCAGGGAATTGTCATCGAGTATGTTCTTCAGCTTTGTCTCATTTAGTTCATGGTCTCCGCGCACCAGCGCCACCACGGCTGAGTTTTGTTCTGACTTATAAATAAGCGTCTTAATAATATCTTTTGGAGCTACGCCTAAAAACCCGGTCACCTCTTCCACAGTGCGCATATCCTGAGTTAAAACTTTTTTAAAGGCTGGCGCGTCAGAGGAAATCAAAGCCGCCTCCGGGGAAGAAAATTCCGCTTTTTCCGTATTGGCCGCGTACCCGCATGACGGACAATTGACAATCGCATCCTCTCCCGTGTCGGCCAACACCATAAATTCATGGGAAAAACTCCCGCCAATATTGCCGCTATCAGCCTCAACCGCGGAAAAGCGAAGACCGCAGCGCTTGAAAATACGATTGTAAGCCTCGAACATGGCCCGGTAACTTTGCGCGGCTCCAGCTTCATCAATGTCGAAACTGTAGGCATCCTTCATCCCAAACTCGCGGCCTCGCATAAGACCGAACCTTGGCCGTATCTCATCCCGAAATTTTGTTTGGATCTGATAAAGATTCATGGGGAGATCACGATAAGACCGCACTTCACGCCTTATCAAATCGGTGATTACTTCTTCATGAGTCGGTCCGAAACAGTAATCATTGTCATGTCGATCCCTGAAACGCAGGAGTTCCTTCCCGTAATGGTTCCAGCGGCCTGATTCCTCCCAAAGTTCAGATGGCTGGACCGCTGGCATCAGAATTTCCTGAGCCCCGGCGCGCAGCATTTCCTCACGAACGATATTTTCAAACCTCCGAAGAGCCATGAGTCCCAGAGGCAGATATGAAAAAATACCCGTGGCCAGTTTTCGAATAAAACCGGCACGGATTAAAAGTTTATGGCTTGTTACTTCGGCGTCAGCCGGATCTTCTTTAAGTGTGGGCAGAAACAACCTCGATCTTCGCATTAATCTTTCCTCAATCTGATAATTTTTCTTTTTCCAGCAGCCGGTTAACCTCGTTCACCAGCACGTTGGCCAGGTCCTTTTCAGGAATTTTGGATACCAGCTTTCCCTCTTTAAAAAGCACGCCCTGGCCTCGACCTCCAGCCACGCCTACTCGGGCTGAACGGGCTTCTCCCGGACCATTAACCACACAACCCATAACCGCGACTTTGATTGGAGAAACCACTCTGGACAGTCTATTTTCCACCTCTTCCACCAGGCTGAAAAGGTCAATTTCGCACCGGCCGCACGTGGGGCATGAAATAATTTCCGGACCCCGGTGTCTCAAATCCACAGCCCTTAAAATCTCATAAGCAACGCGAACTTCATCGACCGGATCCCGGGTTAGGGAGACTCGAACGGTATCACCCAGACCTTCTGATAAAAGCAACCCGAGTCCCAGGGAAGATTTGACGGTTCCTGAAATCAGAGTCCCGGTTTCCGTCACCCCCAGGTGAAGCGGGTAATCCGTCTTTTGAGCCATAAGCCGGTACGCGGCAACAGTATCCATGACATCGGAAGACTTTACCGAAATTTTGATCATATCAAAGTCAGCGTCTTCTAGTAAGGCTATCTCTTTCTGAGCGCTTTCCACCATCGCTTCCGGAGAAGGGCGTCCGTATTTTTCAAGCAGGTCTTTGTCCAAGGAACCGGCGTTTACTCCCACTCGAATGGGCACGCCTCTAGATTTTGCCGCGACTGCCACCTTTCTGACTTCGGCACGCCCGCCAATGTTGCCCGGATTGAGCCTCAATCCGTCAACACCTTGATCAAGAGCCATCAGTGCCAGCCGATGGTCAAAATGTATATCGGCTATAACCGGCAAGCTGCTGTGTATAATAATCCGTTTCAAGGCCAGCGCGGCGTCCTCATCTGGCACGGCTACGCGAACCAGTTCACACCCGGCTTCCGCCAGTCGCGCAATTTGGGCACAGGTCGCCTCAGTATCCCGTGTATCCGTGTTGGTCATGGACTGCACGATTACAGGCGCCCCGCCGCCAACAGCGACATCCCTAATATAAAGCCTTTTGGTTTGTGATCTTTTAGTCAAAACAGAAAACTTTGAATATGGTTTCAGGGCATAAACATAAATAGCGCTAATATCCCTAGATTAATAGTTTTAGGCTTCAGGAGAGTCTTTGTCAATATGCGCCGGTAAATAACTAGTAATTAGTTCGAATACCGAATCAATTCAAAGGGAAACAGGAAGGACAGAAGATTTGATGATTTTATCGAATTATGCTATGTTGAAGAACTTGATTGACAAATAATAGAGTGACCTTTTGGTAATGAAGTATTGAAAGCCGCCAAATAATAACTTGCAATTAAAAGAACCTTAAACTAAAATGTTAATTAATTGAATACTATGGTATAATCTATGTTAATTCCAAAACTCAAAGATCGCAAGGAATTAGATTCCCTTTCCGCCCACAGGATGAGGTAAGATGGCCGGAGTTGTGAAGAAAAAATCCAGTTTCGTCGGGACCATCCGCGATCAAACGGGGGATCAGGCTCAATACAAGATTGGCGAAATCCTGAAAAAAGAAGGACAGATCACGGCGCGCCAGTTGGACGACGCCATGGCCATTGTTAAGAGAGACGGCGGTTTTATTGGCAGCACTCTTCTTAAGAATGGTGAAATTGACGAAAACACCATCCCTAACCTGCTCTCCCGCAAATATAACTATCCCATTATCAATATCGCTGAACAGGAAATCGACACCAAGGTCATCAACCTTTTACCTTATGACCTGGCTAAGAAATATTTTGCCTTCCCTGTACGTTTAAAGGACAAGTCCCTCCTGGTCGCCATGACTGAACCAACAAATTCAACGGCTGTGGAGCAGATGACCACCCGGACCAAGGTCCAGATACGGGCCGGTGTTGCCGCTGAAAAAGATGTCATAGAAGCTTTTCGTAAATATTACAAAATCGACGATGAGGAATATCAATCCTTCTTTCAGCAAACGAATACTGAAGAAGACGAGCAGATGAGTATTTCAGATGTCGAAGACTTCGGGGATCTCGTCGGTGAGGTGGCTGATGAATTTATAAGAGCTGATGACACCGCAGTTGAGGATATTGGCCAATTTCAGGCCTCGGACGCGCCAATCATTAAGCTGGTCAACGGCATTCTGCTCAAGGCGATAAAGGATGGTATTTCAGACGTTCATATCGAACCTTTTGAAAAGTCTTTCTACGTCCGGTATCGTCTCGATGGTTCCCTGTTCAAGACTATGAACCTGCCGCTCGAAATCAGAAACGCCATTATCGCTCGCTTTAAAATTATCTCTGGTCTGGATATAACCGAAAAGCGGATCCCCCAGGATGGGCGAATAAAAATGAGGCTTGGACCGCGTAAAGAGGTTGACTTTCGTGTCTCGAGTCTGCCTACTCTGTTTGGTGAGTCAATCGTATTGCGTATCCTTGACAAAAGCGGTCTTAACGTCGACTTAACTAAAATGGGCTTTACCCAGGAAGCACTTGCAAAATTCACGAGAACCATCGCCCGCCCCTATGGTCTGGTTCTGGTTACCGGGCCGACCGGCTCGGGTAAAACCACGACGCTTTATTCGGCTCTTAGTGTTCTGAACAAGGAAGACGTCAAGATTCTGACCGCTGAAGACCCGGTTGAGTTCAATTTCAGGGGTATTAATCAGGTTAACGTTAATAATGAAGTGGGAATGACCTTTGCCGCCGCCCTGAAGTCCTTTCTCCGCCAGGATCCGGATATCTGTATGATCGGTGAAATTCGTGACATCGAAACGGGTTCAATCGCTACAGAAGCGGCCATGACGGGTCACCTTGTTTTCTCCACCTTGCATACCAACGACTGCCCTAGCACCGTTACACGTCTGGTTGACATGGGTATCCCGCCTTTCAATGTGGCTTCCTCTGTCACGCTCGTTACCGCTCAGAGGCTCTTGAGAAGGATTTGCCCCAAGTGTAAGGTGCCTGTTACTAAAATGAGTGCTAATAAGCTTCTGGAAGCTGGTTTTGACAAATCAGAATTCGCCAGCCTTCATTTGTACGAAGGCAAGGGCTGTCCCAACTGTTCAGGAACCGGGTATAAGGGCCGTATTGGCGTGTTTGAGGTTATGGAGATCAATGAGGATATTGCCCAGGCCATTTCTTCGCAGGTACCGGAAAGCCAGCTGCGTAAAATCGCAATTAAAGCCGGCATGAAAACCTTGCGCCAGGACGCACTTATCAAAGTCAAGCAGGGTTTAATCACCCTTGATCAGGCCCTGGAAAAAACAGTCCTGCAAAAGGAAAGCCTGCCTCCGTATCTGCTCAATCCAGATGAACAGGTGTTTGAAAATGGCGATATAATCATTCGAGAAGGTAATTCGGATAATAATTTCTACAAACTCATACAGGGCTGTCTCGAAGTTATCAAGGGCAACGAAAAAATCGCCGAGATATCGGAGCCTGATTCATATTTCGGTGAAATGAGCGCCTTGATGGGTGGCAAGCGTACCGCCACAATACGTTCTTTGGGTAAGAGTATCGTCAAGGTTTTCCCTGGAGAAAAGCTCTGGGAAACCCTGGAGAATTTTCCAAATATCAGCAAACAGGTAATCAGTACCCTGGTAAATCGCTTGGAGGACACAAACCAGCGCGTCATTGAACTTGTCGGTCAGAAGACCGAAGCCGAAAGAACTCTAAAAGCCGTATCTCCCAGATCAACCGCTGGAATCCAGCAGCCAGCGCCTATTGGGAATCAAGATGAGGCTTCGACGGCAAACGGTGACAAACCGGATTCAGAAAAAGGCGCGATCGCCGCATCCGTCGCTGGATCTGCGGTTGAGCCGGCGTCCGCGCTCGAAGAATCAGGCAGCTAACGCCAAAAAATATTAAGTCGCCAGGTATCTGATTTTAATTTTGTTCAAATCAAAGAACCCGGAATTATCCGGGTTCTTTGATTTTTCACATTTTATAAACAAGAAGGCTGTTACACCAGGCAAGGAACGCTTGTCAGGTTTAGTATTTGGTTTCTATGCTAAAAAAGGATTTTTCTCCGGCGGCCGCCGTTCCGGCACATGGACGTGGGAAACCTTGCCTTCATTCCACTCTTTGGAAACATACAGGTTGCAGTAGCAGCTGCCATACTTAATCACATCAGGTTCGCGATATACGCAAGGGCATATGATATCCGAATCCTTTTTTCGATCCGCGAAAGCCAAGCGGCACGGACAGGCCATGTAACCATATCGCTCTTTATTGATCAAAAGGCTTTCCAGGAGATCGAAAACCCTTTCCTTGTCGGCGTTGAAAAAATAGCCTTTAGGTTCCTGGATCCTTTTTAATAACTCATACAGGCGTTTTACTTCATTCATAGTCCAAGCGCTTCCTTTATTTGATCCTCCTGATACCCGATAATGACTTTATCGCCAATAACTATGGTTGGGAAAGTGCACCTGGGATTGAATTGTTTCACCTCATCTAAGATGGCCGTTCGTTCCTCGCCTGAGCAAAGGTCAACATCAACTGAATCGTATTGCACCTTGCATTCATCGAAAAGCTTCTTGGTGGCCTTACAATGGCTGCAGGTACTGAGGGCGTAAAGTTTAACGATTTCAGTCATATCCTCTCCTTTCACAACCAATCTCAATATCTGATTTTAAAATAATAATTCAGATGCAGGCTTTCTACATCATGACCTTTTTCCAAGGCAAATTCGAACCTGGCTTCTTGGTTGTGCCGGAGGTAAGTGGGCTGCAAAAAAGATTCCGCGTTTCCAAGATAGCGATTAAGCTGATCGTGAACTTGAACAATGAATCTGCAGGCCTGCAGATTCTTTCCGGTTAGGTTCCGAACTGTGCCGGAAACCTGAATCTGGTCCAGATCCTCTCGATAATACCACGAAAACGCCAGCAGCTCCAGGTTCAAGCCTTTGGCCTTTTCATTACGTATCGCAGTGTCATGAGCGGGCCTGGTTTGTGTAAAAGATGATTTACCGGAGACACACCCAAATACAAACATCATACTAAAAACTATCACGGTTAGTCCGAACAGTCTCTGGAACATCAACTCATCCTTCTAAAAAGAAAGGCCCTCTAAAAAGGGGCCAAACATAAAATCCCCTAGCCTCATGATTTGAGCTTTTGGCAACGGCGGAACTCTTGTTTTTCTATCAAGCCCCGCGCATTGCCGCCAACATTTCCAAAAATATCTGTTTCTTTTAGAACCGAATTTTTGCAGGTAATCAGTGAGCAAATCGGACTAGGCGGCTCGGCGAGTCTTCTTTTTTAAACGATTGATTTTTTTTCGGAGAATCTCCGACTTTTTTCTGTCTTCGCCTTGCTCTTTCGCCCTTATTTTTTCTTCCTTAAGGGCTTTAATTTTTTTCTTTAACTCACGGATATCCTGCCCTTTTTCCTTTTTCTCCTCAACAATGCCACGTACTTTTTTAATAGCGGAAATAAGCTCAGCCTTGTTCATGCCATGTACGCCGGTAAGCTCAGACATGGTTAACCCAAGCTCACGAAGCTCCTTGGCAGTCATCTTCTCTAAAGGCTTTTCCTTTTTTCCCTCACGTTCTTTCTTCGCCATACGAACTCCTTATTCTTTGAACTTCATTATCAAATAGACGGAAACATACCCGGTAGGGGTTCAATTTTCAAGAAAAAAATCGATGAAACCAATATTAACTCATCAGCAATATTATCCAAATAGCCGTCTTGAACCTTCGGCAGGCACATTATGCCTCAGTTTTTTCTTCTTTCTTCACAGGTTCATCCAGTTGTTTCAATTTATCGACCAATCCCATAAACGGTTTAAAGAGGTCTAACGGTATTGGGAAAATAGTAGTAGTATTGTTTTCCGATGAGATCTCTCGCATGGTCTGCAGGAAACGAAGCTGCAAAGCTATGGGATGATCTCGAATCGTGGTCGCGGCTTCGGCCAGTTTGTCAGCCGCCTGAGCCTCACCCAAAGCGTTGATCACCTTGGCCCGCCTTTCCCTCTCCGCTTCAGCCTGTTTAGCCATAGCTCGCTGCATATCCACGGGTAAATCTATGTGTTTAATCTCAACATTCGAAACCTTGATACCCCACGGGTCTGTGTGCTCGTCAAGGTACTCCTGAAGTTTGGAGTTGAGCTCTTCTCTTTGACTGAGCAGCTGGTCAAGTTCAGCCTGACCGCAAACGCTTCTAAGCGTGGTTTGAGACAACTGTGAGGTTGCGTACATAAAATCTTCCACCTGCACAATGGCATGGATCGACTCCATGACTCGAAAGTAAACCACAGCGTTGACCTTGACTGACACATTATCCCTGGTAATTATATCTTGCGGGGGAACATCCATTACAATCAGACGCAGGCTGACTCGAACCATCTTATCAATAACCGGTATCAGAATAATCAACTCCTTCAAAATGCGTATAGCGGATGAAAGAAAAAGGACAATTAGGACAATTAGGACGATCAGAGAATAATACATTTTTCCCTCCTTGGATAAGGTAAATCCAAATACACATATAGCCCAATTATTTCTGATTAATAGTCTTGACTTCTTTTACCATGGTTTTTGTGAATAATGTTAAAAATGAATTTTTGGAAAAAGAGTGAAATTTATTCAACGGGAGGTTAGCTGCCCGAATGATCGGTTCTCTTAACCTGGACACTGAGACCATCCACAGCCATTACCTCGATTTTGTCTCCCGGCTCAAGATCCGTCTCACCATAGGCCTTCCACCACTCACC
>JAFDLS010000316.1 GCA_019306365.1 Deltaproteobacteria bacterium
ATATTAAAAATTTATCGAAACTCCGATATTATTGCCCGATATGACAGACAAGGAGGCTGTCGAAAATCTTTACAAAGTGTAAAAGATCAAATGGACAGGGTATCAAGCTTTTTTCTGCCGTATTCGCATCCCGGTTGTTCGTTTAACACTGCCTGCCCAAACCAGCGTCACCTGTTTTTCAAGAACCCGGTTTACCCGATTTCTTTTCATAACGCATTGAATTTATTAATTAATTTTGGCTATGATTATTGAGAGTTCAATAATGAAATCGTTGTTAGCAACAAATAAATTGTCCGATTTTAGTAGTAAGTAATATGTCCGCTTATCCAGTTGTCCTGGGAATCGTTGCCAGAGCGCAACGGTGGGAGGCCAGCGTAATACGCTTGTTATAAAGCCCCTCTAATCCATCTTCCTCATACCTGTTGATATAGCGGCGAAAAGTCCGAACGCAAACGCCCGGCAGACAAGCCGCCTCATCCTGAGTCAATCTTCGCTCTTGCCAACCATAATATGCCTCTTCAAACCTCATCACCCGGATCTCCTGTAACAACTCTGTCCGTCTCATGGCTCCCTCCTTGGATACCATATCGTCCGGACAGTTTATGTGCTACATACCCGGACAGTTTATGTGCTCCCCACAGGCTCCAAGGAAAGCTTGACAGGGAGGCTTACTAGTAATAGTATTTCAAATACAACCAAAATAAAGAATACGAGTTTCCAATACTATTTGACACTGAAACTCATCATTTTTTAAAAGCAGAAATGGATCTGCACGAACAAATTTGTTAGCATCATTGCCATATGGGTCAAGTTACCCCATAGTCGAGTTGATCGTTTTCGGTCCTCTCCTCTTTAAGTATAACTCGAAACTCAAGTGGTTCATAAGCCTGATAATCATCGCGGTGCGGCCGGACTTTAGAGACTCACCATGAAAAGAAACGTTAGATTGAAACGCACATTGGGATTGTGCATCGCCACGATTCTTTTTATTGGCTTAATAATTGTTCCCGCGTTCGCTAAAGATGGGCCGAAACAAACCGGAGACGTCGTTTTTGCGACCTACTTTCCTAATTTTTATCAAAAAGGAGGCGACCCCGCGACTCACACCAATGGTTTTCCGGTAATTGGGCAAACGATCTTTGACAGCTTGGTCTGGGCAGATAAAGATCAGAATATAAAACCAGCGCTGTGCAAATCTTTCAAGATCCATGAAGGTTGGAAGGTTTTTGATTTTTTTATTCGAGGCGATGTGAAATTTCACAACGGGGTCCCCGTAACAGCTCAGGATATTAAATATAGTCTGGAAACTTACCTTCGCAGCGATTTAAAATTTTTGTTTCAACCCTTATGGGTGCGCTGCATTGAAAGTATTGAGGTCCTTGATCCTCTCCACCTTCGCATTACCCTGGATAACCCCAATCCGGGCTTTATGGGACGCCTGTGGTGGGCCGCCGGTGTCTTTCCTGAAAAATACCGTGAGGCGGTTGGTGATGATGGATTCGCCGACAAACCCATCGGAGCCGGACCTTTTAAATGGGTGGAGTATAAGCAAGACGTGTATTGGAAGGCGGAAGCGGTTAAAAACCATTACCGGAAGACACCTGAGATCAAAACGTTCAAGATGGTTTATGTTCCTGAACACTCGACCAGGCTGGCCATGCTCAAGGCAGGTGAAGCGGACCTTATTAACCTGATAGGGCCGCACATACCACTGATTAAAGCCACCCCCAGCATGAGGCTAATCTGGGGCAAATGGCCCTCCCTAACCGTTCTGGCTTACGCGGATTTGGTTGACCCCGATACGACAAGCCCTTTTCAAAACATGCTGGTTCGAAAAGCCGCCAGTCTGGCCATAGATAGAAAGGCCATCTGCGAAAAGCTTCTCTTTGGCGCGTCCGAACCATATGGAGAATTGTTATCGCCGCTAACATGGGGATATGATCCCGCCATCAAACCGAACTTATATGACCCGGAGGCGGCTAGAGAACTGCTGGCCCAGGCTGGATATCCCAAAGGATTCCAAACCACTATCAGCACCACCCGGCCAAATAAATTCTGGGTTGAGGCCATCGCGGCCAATCTGAAAGAAGTTGGTATCAGAACGAAAATAGAGATATATGAAGGCGGGGCCTGGCAGTCGGCCTTTTTCACCAGAAAACTGCGCGGTCTCATTACCACCGGATTCTGGCATCATTCTGAAAAACACGTGGCTGCAGATACTTCCGACTTTTTACTTAATTACATGCCATGGGCCTACTACACAACCCCGGAAATCCACAGGGCCATCCTGGAAGCCAGATCGGCTATTACTGAGGATGAAATGACTCACTGGGGGCAGGCTGTTCTTGTGGGCCAACCACACCCCATACGGGGCTGGTGCTAAAATCGAGTTCTGGGAGCCTCAACTTGGGGCTATGCCTGGAACCGCCTTTGAATACATCAAGCTTAAAAGATAAAGAAACAGATCTCCACCAGAACATAACTCGAAATATTACATATGCCATGGGAAGTGGTGAGGAGACGGGATTCTCGTTCGATCCTTTGATTTTATGTTTTCACCCTTATTAGAAGCTACCTCAAAATTAGCGTTTTGGTCTAAATCGCGGAGAAAAAAAATTTAACCCGCAGGAATATGTTAGATATTTCGGGGACTTAAATTTTCGTACGACATATGCCGCTGCAGCGTGAGCGAAGCAGCGCTCATGAGTTAGGGTAAAAAAACTTTTTTGAGATAGCTTATAGAAAAAACCTGAGACGCAAATGACTTAATTGATCTATGCGGCGCAGGAAAAAACAGAGGAGGATCATCATGAATGGAATCAAGTACAAACACATTTTAACCTTAAGCGTGGTTCTAGTTCTTTTAACAGGCATGTTTATTGTTTCCGGGTCGGCCAGGGAGAAAATTTCGCAGACCGGCGATATTGTTTACGCCACCGCCTACGGAATGTTTTACACTAAAGGCGGTGATTGCACCACCCACTATGCCGGTCAGGGACCATTGCTCGGCACTACCATTTACGACCCCCTGATTGATTGCGACGTGGACCTCACCTATCTGCCCGCCCTGGCCAAATCCTGGAAAGTCGCGAAAGATTGGAGTTATGTTGATTTTGACCTTAGAGAGGGGATCAAGTTCCACAACGGCGCGACAGTAACAGCCGAGGACGTAAAATACAGCCTGGCGAAGCATATGTATAAGAAGTCGGGCTGGGTGCTTGGGCATGATTTCAGGCGCAAAGTTGAGGGCGCTGAGGTGCTTGATACCTATAAAGTCAGATTCAACCTCAAAAGTCCTTTCCCGGGACTATGGAAACGGCTCTGGTGGGATATGGGAATCTTCCCGATGAAGTACCGCGAAGAAATTGGAGATAAAGCCTTTGCCGACAAACCGGTCGGGGCTGGACCTTTCAAATGGCTTGATTACAAGCAGGACGTCTATTTCAAAATAGAAGCGGTTGAAAAACATTACCGCCAGACCCCTGATTTTAAAACACTCAAGTTTATTTACGTGACTGAAGCTTCAACCAGGCTGGCCATGCTGAAAGCTGGCGAAGCCGATATAATTGAACTGTCTGGGAGACATATACCGGTGATCAAGGCTGACTCGAACCTGAAACTGCTCCAGACCAAACACGTGATCGGGTCGGTTCTGGCCTTTGCCGACCTGCCCTTCCCCGATGAAAAGAGCCCGTTTCAGGACATACGAGTAAGGGAGGCGGCGAGCCTGGCAATCGACCGAAAGGGCATCTGTCTGAAAATTCTGTTTGAAGGTTCCGAACCATATGGAGAAGTTATTACTCCTTATACCCTGGGATGGGACTCTAGCGTCAAACCGGATCCCTACGATCCCGAACGTGCCAAGGCTTTGCTGGCGGAGGCCGGATACCCCAAGGGTTTTGAAACCGTAATGGGCTGTACCGCTGGTAACCGTTTCTGGATGGAGGCCATCGCGGCCAACCTGGGAGAGGTTGGGATCAAGGCAAAAATCAACGTATATGAGGGAGGCGCCTGGTGGGGAGCGTATCAAGGGAAAAAACTTCGCGGTCTCATTGTGCGCAATTCATGGTATGACGCCGAACCCCACGCAGCCGCCGATCTGACCGACGCCTACATGTCCAACGCTCCGTGGTGTTATTATACGACAAAGGAGATCGAGGACGCGTTGAATAAAGCCCAATATGCCATAGAAGAAAAGGACGTGGCGGCTTGGGGGGCAAAAATATCAAAGATTATTCGTGAGAGTCGTATCAACATACACCTGTGGTCCAATCATTCAAACTACGGCGTGAACCAGAGGATACTGCAATGGGACCGGCAAATGGGCTCTTATCCAGGCACCCGCTTTGAATACATGAAGACCAAACATTAATTGTTAGGACCAATTAAGAAGCCGCGTAACAATTACAATCATAAGATTGATAGTTACAGCATTTATTAGATAGCGATTTCGAGACAACTGTCTGTCAGTTTTTATTGAAATTTAACAATAATGTGTTGCGCGGCAAAAACAAAAGGAATAGAATGCTAACCAATCTCGCGTGAAAATGAGTAAATAATCTGCTTGGAAGTGTGGTAACACATACCTAATTATTGCGATATATTTTGTGTTCAATCTTTAACACACATAAAGGCGATCGAAGACCATCATAAGATAAATCGCAAATATTGTCTGTTGGTTTATTCTTGCGCGGGATTGACGGTATGAT
>JAFDLS010000067.1 GCA_019306365.1 Deltaproteobacteria bacterium
CTGATTACTCCCGCTTGAACCTCTCCAGTTTTATCGTCACCAGGTTATAGGTATCGACGCACTGTAATTGAATCGTATCGCCTTCCCACCAGGGGAGATTGCCTCCGAACTGGAAGGTTTGCAGGCTGGGAAAGATATCGTGGTAAAAAAATCCGCACAGCCCGTTGGGGTTGTGACAGCTAATCTCGAAGGTGTCGCCTTCCTTGTGCCCTGCGCTGCATTCACGTTTAACCCCTGTGACCGTGGCCACTACCCTGTAGCCAATGCCCGGATCTTCCGCCATTTCACTAACCTCCTTGGTTTAAGTTTTTATTCCAATGCGATTGAAAGCCTGCCAGTAACTGTTATCAAGGGTTCTATTCAGCCCTGATCCGCGTCCTCATCATCCGTTTTTTGATCGAACGTCTCACCAAGATTGAAAAGCTTGTGAGTCAATTCCAGGTAATCATCTTTATTATCATGATGGCCGAAATTTTTGATAAACATGATCGGATCGTGAAGTATTTTTTGAACCAGGGACTGGGTCATTACCTCCATGGCCTTGATCTGATCCTCGCTCAACTCACCGAGTCTGTTTATAGTGCGTTTGAGTTCCGCGTTTCGAATTTCCTCGGTCTTTTCTTTGAGGGCGATGATGGTGGGAGCCACGTCCAATGTCTCCAGCCAGTTCATCAGCTTGATGGTTTCTTCCTCGACAATACGCTTCGCCCGGACCGCCTCGTCGGCCCGGGACGACAGGTTCTCCTGAACGACACCCTTCAGGTCATCGATGTCGTAAAGATATACGTTGCCCAGATTGTTTACATTCGGGTCGATGTCGCGAGGCACGGCGATGTCCACAAAAAACAAAGGCCGATGTTTGCGCGCTTTGAGCACCGATCGAACCATTTCCGATGAAACCACGGTTTCAGGTGATCCGGTCGAAGATACAACAATGTCCGTCTTCACGAGCAAAGATGGAATTTCTTCCAGAACCACGGCCTGGCCTTTAAAGCGTTTGGCCAGGACCAGCGCCCTTTCCAGCGTTCGGTTGGCCACGATTATTTCGGAAGCCTTCTGGTGAAGCAGGTGTTCGGCGGCCAGTTCCGCCATTTCTCCGGCTCCGATGAGGAGGATTTTTGTGCCGGACAATTTACCGAAGATCTTGCGAGCCAGTTCGACCGCGGCGTAGCTGACCGAAACGGCGTGGTTGGCAATACCCGTTTCGGTCCGTACCCTTTTGGCCACGGAGAAGGCCTTGTGCAGGAGTTTGTTGAGGACGACACCGGAGGAGCTGTTTTTAACGGCGTCACGGTAGGAAGCTTTTATCTGCCCCAGGATTTGAGGTTCGCCCACGACCATGGAATCAAGGCTTGAGACCACGTGGAACAGGTGACTTACCGCTTCCTGAGCCTCATACACGTACAGGTGGTCCTCAAAATCCCTGGGTTGAAGTCCGTTTTGGGCGGCCAGAAAATGCTTGACCTCATCTATCGCCTGATCCACGGTCTCGAAGGTTGTAACCAGAACCTCGACCCTGTTACAGGTAGAAAAACAGATGCCTTCTTCCACACATTTCAATCGTTTAAGGTCCTGATAAAGATCCACGGGTTCACAGCTGTCCAGGGCGATCTTCTCCCTGAGTTCGACGGGGGCGGTCTGGTGGTTAAGGCCTATGAGGACGATATTCATTTTACCTGTAACTGCTCAAGGCTTTGGAAGCTGTGATAGCTGGGCAATAAAAAATTCACGCCAAAAAAAGTAAAGCAGAGGACTGAAAATCCGACGATGGATAGGAGAGCGGCCCTCCTGCCTCGCCAACCAACGGTCAGGCGCTGATGGAGCAGGCCGGTGTAAATCAGCCAGGTGATCAGGGACCAGACTTCCTTGGGGTCCCATCGCCAGTATGTTCCAAGGGAGAGCTGAGCGTATACCGCTCCAGTAATAATTCCCAGCGTTATCATGGGGAAACCCATGGTCAGGCTATAGTAGTTCAGGGTGTCAAGCGCGTTGAGCGAGGGCAGGCGGCGGTAGATCCCGCCAGTCAGCTTTGACTTGATCTGATGTTCCTGAATGAGATACATCACCCCGGCTATGAAGGCCAGGGTGAAAAAACCATAGCCTATGAAAATAGTGCCAAGATGCACGGTCAGCCAGATACTTTGAAAAATCGGGGCCATTGTTATAGGCCCGACCGGAATGAGCAGGAACAGGAGAATCATAACGGCGGCCAGTGGCGAGACAAAGGCCCCCAGAGCGGGGATGTCAAACTTGATGGAAAGCAGCAGATAAACCCCGACCAGGGCCCACGAGTAAAACCCCAGGGCCTCGGCGACATTCAAAATAGGCAGCTGCCCCAGGCTGGCCGTGCGCAAAATAAGCGAAATGGATTGAAGGACGAAGCCGAGGCGGATCATCCATGTGGCCCCTTTAATGGCTCCTTTGTTTTGCCGAAAGATAAAGACAAGGTAACCGGCGGCGCTTAAAATATACAGGCATATGGCCAGCTTGGCAATTACAGGGCCGATCATGCTTCTTCCCTTCCCTCGACCTTAAAACCTAGGGCGGACAGCGTATAGCCAGGCCCCAGAATTTCGATCAGAATTTCTTCAGCCCTGTCCAGATCAAATTCAGACATGGTTTCGAGCAAGTCCGATTCAATCAGGCGCATAAAGATTTCTCTGTTCTGCTCTACCGGACGATCTTCAGCCTTGAATCTGGCTCGAACCAACCGCATAAGATCCAAAAAAAATTCATACTCCGGGCCGAATTCCTTCTCGAGCCTGGCTCGTATTCGAGCCGCCAGGGCCGGGCTGCCGCCGCTGGTCGATACGCTGATAGTTAAATCACCCCTTGAGACCGTGGCCGGTAGAATAAAACTGCACAGGTCAGGTTTGTCAGCCACATTGATCCAGATTCCCCGCTCTTTTGCGTCAAGACTTACGCGCGTGTTGAGCTCAGAATCATCAGTACAAACAAAGGCCAGGGCTATTCCCTCGAGATATTTCTTGTGATACTCGCGATCTAAAAACTTCACCTGACCGGCTTCAGCCAGGTCGCTTAAGGATTGAGTCAACTCCCGGCTGATCAGACGAACCAGGGCGCCGCACTGAAGGAGGTTGCGGACCTTGCGCTCACCCACTTCTCCACCGCCCACAACCAGACAGGGCTTATTTTTAACATTGAGATTGACCGGAAGATATTCCAATAAAATTCACCGATCGCTTGAGTTAAGGCGGCTGCCGGAAATATTTTTCGCTTGAGGCGGAATTAAAATAAATATAATGCCTTATAGAAGATGTCATTCATTTTCTTCGGCAGCCGCTCTGAGTTATCAACATACCAATCCCGCCTGGAATTGACAACTTTTTTGTCAACGCTGGTTTTGAACTTGGAGAAAATTTTAATTCCGGACCGGACAATCCGAGCGGCTGCAATTCGCGCAGCGGCTTTCGGCTTTTTCTGAACGAGCCGCGGTGGTATAAAGAAAAGCAAAACCCACCAGGCTGTCAATCTCATCCTCGGGGGAAACGGTCAATCCTGATGATAGTTCCGGGCTGAAGTGCCTCAAAATGGCTTGATTGGCGGTCAGAGGTAAATCCTGGCAGCCAGGAACCAGAAGATCACACGGTTCCAGGCCAGCGGGTCTGAGGAAAAGCCGCACCCTATATTCAAGGTAGTCCAGCGCGTCTCTCAGGGCCAGCCTGCTCAACCCCGGCCAGAGCGCGGAAAGAGGTTTTGTCTCTAAAATCCGGTGAGCCACCGCTTCCCCCAGGGCGCACAGTCCGATAATCACCCTGGGACCCCATTCCCGGGCGTCCTTACCCGCAACCGAACCTAGGGCCTCCACGGGATCAACCTCGTCAAAAGCCCCTGCCGGTTTCAGCAGCCCATGCGCCTCATTGAGAAAAGACTTCACCTCTTCTTCGGCAAGGCCTACCAGATCGGCCAGCCTGCTCGGACTGATCTCAACTGGAATCTCAGGCAGGGTGATCATAACAGGTGATAAAAATAGTCGCTCAAATGATCTGCTTGAAGTATTTATGGTAATGGTCGAATTACTTTGAGTCCCTCTTGATAGCGCCTGAACCCGCATTTTCGCGGCAATATTCACACATCCTGCCGCAATTACGTAGAAAAAAGGAACCCAGAAAGTAAAATTATTTTGACGACTTCTCTAATTATAAACTTCAAGCTTATTTGAAGTCTTAATTATTTTGCATGCTTGTCTGAAGTGTTAACTATTCTTCAAACTCGGTCCCGCACCAGGGACAGAATTTAAATTCCGTATTTGCCAGCGCCTCTTTGCAGTTGGAACATTGCACATGCAGTTCTTCCGCACAGATGGGGCAGTAAACGAATTTGGCGGTGTACTTGGAAAAATCTTCCGGGAACTCCTGCCATACCTCCTGACACTGCGTATCCAAACATGTTTTTTCAGTCTTTGCCTTCACAGGAAAAACCTCTCTCATCTCGTTAAGTTAATTTCTTTGTGATCCATGATCACGAAGAAAAAATATATCAGAGGGAGGAGCTTAAAACAAGGGAGGGACTATAGATTTTTGATTTTCCAGGGTTTAAGGACGCTTTCGCTAACAAAATCACCTCGGATCGCTATGGAAAATTCAAACGCGTCACCATATACGAGCATGTTTGCGATAGCTCCTTGTTGACTGCGGGCGTTATAATTGATATGAAATTAGTGTCAAAGGGCAACAACTTGAGTCATGTCTTCTCACATATCTAACGGTTGAGTACTTTTTGGGCTATAATAAATACTTACCTGGTATTTATTTTGTCAGACGATTAGAGTGATTGTCAAAAGTCCGTACTGATTGAAGACAGGGTTTATCTATCTATGGAGTTTGTGTACTTACGAGAAACTGTTTGACAATCACCAAAACAACCGGCTTTAACTAGAAGCTATCTCAAAATTAGCGTTTTGGTCTAAATCGCGGAGAAAGAAAATTTAACCCGCAGGAATATGTTAGATATTTCGAGGACTTAAATTTTCGTACGACATATACCGCTGCAGTGTCAGCGAAGCGGTGTACATGAGTTAGGGTAATAAAACTTTTTTGAGATGGCTTCTAATTCGATAAAGAAAGAGATCAACCTTAATTTAAGTCTTTTATGGTGATTATGTTATTATGCAAGGATCAGGGGATATGGCCAACTTCGCGCAACAACAAATTAATCTGACGACCTTTTACCAGCTTTCCCCCAGAACAGAGCTTCGACAACAGCTGATGAGCTATTCCAGGTGGAAAAAACCGGTCTTGATAATCCCCGCCCTGGCCAGTGAATTCACAAACCCGGAAACCAGGCCGGTATTCGAGAATATTATTCACGAACTGAGACGGGCGCGCTACCTGGCAACCATAATCATTGGAGTTGATAATGCCCACCGTGAAGACATCGAACTGCTCAGGGGGATACTGACCGCCAATGGACTGCGCAATTTTTTCATTCAATGGAATAACGGTCCGGGGTTTTCTACTCTGTACGGCCGGTTGGAAAGGGCAGGGCTGGATCTCTCAACCCCGGGTAAAGGCCGGAATCTCTTTATGTCTTTTGGAGTGGCTTTGGCCCTGGGAGCCACCTCGGTCGCGCTTCTGGATGCGGATATCAAGAGTTTCAAGAAGGTGCAGCTTGACCGACTCTTCTACCCGGTTATTGTGCTCAATTACGAGTTTTCAAAGGCGTTTTACGCGCGGTGGGATGGTAAACGCATGTATGGGAGGGTCAAGAGGCTTCTGCTCGACCCCCTTCTCCTGGCCCTAAAACGTAAATTCACAGAAAGTCATGAAGAAAAAATGATCAGACTCATTGACTTTCTCCTTTCTTTCAATTACCAGCTTTCAGGCGAGGTTGTCATAAAAATGGATCTGCTTAAGCGCTTTCGCTATGCCTCGCACTGGGGAATTGAGATTTTTACCCTGATCGAGGCCTGGCGGAAGGCCAGCCAGGTTGCCCAGGTCGAGTTCACCCATGAACCCTTTGAGCATAAACATCAGAAGGTTTCAAAGACCGACCCGAGCGGCGGTCTTCATAAAATGGCGGTCGATATCGTGACCACGCTTTTCCAGGCTCTTATCATTGAAGAAGGCCTTGAGGTTTCGGATCATTTTTTCCGTGATTTAACTGTCACTTACAGTTCCGTGGCCGAAGACCAGATCAAGAAATATTCGGACAACGCCCGTTTTAATGGACTGGAATACAACCGCGACATTGAAGAAGAAACTGTGCATGAGGTTTTCGCCAAGGCTGTGCTTCACGCGGGTTCCATCCTGGAATCACCTCAGCATATAGCCGAAAGCGTGGTACGATTTATCTCCAGCAACGATGAGTTCCAGGCCTATAATGAACAGGGTTTGATTAAGACCGTGGCCGAGGTCCGAGACCGGATGATGAAGGAAATATCCTTTGATAATGAACTGCCTTCCTGGGAGCGAGTGCAGGAAAAAGACCCGGAAATCATTCGGTCGATCATTGACGTCATTGAGGTTGAAAAGGTAAAATACGGCCCGCTGACAGCTTCGAAAAAAGTTTGAACGTGTGAGCGGCCCACCTCTCGGTTGCCCAGGTAAGTCAACGCTGTTGCTATTTATGTGAAATAACATTGATGAAACGTCTTTTAATAATACTGCTGCTACTGATCTGGCCTGCCCAAGCCTGGCCTTATATTCCCACCGTGGATGAACTTTTGACTGACCTTTCGGCCAAAAGGGTCCATCTCACTTCTTTGGAGGCGGTGTATGATTTTCCTGCGGCCCAAGGGAAGGAGGAGGATTCCTTGACGGTTCATGACCGAAATGAAAGCTTAGACTCGATAGAACCATTCAGCCTGAATACAGCCTGCGAAAAGGTATCCTTCCGCGCGCCAGACAGAATCCGGGTTAATATCGCCTGGCCTGACCGAGAAGAAGTTTTTTTGGCGGTGGGTGTAAAAACACTGGCCCTTTTTGGTGAACAGGCTCAAGAAACTCCCTGGCCTCAACCCTTTCTGCTTTTTCGGCTCCTGATCGATTCTGAGGCGACCAGACTTCGTGAACTTCTTTCCGCTTTTAACTTCAATCTGCAAAAGATAACCCTGGGCCGGCATCATGGCATGATCGTGTACATCCTTGGAGCGCGAGCCGGCGATCTGTCGCAGCCTCAAGCATGGTTTGAACGCGAATCGCTGCGCCTGACGCGACTCATTCTGCCACCAGGCCGAAATACCCCCGGGTATGATATTGAACTTTCTGATTACCGGCTTCATGAACAAAGGGTGGACTGGCCGGATGTTCTGGTTTCCCGGTTAAACAACGGCCCGCCTTTAACCATAAAACTGAACACTCTGAGCATAAACCTGACTACCGAGGCTGATCTCTCCGAACAGGAGGGGAGCAACCAGGCTGAAACCCCGGAATTCAATCCGGAAGAAACCCTGGCCAAGGATCCGGATGTAATCAGGATCCGTAAAATGATGGAAAGATTGCGGAAGAAATTGGAGTGAGCCCTTCCTCTTGCTCTCTGGCCGAAGTGGCCGTGGCGCTGCCCGCGCCGGGAACGTTTCATTACGTGATCCCGGATGAACTGACTCCTTTCCTCGAGCCAGGCAGCCGGGTTCTGGTTCCTTTTGGTTCGCGCCAGGTAACCGGGTATGTACTGAACTTCCTTCCACCCGACCATCTCCATGAAACCGGTTTCAAGCTCAAAGAAATCCTGGAACGTCTCGATGATGAACCCCTTTTCGGTCCTGACCTTATCCCCCTGTTTCGCTTTACGGCCGATTACTACCATTACCCGTTAGGCCAGGTCATCGCTGAAGCCCTGCCTGCCGGATTAAAGGTGATGAGCTGGCGCATGGCCGTGATCACCCCGGCCGGTCATCAGGCTTTAACTCATAGAGACGCCTCACCCGAAGAAACCCGGATTCTCGAAACCCTGGTCAAAAGTAAAGGGCTGGCCCTGTCCCGGTTGGCAAAGGATAAAAGAGAACCTTTGAAGGTGATTCGCCGCCTGGAAGCCAGGGGGTGGGTCGAATTTGAAACCCGTCTTCAAAAAGACCGGGTCCGGCCTCGAACGGAACGCTGGCTCTTTCCGATTCCGGATAAACCTGACGATCCGGCTGTTCGCCTTGGCTCCAGGGAAAAGGAGCTGCTTGAGCTCCTTTTTGACCTGGGACCTCTCCCGATAGCTGACCTCAGAACCCGCTTTCCCTCAATAAACCAGATAGCCAGGCGACTCCAAACAAAAGGCAGGCTCGATATCCGGGTGAAAGAATTATACAGAGATTCACTGGGACGAGCCCTCTACTTCGATCCTATAGCCCACGAACCAACCGCTGAACAGGCCAAGGCTATCAAAGCTTTGACAAAGGCCATTAAAAACCGCCAGTACAAACCCTTTCTCCTTCATGGTGTTACCGGATCGGGCAAGACTGAGGTTTACCTCAAAGCCGTGGCTGAAACCTTCAAGCAGGGGCGAACCGCCCTGTTCATCGTACCGGAAATTTCCCTGACTCCGGCCATGGAAGGTCTTCTTAAGGCCCGGTTCAATGAAGATGTGGGAGTGATACATTCCGGGCTGTCTGAAGGAGAGCGTTACGACCAGTGGCTTAAAATATGCCGAAAACAGGTGCGCCTGGTCCTGGGCGCCAGGTCAGCCATCTTCTCCCCCCTTGAAAACCTGGGGTTAATCGTGGTCGACGAGGAACATGACGGAGCTTACAAACAGGAAGATAAACTCAGATATCAGGCGCGAGACCTTGCCATGGTTCGGGCCAGTCAAACCGGCGGAGTGGTAATCCTGGGGTCAGCCACCCCTTCCCTTGAGAGTTACAATCACGCTCAAACAGGCCGCTACAACCTCCTGACTCTGAAAAACCGCATCGGTCAAGACCGTCTGCCGGACGTGGAGGTGATGGATCTTCGTACTGGTTCCAGGCGGGCGCGTGGAGCTCTGACACCGGAGTTGAAGCGGGCGCTGGACGAGGTCTTGAACCGTGGAGAACAGGCCTTGCTTTTTCTGAACCGCCGAGGATTGGCCCCCCTCCCCATGTGCCTGTCCTGCGGTCATGTCATCAAATGCGTTAACTGCAGCGTCTCCCTGACTCTGCACCAGGGCTCGAATGGTCCGGGCAGTAATAATGAGCTTGTATGTCATTACTGCGGTTTCGCGATTCCACAACCCCAAAAATGCCCCGCCTGCGGCTCAAAGGCCTTCCGGTTCATCGGGGTTGGCACTGAACGGCTGGAAGACGAAATTAAAAAGCGGTTTCCAACCGCCAGGGTCGGACGTCTGGACGCGGATACGGCGCGCATCAAAGGCAGTCTGCCGAAAATACTTCAAAAGCTCCGGCAAGGCGAGCTCGATATACTGATCGGCACTCAGATGATTACCAAGGGACATGACTTCCCCAACATCACCCTGGTCGGGGTTATCGAGGCGGACCTGGGGCTGCACCTTCCTGACTTTCGAGCCGGGGAACGCACCTTCCAGCTTCTGGCTCAGGTTGCCGGCCGGACCGGACGAGGGGAAAGTCCGGGGCGAGTCATCATTCAAACTTTAAGCCCGGAGCATTACAGCCTTTTGAGGGCCCAGAAACATGATTATGAAGGGTTTTACCAAGAAGAGCTGGTTCAGCGCGAGATACTCCGTTACCCGCCCTATGCCCGGCTTGCCCTGGCGCGCTTTCAAGGAAACTCGGAAGCCGTAACCCGAAACCTGGCCGAAGAAGCGGCTCACCTGGCCCGCAAACTCCTCAAGCTTCAATCCGCCGCCTGGCTCAAAATCGTCGGGCCGGCTCCAGCGCCTGTAAGCAGAGTCAAAGGGAAGTTCCGTTTTCAAATTCTGATCCAGAGCCAGCGGGTTAAACCGCTTCGCGTCTTTTTAGAATCGTGGCTCGATCAAACCCGTTCGTTGCTCAAAGGCAAGGGGGTTTCCCTTTCTCTCGATGTGGATCCCTATCAGGTCATGTAACCCACTAAGGAAACTTAAGACGCACCGCCGTCAGCCCAAAAACCTATTACCAATAAAAATCAAGTACGGCAGGCTCGCCACTTTAGCGCTGAAAGAAGAGAAACACGGCTTAACGCTTTATTTAGAGGGAAGAAGCCGCTGTCCCCGCAAAAAATAAAAACCAAATTAATGGTAATCGCCAACAGTTAGGATTATACTGCCCGATTGCGAGGGAAGTGGAATTTTAAAAATGATAACTAAAAATGTTTCAAAAATGTTTAACGGGGTTTTCTACGGGTGGTGGATCGTTCTGGCGTCTAGCATAATCTGCATGCTGGGTTACGGGCTGGGGCTGTATTCCTTTGGTGTCTTTTTTAAACCCATGATGAATGAATTCGGCTGGACACGCGCCATGACCGCCGGGGCTTACTCCTTGAGGAGCATCCAGGGCGGGATATTTTCACCGGTGCTTGGCTGGGCCACGGACAAATACGGACCGCGGATCATAATTATTTTCGGGGCCCTTGTGCTGGGACTGAGCTTCATCTTGATGTACTTTATCAAATCCCTGTTTGGATTCTATCTGGTCAACGGACTTCTGATCTCACTTGGAATGAGCGCGATGCTATACCTGCCGACCATGACCGCGATTTCAAACTGGTTCGTGCGCAAGTCCTCGCGCGCCCTTTCGGTGCTCGCTATTGGGGCTGGAGTAGGCGGTTTTGTCTGCGCTCCGGCAGCCGCTTTCCTAATCAAATACCTAGGCTGGCGTCTCTCCTTCGTTATAGTGGGAATCGTTATCTGGGTGGTGGTACTTCCGCTCTCATTGGTGATAAAACATAGGCCGGAAGACATGGGACTGAGGCCGGACGGAGATCCACCGGAAGAGGAACAAAAACTCGAGGATAATCAGGTCCCGGGTGAAAGTATGCCCGGGGAACCGCCCGGAAGGGACTGGACACTAAAGGAAGCTCTTTTATCAAAATCATACTGGATTCTCACGATCTCCTTCGTCCTTTCAGGCTTGGCTCACTCCGTTATCAACGTGCACCTCGTCCCGGCGTTGACCGACATGGGATTTTCACCGGAAAAAGCCGCCTTCTCCTTGGGTTTGATGGTCCTGATAAGCATCGTGGGAAGACTTTCGTTTGGATGGCTGGGTGATTTTTTTGACAAACGCTACCTCTTCATTACCACCTATCTCATACAGGCGGTCGCCATCTTTATTTTGATAGCAATACAGAACATGTTCCTGGTCTATATTTTTATCGTGCTTTATGGGATCGGGTTTGGCGGAGGTATTCCTCTAGACCCGGCCATTCGCGTTGAATATTTCGGCAGAGCCGCCTTCGCGAAAATCGGGGGATTCATGGCGCCGATGTTTATGATCGCCGGGATCATTGGTCCTCTTTTGGCCGGTCACGTTTTTGATGTCACCGGAACTTATAACATTATATTTGCCCTGATAGCGGTGCTCCAGATTGTTGGCGCGATTGTGATTGTCTTCGCCCGTCCCACTGAAACTCCGCGAGGCAAAGAGGCTGTCAAAACGGCCTAGGCAAGATAAATTATTCATTTAAGTGAAACTCCCCGCCATAAATGGCGGGATATTCTACGGCGATTTTCATAAAAACGGCTGCAATTGAAAAATTTCAGACCGCTGATATAAATGCAAATATAATTGCCTTATTGCTTCTTATCATTCCGGGCGTTATTATGGCATTTAAAATCAATGTTACTTCACGGAACCTTAACAATTTGACTGACAATATCTGAATCCGATGACTACAAAAATCACAATTATCGGGTCCGGCCCCGGAGGATACATCGGAGCTATCCGGGCGGCGCAGCTGGGGGCGGACGTCACCCTGATTGAAAATGACCGCCTTGGGGGCACCTGCCTGAACTGGGGCTGTATCCCGACCAAAGCGCTTAGAGCCACCGCTGAAGTTCTGGATAAGGCTCAGCGCCTTTCTGAATTCGGCATCGAGTTGAAAGGGGAAATACGGCCGGATATCAAGGCCATTATGAGACGCAAGCAAAAGATCGTCGAAACCATGGTGACAGGGATCAAGAAGATTATTGACAGCTACAAGATTCAATTTATCAAAGGAACC
This sequence comes from Deltaproteobacteria bacterium, assembly GCA_019306365.1. Lineage (GTDB taxonomy): Bacteria > Desulfobacterota > Desulfarculia > Adiutricales > JAFDHD01 > JAFDHD01. The sequence continues at coordinate 12,045 of JAFDLS010000067.1, forward strand.
GGTTATGTGATCGATCCGGGCCTTGTCCGGGTGGAGGAGAAAGACGGGAGCACCTGCGAGGTGACATGTGACAGGCTCATCCTGGCTTCCGGTTCCAGCCCTTTGAGCTTACCGGTTTTTCCCGTTGACGGACAGAAAATTATTTCTTCGAATGACGCGCTGCTTCTTGAAGAGATACCTGAAGAGATGATTATTGTAGGTGGAGGTGTTGTTGGGGCTGAATTCGGATTCATATTCAACGCCCTTGGAACCAGGGTTACGATAGTTGAAGCCCTTGACAGGGTGGTGGGACTGCCATCGGTTGACGAGGCCTGCAGCAAAGTCCTTGCGCGGGAGATGAAGAAGAAAAAAATCAAGCTGTATTTAAACAAGACCGTGACCGGCACCGAGGATGCGCCGGGGAACAAGGTCAGCGTCACCCTGGGACCTTCCCCTTTTCTCAAAGAAGTACGAGAAAAAGACAGGAAGGAATTATCGATTGTAGCGGACAAGATCCTGGTTTCGATCGGCCGGGAACTGAACACCAGGAATATGGGCCTCAACAAAATCGGTCTTGAAATTCATCCCAAAGGCTGGGTCGTCGCCAATGAACGGATGGAAACCAATATCCCCGGGGTTTACGCCGTGGGAGATATCCTGGGTCCGGAAAAAATCATGCTCGCTCACGCGGCCTCGTCCGAAGCCGAGGTGGCCGTGGAAAACTGCATGGGCGGACAGAGGGAAATGAGTTACGATGTTGTCCCAGGCGGTATTTTTACCTTTCCTGAAATCGCCAGCGTCGGCCTGACTGAAGCCCAGACAAAAGAGCGCGGCCTGGATTTTCGATCGGACAACTTTCTTTTTCGGGGGCTTGGCAAACCGCAAGCCATGGGTGAAATCGCCGGTCAGGTTAAGATTATTTCCGAAGTCAAGACCGGTAAAATCCTGGGCACGCATATCATTGGCCCTCACGCCACGGACCTTATTGCGGAAGCAGCCCTGGCCATGAAGCTGGGAGCGACTGTAAAGGACCTGGCTGAAACGATTCACGTCCATCCCAGCCTGTCCGAGGTGGTAATGGAAGCAGCCCACACTGCACTCGACACCCCGCTCCACTCGCCCGCCGGGAAGCGTTAGTTAGAGATCCCGTTATATAAGAAGTTAACAAGTTAGCATCTCGCAAATGCTATAGATTAGCTGAACAGATTAAGCCCTCATATATAGATATTATCTATTTGACATATCGTTATTTGCTATGATATCAAGCCCTCTATAAAAAAGTTTTGGTTATCAAGCGCAATCAAAGCATTGAAACTGAATCGGTGCAGTATCTAAGGAGGTCTGGGAGATGAAAAACTTTTTTGCGCAGAGGTGGGGAATTATCGTTGTTGGAGCAGCGATTGGCATCCTGGCTCCGATTTTGCAAAAATTTGGCAATCCCGGCAACATGGGTATTTGCGTGGCCTGTTTCGAGAGGGATATTTCCGGCGCGCTCGGACTGCACCGGGCAGCGGTGGTGCAATACATGAGGCCGGAAATCATTGGTTTTGTCCTTGGAGGCTTAGTCGCGGCATACCTCTTCAAGGAATTTCGGCCACGGGTGGGCAGTGCCCCTATCGTGAGATTCGTGCTGGGCGCTTTCGCCATGATCGGCGCACTGGTGTTTCTGGGATGCCCCTGGAGAGCTATGCTCCGGCTGGCGGGAGGTGACGGTAACGCGATTCTGGGCTTGTTAGGATTGATCAGCGGGATATGGGTAGGCACCCTCTTCCTAAAAAAAGGATACAACCTGGGCAGAAGTGAAAAAACATACAGTTCAGTCGGCTGGCTTTTACCGCTGATCATGCTGGGGTTCCTCGCCCTGATGCTCATATATCCCCAGATCCAGGGGGAAGCGAAAAACGGCGTTCTATTTTACAGCCTTAAAGGTCCTGGTTCCATGCACGCGCCTTTGATCATCTCCCTGGCTGTTGGTTTAATTGTTGGTTTTCTCGCTCAACGAAGCCGGTTTTGCACCATGGGCGCTTTCAGGGATCTGATCCTCTTCCGCCAGATGCACCTGCTTTCAGGCGTGATCGCCCTGGTAGTTCTGGCCTTTCTGACCAACCTGATGCTTGGCCAGTTTCATGCCGGTTTCACCAACCAGCCCGTGGCTCACAACATGCACATTTGGAACTTTGCCGGGATGGTTCTGGCGGGATTGGCCTTTGCTTTGGCAGGCGGTTGTCCCGGGCGACAGCTTTTCCTGGCCGGTGAGGGTGACGGTGACGCGGCGATTTTTGTCCTGGGCATGATTGTTGGAGCCGGATTCGCGCACAACTTCGGTTTAGCCAGCAGTCCCAAAGGTGTGGGGCCGCACGGTATCGCCGCTGTGATCGTGGGCCTCGCGGTCTGCCTGTTTATCGGTTTCAGCATGAAAAAAAAGATTTAGGAGGGTGAAGAAATGAGTTCCAAAGTGGATGCGCGGGGCCTTAGCTGCCCCCAACCGGTCCTTATGGTCATGGACCAAATGAAAAAAATCAGCCGGGGTAAAATCGAAATCCTGGTAGATACGGACACATCAAAGGAAAATGTCAGCCGTGCCGCTGAAAGCAAAGGCTGGCAGGTAACTGACGTTGATCCTGAAGGTGAAGGCTGCCGGATCAAGATAACAAAGGATTAGAATGGCCCTGCTCGATCTTTTTAAACGTAAAAACAAGGAGAGCGTTTTCCCTAAGACCATAGAACACGGCATTCTGGTATTTGAAAATACCAGTGAGGTGATCCAGGCGGAAAATCTGCTGAAAAACCAGGGTTGTAAGATTCAGGTTATGGGTCCGCCGCCTGAAATCCGAAGCGGCTGCGACCTGGTGATAGAGTTCCCGCTCATCGAAGGTCTCAATATAGTCCGTCTGCTTGAAGTCAACGGCATTGCCCCTCGAACGGTGGTTCCGGTCAATAGTCCCTTGCTTAAACCCGTGGACCTTTTTCAGACCAAGGATTTTGGGGATTATATTATGGTTCGGGCAGCCAACATGAAGATCACCGTTCACAAGGCCAGCCGGACCATTGTTAATATCTCCGGCGGAGGTTGCCCTGATGTTCCCTACCTGGCATACGAAATGGTAGGCAAAACCCTGGTTGAATCACCAAGCCCCCGTCACATCGGCCACACCCTCTGTGGATACGCCCTGGAGCTGGCTTTTCAAAAAATGAGACGCCAATGCTTGCCGTAGTTGGTACCGTGCCTGACGCGAATTTTCCGTTTGTGTCCGGCCAGGTGGAATTGGATGACGGCGAAATTGTGATCTGCGGCCAAAGGCTGACCATCAACAGAGGCACCCCGGCCTTGCTGGCCGCCGCGATAAAAACCTCCCTTGCGATAGGCGGTCCGCCGATATTCGCTTATCTGGCCGGAGATATCGGTCTGGGAACGGGCAGCCGAAAACTGTACGAGTATTTATCCGAAAACCTGGCCTTGACCAGCTTTCAAGCGATTACTTTTCATTATCTCCTGCCTGATGTGGACTGGCACAACCGGGTTCTTTTCGCCTTGGAGGAGATGAAACAGCGGCCTGTGCTGATCGCTGACGCCGGATATATGTACGCCGCCAAGATGAGCGGTCAAGCCGGTTTTTATGATTTCTTCACCCCGGACTTAGGCGAGCTGGCCTTTTTGGCGGATGAGGAGGCGCCGCATCCGTTTTACACGCGCGGTTTTATCCTGCATGAGGAAAATTGCGCAGCTGAAATGATCGCCAGAGCTTACGAGCACGATAACGCGGCCAGGTACCTTCTGGTTAAAGGGCAGGAGGATCATCTGGCCAATGATCAGGACGTCATAGCTACCATCAATCATCCCACGAACGAGGCCATGGAAGCAATCGGTGGAACAGGCGATACGCTGACAGGCATACTCTCAGCCCTTATCAACGCGCAAAATGATCCGGAAGCGTCCGCCGTAACCGCAGCCAAGGTTAATCGTATGGCCGGACATCTTTCCAATCCCAATCCGTCCACGCAGGTTTTGGATATCATTGAACACATCCCCACCGCGCTGCGTGAACATTGACAATTAAATCCACTGAACCAAATCAACACAAAGGCCGCTAACATCGCGGCCTCTTTTCCATTGACATGGAAAATCATTTCTCCAAGCAGTAGGAATTTGGGGGATTTGAATCTGAATTCACCGCGACTGGTCGCCGAAAAGATTAAAATAATTTAAATCAGGGTGTTATTCCGGCTAAATTAGGAAGAAAGTATTACGCCTTATCGAGAATTCATACTTTCTTCTTATTGATTCTCGTATTTGAGGTATGTACAATTAGTATGGAAAAATAT
>JAFDLS010000317.1 GCA_019306365.1 Deltaproteobacteria bacterium
CGCAGACATAGGTTTTGACACGGGAAAAAGCCTTATAGCTGATGGCGGGCTTCTGTCAAGCTGATTTAACTGCTGCCTGTTCAGACCGCCTGAAAAAGAAAAAAGCAACCCTGGACCGTTTTGACCGGGATTATGCTTGGGGTAACGAACAACCGGGAGGCTTGCGACCCAGATATTAAAAAAAATCTGCAATAAGTCAAGTTTTCTGGTATCCTCGGAAGACTAAAATTTGCCATTTCCCTTAAATCCACAAGATTAATAACAACGAAATTAAATTTTCCCCTTCAGGAAGAGGTCCATTTTTATGAGTAAGAAAAACCCGCCCAAAATCTTCTTTGGCTGGTGGACCGTCATGGCCGGAAGCTTTTTATGCCTCTGGGGTTTTGGATACTACTATATCGGCATGTCCGCCCTGTTCAAACCCATAGCGCTGGAGTTGGGCATGAGCAGGGCCGCGACATCCGTCGCGGCCAGCATCGGAAGGTTTCAGGGGGGTTTTGAGTCCTTAATAACCGGCTGGCTTACAGACAAGTTTGGGCCGAGATGGATAATTATTTCAGGTGTTTTTCTCATTGGACTGGGCCTGGTCATGATGACCTTCATCCGTTCGGTCTGGTCTTATTATATCGTTTGGGGCGTCATAACCGGATCCGGCGTCAATATCGCCCTGACCCTTTCGATGGATAAGGCAATATCAAACTGGTTCGTGAGGAAAAGGGGTTTGGCTTTAAGCATCAGGTGGACCTTTACCGGTCTGGCCACCATGGTCGTGCTTCCCCTGGTTGCCTTTCTCGTAACCAACATAGGTTGGCGGATGGCCTGCCTTATCGGGGGGTTGGTCATGTGGCTGGTCGGCTTGCCCCTTAGCTGGTTTTTTATAAAAAAGGAACGGCCGGAATACTATGGACTGCTCCCTGACGGTGTTTCGGTTAATGAGGAGAACGCGGACGCGGGCCATCTGATAGAAAAAGGGGTGGAATACGCGGCCGAGGTTCAAGAGCTTGAGTTTACCCTGAGGCAGGCCATGCGCACACCCACCTATTGGCTGCTCATCATATCAAACAGCGTGTATGGCATGATCGTGCCGGTCATTATCATCCATTGTATCCCGTTTCTGACGGACATAGGGATTGACCCGTTGCGGGCCGCGGTTATGATGGGAATAATGAGCGCCATAAGCATTCCCATGAGGCTGGTGTTTGGAATATTGGCCGACCGGGTTAAAATTACCCAGCTGCGTTTTTTATTAGGAGCAACCTATTTACTGCAAGCCATCGGAATTACGGTTTTTTTACTAAAGCAGACCGTCGCCATGGCCTATGTCTTCTTTTTCTTTTATTACCTCGGCATGGGCTCAAGCCTCACCCTTTACGGCGTGATACGGGCCAGGTATTTCGGCCGAAAAAGCGTTGGCTCTATTGGAGGCACTTCGGCCATCATACTGACGCCGTTCGCGGTGCTGGCGCCAATCTACGCTGGCTGGACATATGACACCACAGGCAGCTATATCCCCGCCTTTACCCTGTTCGCGATAATGCTCGCCTTTGCCGGCATCCTGATGTCCCTGACTAACCCGCCCAAACCGCCCTCCGAAGTCAGCGCTATTGATAAAATAGTGTAATAAAAAATGGCTTGATAAGCGCGGCTGTGTAACTTCCGGTCAGCTTGACACTTCTTCCATGGAATGGCCATAACACTAAATCGTCATTCCCGCGCAAGCGGGAAACCAGGAAGAAGGGCGGGCATTCCTTAAGCAAGGTCCCTCGTTCCAGGGCTTTGCCCTGGAACGGTGCAATGCCTTGAGGCTCTGCCTCAATTCAGCCAATTATTGGGTTTCGCTTCACTCTATCCAATCTACAAAACTGTTGGGTATACCCTCCTGTTGCTTCGCAACCCCGACAACAAGTTGTCGGGGCTACCCGCTAACCTCTATCCCCGGAAATACGGTAAGCCTGCCATCTGCGATATTGCTCAGTTCCTCAATCCGCTTCACATCCATAGCGTGATGGTCTGTTATAGCCACCGCTGAAATCTGGTTTTCCAGCAGAGTTCTAATAATCTCTTCGTTTGATATTGATTTATCCTTATAATCAGGGGATGCGGGCGTGTGTAAATGTAGATCCCACTTCCGCCAAAGCGAACCTCGAGGATCATTCATCGGAAACCCTCCTGGTTAATAGCCTCTAGCTATGAATAATTAAAATCTGGGGAAACCATACCTATTTTAGGATTAATTACACTTTTTAATTTGTCTCCAATTGTCCCTTTTTAATTAAAAAAGTAAACCCCAAAAAAATAACAACTGAAAAATTCGGAATTAAGGATGGTTTTTCAACTCGTTCCCAAGTTCTAGCTTAGGGAACGTAATCTTATAATCTGGATTTCCGCTTTCGCGGGAATGAC
>JAFDLS010000318.1 GCA_019306365.1 Deltaproteobacteria bacterium
TCCTCGAAATATTAGTAATATTCCTGCGGGTTAATTTTTCACCTTCCGCGATTTCAACAAAATTACTTGGTTTGCAGAAGTCTCGATTCGCAAAGTTTCAGGGGAAGAATGCTCAATGTTTACGTTTCGGTTTCTACTAGAGCGAGAATCCAGAATAGAACGCATTTTTAAAGTTACTTAAAGTTCTTAATAGTTTAGTAACAAGGCGGGAATTATTCCCAGCGAGCCGATAATGACTAACGTGAAGATAATCAGGAGGATAATAGGCAGGAATATAATGGCGAACACTACTCTGAGAACGCCAATGTCATGGGCGCGACTCAGCCCCAAAACAAACAGGACGATGTTCCAGAGACCGGCCACCACTCCCCCTATAAATGGAATGACATAGAAAAGCGACGCGGCCCCGGAATATGACATAACCCGAAAGGTGGCTTCATATCCGTTTTTACTTCCCCGGACAAGAAACAGCAGAAAATGGCTGATAACGGAAAAGATGAAAATAGTGACCGTGAGCAAAACAAGAAACAGGACATACACAAGGGCCAGCCCCACGATCCAGAAAGCCGAAAACGGAGCGAAGGAGTCTATAAAAAACCTAAAAAAGGAAAACACGGCTTCTCCCATCCAGGGTTTGCCCCTGACAATTCCCCAGAAAAGAGGCCAGAAAATAGAGAAACAAAAACCAATGGAGCCTGATAGAACGGCAAAAATCAGGGGCGTCATGAGTCCGCCTATGACAGGCATGCGGGTAAAAAATTTTCCAGGCTGAAAGAGGACCATCTTAGCCGTCGCGAAAAAATCGGTGAAATATCCGCCTTGATGGCTTTCCCAAGGGATGTTGTCCCAGGCTGGTTCAATTTGAGCGGTCTGTGTGGTTGTTTTCGCTAAACCCGAAGTCCCGGCTGAGCCCCCCCCTTCCGATCCGGGCGCAAATCGTTCTTTCTCCTTAAGAGTCGATGCTGGCTGATCAAAAGACAGGTCCGCGGCATGAAACTCAAACTTTTGATTGCATCTTGGGCAAACCACCCTCCTGGCATCCTGCGGTATCGAAGTCGGGTCCACTTTCCTGGAATAGTTACAATGAGGACAAACGATTTTCATAGCGCTCTCTTTTTATTAGCTACGCGAATAATACAGCGGCCTGTGAGGCGGATATCGGGTTTATTGGAGAACTTGCCCGGTTTTTCATAATGCCTGAGAAGGTAATCCCAGATATGCAACGCTGAATTCACCGTTACCCGTTATGGAGACTGATTCCAGGTCATTGAAGAAAAGTTCAGTCTCCTGCCGGGTTACAACCGGAAATTGATAATGTTTGTTTTTATATTTCAAATTGCCTTTTACGCTTTCCCTGTCTGCTGCGAAGTCTATGTGTTTTTTAAGTCTGTTCTTGTTATACCGGTTTGAAAATTCCACGATATCATGCGTTATCAACTGGATGGCGTCTTTAAAGTTCGAGTCGATTTCGAAGCCTATACTGTTTCGGCATGAGGCCATGGCCGCGGCCATGGTGGTCCCGGTTCCTAAAAACGGGTCCAGGACCAGGTCGCCCTTCACGGAAAACATATTGATTAACCGGTAGGCGAGTTCAAAGGGATACGCCCCGCTCCTCAAGCGGGTTTTTTTATTGTTCATTTTCTGAACGGTTCCCTGCAAATCCATCCAGACGTCGGAAAACCAAATATTCCTTTCTTCCCAGAAGATTGAGCTTCTCCGCCGGTTTTGTTTGTCTTTATCTTTTTTAAACTCCCTTTTTGAACCCTTTCTCAAAATCAGGATGTATTCATGTTCCAATGTGACATACGCCCCGGCTGGCAGCATGCCAGATCCCATGAATTTATTGGGCGCGTTTGTCTGTTTCCTCCAGATAATCGCGGGCAGAACGCTGAACCCCAGGTTGACCAGAGCGTTCAGTATCCTGGCGTGATTCGGGTATAATCTGAAATCCCCGTTTATGGTCCTGGCGGCGTCGCCGATATTGACACAGGCCAGACTCCCATCCTTCAGAACCCGATACCCCTCTTGCCAGACCCGATCCAGCTCCTGATGCATCAGTTCGAAAGCCAAAGGTCCGTCTTGTTTTTCCAGGGCGTTTTTGATCGAAGGATTCTGCTGGCTGAAAATTTCGTCCCACATGGCAATCATGGGATAGGGGGGTGAGGTGACGATCAAATCCGCGCTGTTTGAGGGAACAGCGCTCATGTTTTTGGAATCATCAAAGTAAACTTTGCACTTGGTGTGTATTGGATCTGATTTATGAATGTTACCGGCGCTCATATTTTTTTCATCCTCCGCATACGGTACACTTATCTTAGCATATCAAGGCGCGCCTGAGGATGATATTCTGCGGCAGCGGTGATTTTTGCATCCCGGTCAGGTTTT
>JAFDLS010000319.1 GCA_019306365.1 Deltaproteobacteria bacterium
CGAGGATTTCTTTTACGTCGAAACCGAACTGGTAATAGAAACTGAAGACGACCCGACTGAGATCGAGGCTCTGGGACGAAGTGTCAGGAGTACCTTTGAGTCCTACGCCAAAGTCAACAAGAAGATACCGGCTGAGGTCCTCCAAACGGTTAATTCCATTACCGATCCTTCCAAACTGGCCGATACCATTGTCGCCCATCTCAATATCAAGCTAAACGAAAAGCAGGAACTTCTGGAGTTAGTCAATTTGTCAAAACGGCTGGAAAAACTCTATGAACTCATGCGTCAGGAAGTTGAGGTCATGGAGATCGAGCAGCGAATCAAGGGCCGGATTAAAAAACAGATGGAGCAGACCCAGAAAGAGTACTACCTCCATGAACAGATGCGCGCCATCCAGAAAGAGATGGGCGATAAAGATGACATGGCCAACGAAATTCAGATTTTGGAGGAGACTCTTAGAAAAAAACGACTTTCGCGTGAAGCCAAGGCCAAGGTGTCGCAGGAGATAAAGAAACTCAAGATGATGTCTCCCCAGTCCGCTGAGGCCACGGTGGTGCGGAGTTACATCGACTGGATTTTATCCCTGCCCTGGTACGATAGAACCAGGGATATCATGGATATCAAGAAAGCTGAAAGCATCCTGGATGAGGATCATTACGGACTCAGAAAACCCAAGGAACGCATCCTGGAATACCTGGCCGTCCAGAAACTGGTCAAAAAGATAAAAGGGCCCATCCTCTGCCTGGTCGGTCCTCCGGGAGTGGGTAAAACCTCTCTGGCTACCTCTGTCGCCCGTGCTACCGGACGCAACTTTGTGCGGCTTTCACTGGGCGGTATTCGAGACGAAGCCGAGATCAGAGGCCATCGGCGTACTTACATCGGCGCTTTGCCCGGAAAGATCATTCAGAGCTTGAGAAAGGCCAAGTCAAACAACCCGGTCTTTTGCCTGGATGAAGTGGATAAGATGAGCATGGACTTTCGAGGCGACCCCTCAGCGGCTCTCCTGGAAGTGCTGGACCCGGAACAAAATCACGCCTTTAACGATCATTACCTCGATCTTGACTACGATCTTTCACAGGTGCTGTTCATCACCACGGCCAATACCCTTTATTCCATCCCTCAACCATTGCAGGATCGTATGGAGATCATCCGCCTGCCTGGTTATCTCGAGGATGAGAAGCTCAATATCGCCAAGCAGTTCCTGGTTAAAAAACAGATTGATAACAACGGCCTCAAGCAAAGCGATATTCATTTCTCCGATCGGGCCATCCTGCAGATCATCCGCCTTTACACCCGTGAGGCTGGAGTTCGGAGCCTGGAACGGGAAATCGCGTCCATCTGCCGCAAAGCCGCCAGGGCCGTGGTTAAAGATCCTGGTAGGAAGCAGATCAGGATTACGGCCAAGAACATCCCGCAGTACCTGGGCGTACCCAAGTTCCGTTACGGGATGGCTGAGGAGCGGGATGAGATTGGGCTGGCTACCGGCCTGGCCTGGACTGAGGTTGGTGGTGAAATCCTGATGACCGAGGTTGTGATTATGCCTGGCCGCGGTCAACTCACTCTGACCGGGCAAATGGGCGACGTCATGAAGGAGTCAGCCCAGGCGGCCATGTCATACGCTCGTACCCGGGCGGCCCATTTAGGTCTTTCCAACAAGTTTTACCGTAAGGTGGACATTCATGTGCATGTGCCGGAGGGTGCCATCCCCAAGGACGGGCCATCCGCCGGTATCACCATGACCACGGCTATTGTCTCCGCCCTGATCAAGAAACCTGTCCGCCGCGACCTGGCCATGACAGGGGAGATAACCCTGCGCGGCCGTGTCCTGCCTATCGGAGGGCTTAAAGAAAAGATCATGGCGGCTAACCGGAGCAACATCAAGACCGTTCTCATTCCAAAGGATAATGAGAAGGATATCAAGGATATCCCGCCTCGCGTCTTGAAATCGGTCAAGCTCATCTTGGTAGATCACATGGATGAGGTTTTGGAGCACGCTATAATTCTCAAGGAAGGGGAATCTCTCCTCGTTGAGCCTGAAATTGAAACCGAGCCGGCCTTTTTACCCAAGGAGCCCGACGCGGGACCGGAAGTTACGGCTCATTAGCGTTTCTGGAACGATTTTTTCTTGACACAACGAACAAACATCCATAGAGTATCTGACACACGCGGGCGGGTAGCTCAGTTGGGAGAGCATCGGCCTTACAAGCCGGGGGTCACAGGTTCAAGCCCTGTTCCGCCTACCAAAGACGCAGGTAAATAAACCTTTCGGGGACGTAGTGAAGTGGTTCAACACGCCGGCCTGTCACGCCGGAGATCGCGGGTTCAAATCCCGTCGTCCCCGCCAATAATTTCAAGGGGTTAGCTCATTTTGAGTTAACCCCTTTT
>JAFDLS010000068.1 GCA_019306365.1 Deltaproteobacteria bacterium
CAGGGTGTTATTCCGGCTAAATTAGGAAGAAAGTATTACGCCTTATCGAGAATTCATACTTTCTTCTTATTGATTCTCGTATTTGAGGTATGTACAATTAGTATGGAAAAATATAAAATAGCGGCGAATATATCTATCTATGGGTGAATTTGAAGAGGTATCGATTAACGATTTGAAATTATCAACCCGCAATAAAGAGACCTCTTGATGCCTGATAATGAAAGAAGAGCAATCGAAAGATTTTCACTCGAACTACCGGGTCAAATATCGATAAGCGACAAAGGCAATGAGGAATCTATTAACCTTCTAACTAAAGATATTTGTGCGGGGGGCGCCTTTTTCCACACTGAACAGCCTCTTCCTATCGGCACTTCGGTCCGGATTGACCTGGTTCTATCGCTGGAAAAATTGAAAAAGCTTGAGGGGAGAAAAGCCCTAATCAAGGTATCGGGCCAGGTGATTCGCAGTGACACGCAAGGCATGGCAATCTGCTTCAATAAGGATTACCAGCTTACACCGCTGCATGAGGAAGATTATTAAGACGGAACATCTTGAGGCGTTTTTCTCGTTTTACCCTTGAAGTTACCAATCTGAATGATATAATTCAATAGATAACGAATTTTTAACTAACAGAGCTTATTTCTCCTATTGAACCGAATTACTTTAATGGGATAGAAGGATTGGAATTTTCATTTTTTTCAAATGGTAATGAAAGATAATCCCAAGAAGGGGCTGAAAAGCTTGACGGATTTGCAATCAAATACGGTCTGCGTTGTCGGTCCTAGCAGACGCCAGAATGAGTTGATGACCTCCTATTTGGAAAACAAAATGGAGGCGAAGTGTCTGGCTGGTAACGCAGGTTATTGTATCCCGCCCAAAGACAACAGGGAGGAGCCTGATAAAAGGCTTATCCTCTGGGATTGTCAAGGAAAAGGTAAACAAAATTTTCTGGATGAATTTGACTCCAACGGCAATGAGGAGCTTTCTCAGGACTTAGCAGCTTTCTTTAACGTAAGCCCCAATCTTGGGATAGAAGAAGAAGCGGTAGACCGGGGAGCTCGCGGTCTGTTCTATGAATCTGATTCTTTGGATCACCTTCCTAAAGGTATACGCGCTATCTTTAAGGGTGAGTTGTGGCTATCCAGACAGGTGATGAGTAAATGCGTTTTGCAGAAAAGGTTATTTGTGGCACCTCGCTCGAAAAAGGTCTCTGATATTCTTTCCAAAAGGGAGGTTGAGATCCTCAGTTTACTTACCGTTGGCGCCACAAACCAGGAGATCGCTGATAACCTTTCTATCAGTCCCTGTACGGTAAAAAGCCACCTTTATAAAATATTCAGCAAAATTGGGGTACCAAACCGGCTCCAGGCGGTTCTCTGGGCTGGAAAAAATATGTAATTTTTATTTACTCGAGATGGTCTGACTGGCTCAAAGAAGCGCGGTCTGGCTAATCATCACGGCCGTTTCGGTCGTCAGGCCCAAATCGAAACCTCTTTAAAATCTTGTCTCTCGAACGAATCCTTCATCAGACTCAAACTTAAAGTGATTAACTGAAATATTTTCCATTGAGACCTCTGCAAAACCAGTATTTTTTTGAAATCGCGGAGAAAGAAAATTTAACCCGGCGGCGCTCAAGAGGTCAGCTAAAGGACGAAATTTTGTAGAGGTCTCATACTATTCACAATGGGGCCAAAAAGCCCCATTGAGTTTCAAATAAAATTACCTGTCAGATCCGTTAAGCTAGATCTTTTCGTAAATATGAATGGCCATGGCCGCTTCTCCGCCGCCGATTGTTCCGCCTCCGTTTTCCGCCATGGCGATCTTTGCGTTCTCAACCTGCCGTTTACCGGCTTCGCCGCGAAGATGGGTGACAAGCTCATAGGTTTGAGCCAAACCGGAAGCTCCAATGGGGTGCCCGCGTGAGATCAACCCGCCGCTGGGGTTTACCGGTATTTTACCGCCCAGAGACGTAGCCCCGCTTTCAGCGAAAGGTCCGCCCTCTCCAACCGGGCAGAATCCAAGCTGTTCAACCTGATGCAGTTCCCCAAAAGCGGTGGCGTCATGAACTTCCATGACATGAATGTCCTCCGGACCCACACCAGCCATCTCAAAACCCAGTTTGGCGGCCCGGATTGAGGCATCGTTTACCCCGAGCTTATTTCCAGACTGCATGACCGAAGCGCGAATCAATACCGCCCTGGCTGAAGGATGCTTTTTCAAAAAGCTCTCGGAACAAACAATGGCCGCGGCTGAACCGTCTCCGACTGGGGCGCACATGGCCCTGGTCAGGGGAAAGGCCACTTCCCGGTCCGCCATGACCTGTTCCACGGTCTGGGGGAAAGTGTACTGGGCTAGAGGATTCAGCGTGGAATTGTTATGCGCCTTGGCGGCGATAACAGCCAGCTGCCTCTGAGTTGTGCCGTATTTTGCCATATGGTCGCGAGCGCCTCGCGCGTAAAAATCCATAAACACGGAATGAGATTTTTCGGGCGGGAGCTCAATTCCCTTCTCCTTCGCTTCTTTTTCCTCCTGCTTCCTCTTTTGCTTCGCCTCTTCCTGAATCTGCTTTATCAGCTGTCTGGTTTCTTCCACGTCTGTCCCGGAAATGAAACCGTCCAGATTTTTCTTGCCCTCGCCTTTACCGCTGGACTTGAAGTACATCTTTTCGGTGCCAATGGCCAGTGCGCAGTCATAAACCCCTGCCTTGATGGACATCCAGGCGGAATGCAAGGCGGTGCTGCCGCTGGCGCAAGCATTCTCGACGTTGATTATTGAAACCTTATCCAGACCGTTGGCCGCAAGGGCCACCTGACCCCGGATTGAATGCTGAAACTCAGACATGCCCCAGCCAGAATTGGAAAACCAGGCCGCCTGAATATCATCCTTGGTAAGGCCGCAGTCGTCCAAAGCCAACTGCAGGGATTCACCTGTCATGGCTTTCATGCTTTTCTCGAAGTTTTTTCCAAATTTGATCATCCCCACGCCTATTATGTACACATTGTCACTCACTATAGTCCTCCTTGAATATTTTCAAAGCAACGGCAGCCGCTTCCTTTTATCAAGTCTGATTTAGACGGCTCAACCTTCTTCTTGAATTATAATTCGGCATCTCTTTTTTACTCTATCTAAATTTCGATCCGAGGCCTCCTGGTTTTTCATCTCCGCTTACTGAGCCCGCAAGGCATCGGATCGAAAAATGAATTAACAATGTACTATATCGCATAACGATGAAAGACGCCATATAAACTAGGCAGTGTCGATTCCGCACCTTCAGATACTAAGTGATCTTGTTTGAGGAAACCTGAATGTTTGAACGAGAATCTTACCTGTTGGCCTTGCCTATCTCACGCACCGTTTCAAGGAAATCCCGAAGCTCCCTGGCGGTTCCCTTTTTCAAAATAGACCATCACTTTCCTCCGTACTGGATTTCGGCGGTCTGAGTTGCCCGCTGTCAAAATAACAAATTGATATGTATTAAAATATCCACACTATATTCATGAAAAAATAAATCCTGGATACCCCGTGCGGGAGCATGGGGAGGAAAGGGTTTCCTTGTTTAGTTAATTTGAGGCATCTGCAAAACTTCGTCCTTTAGCCGAACTCATGAGCGCCGCTTCGCTGGGGCTGCAGCAGCATATGTCAGGCCTGTATCACCCAAAATGATGTTGAATTTTTATTCATAACCGGGTAATCATTAACTAAAAGATATTTTAAGCATTTTTTCCTAAAGGAGAAAATAATGCGCGAGCTTTTCTACCCTAACACCGTTGCTGTAATTGGCGTTTCAAGCTCCAACACGAACATCGGCCTTACCTTTGACTTCCAGGGGATCATATATGAAGTGGGTCCCAAGGGAGGAGTTCTGGCGGGCAGACGGATTTACAAATCGGTTCTGGATATTCCCGACCATGTGGACCTGGCTGTTATTCTCACCCCCGCCGCCACGGTTCCAGACATTCTTGAAGAATGCGGGCAAAAAGGTATTCGGTGGGCTATCGTGGAATCCGCCGGCTTTCGTGAGTATGGGGAAGAAGGTAAAAAAATCGAAGATGAAATCGTCCGGGTGGCCAAGAAATGGAACTTACGCTTTGTGGGACCAAACTGTATTGGTCTGGTGAACATGGAAAATGGTCTGTGCTGTCCGTTTACACCTTTGAATCGAGCCATCCGGCTGGGTGACATCTCCATGATATCTCAAAGCGGCGGCGTGGGCATATCCATCATGAACCTCATGGCCAATGAGGGCCTGGGATTGAATAAATTTGCTTCGGTTGGAAATATGCTGAACATTGAAATCGAGGAACTGCTTTCCTATTTCATAGAAGACCCGGGCACAAAATATATTTTACTTTACCTGGAAGGTATCCGTGACGGAAGAAGGCTAATGGAGGTGGCTCGCAAATCGCCCAAACCTGTTCTAGCTTTCAAGGCAAACATCGGTCAGTACGGTAAGAGTATAGCGTCTTCCCATACAGCTTCTCTTTCGAGTAACGATCGCGTGGTGGACGCGGCCTTCAGGCAGGTGGGAATCGTGCGGGTTGACGACGCCACCACCCTGGGCAACAACCTTAAAATCTTACACCTCCAACCGATGCTGGGGAAAAACCTGGCCATCATCGCCCGTTCCGGGGGTCATGCCGTTATCGCCGCCGACGCCTGCGAAATGTCGGGCCTCAATTTAGCGGCGTTTCCCAAGGATTTTCTCGATGAAATTGAAAAGCACTTCAGGGCTTCCGTGATCAAGCTGACCAACCCCCTGGACCTCGGGGACCTCTTTGACCTGGATATCTATGCTAAAATTATTGAAACCACTTTAGCGCAGAAGGAAGTTGACGGGATTATTTTCCTTCATACCTCAATCTCTCCCATTGAAACGCAAGCAACCCGGGATCTCTTCAAACGAGTTATCGAACTCTCAAAAAAACAAGACAAGCCCGTGGCCATATATATTTCCACTGATGATCAGGAAATAAGCTATCTGAAAAGAAGTCATAACTATCCAGTTTTTACCCAGGTTGTCGAAACTGTCCGCGCGCTTGAGTTAAACCGCAGATATCACGCGGAAAAGAAGATTGTTCAGCAGCCCCAGGAGATTCCCTCTTTTAAGGTGGATAAAAAACACATCAAGCCAATCCTGGAAAAAGCCCGTTCAGAAAAACGCGACCCACTCCTTCATGAAGCGGTGGAGGTTCTCAAGCTGTACGGAATCCCGATAGCTGAAGGCGTCCCGGTCAAGGACAAGGATGAAGCCATTGAAGCCGCGAAGAAACTGGGCTTCCCCGTGGCCATGAAAATCATCTCCGAACAGATCTCTCACAAATCAGACGTCGGCGGCGTGCAACTAAATCTGCGCAGTGAAAAAGGCGTGGCCGACGCTCATGATGACATGATCAAAAGAATTTTGCAGGCCTACCCGGATAAAAATATCGACGGGATGCTCATTCAATCCATGGTCACCGGCGGGCGTGAATTAATTATCGGGGGGCGTCAGGATGAACAGTTCGGCCCGGTTGTTATGATTGGTCTGGGTGGAATATTTGTGGAAATACTTGGAGAGATTTCCCTGCGCGTGGCTCCCATCTCCAGACGGGACGCGCTGGACATGATTCATGAATTGCGAGGGTCGGCTATTTTTGAGGGAGCCCGGGGAACAAAACCTTCTGACATTGAAGCGGTCGTGGATGTCCTCCTGCGTCTTTCACAGCTCCTTTGTGAGTTTCCCGAGGTTAAGGAGCTTGATATCAATCCCTTGCGAGTATTTCATCAGAAAAAAGGCTGTATAGCCCTGGACGCGCGCATTATTTTGGATAAGGAGGTCTAAAGGACGGTCAGAGCGCACATCGGCGCCTCACTCGCGCCTCCCTGGGAGGTGATCATTTAATTTGGTTTTTTCTGGGATCCTCGGGTGAGAGGTGATCACAGGAACACAAATTCGTTACTCATATTAAACAGCTGGGATTCTCAGCGGCGCTTTGCGATAGACAACTTCTTTGTCCTGAATTTGAGCGGATTTTTTTCCAGCCTGACAGATAGTAAATCCTTGAAACGCTATTTGAGCCTGTAAGTAATAAGTCCGTGAGAAGTGTCGTAAGGGGAAACCGCCACTTCGACCCTGTCACCGACCAGTACTTTAATCTTGAAACGCTTAAGACGGCCGGAAAGCATGGCCCTCAAGGTGACGCCTTCCTCGGTCTCGACTTCCATGTGCCCGCCGCCCATGGTGCGGGTCACTGTCCCGGTAAGTTTTATTAAATCATCACGACTCAATAACAAAATCCTTTCTTTACCGGACATCCTTTTTACAAATTCCGGCCTGGTTTTTAATAAATATTTTTTCTTTTTTTAATTCAGGCGAAAGGGGCCGCCGTTCATAAAAATGGCGATAATCCTTAGCCAATTATTAGTATAAACTATTTCATCCCCCGGGCTTCTTGTCAAGTTTTATCGGCTTTTTTTAAGACATTACGGCCAAACCGGGTTGAAAAACCGAAAGTCACTACAAGGTTGCCGGTGTTAGGAAAAGTTGCCTTTGACAAGTCATAAAAAGCTGTTTTATAAAGAAATTATGAGGATGCAATGTCAACCTGGGTTCTGATATTTATCGCCTTGGCCGGAGGCGTCTTTGTTGTCAAGATGCTGTACGTCTTTTCCGTAGCCATGTCAATTCCCGTTACAAAAGGCGCGCTTTTTGTCTCCACTTCCTCACTGAGAATCAAGACCTTTTTGGACGCGGTGCCGATGAAGGCGGATGATTCATTCATTGATATAGGTTGTGGAGACGGCCGAGTCGTGAGAGCCGCGCACAGGCGCTATCAGGTCAGGTCGCTGGGACTGGAAATTAATCCGCTGGCTTACTTGAAAGCCCGTGTTTTAAGCTTTGGCATAAAAGGTGTCCGCATCAGATGGAAGGACTTCCGAAAGGTAGATATTAGCGAGGCTAACGTGATTTTTTGTTATCTCTTCCCGGATGTCATGAAAAACGTGGCCGAGAAACTCGAAACCGAGCTTGTGTCCGGGGCCAGGGTGGTTTCCTGTAATTTTCCTTTACCGGGTTGGCGGCCTAAAAAGGTCCTGCGTCCCGCCTCCAGCCGCCATGGCGATCCCATTTATATTTACCAGTTCCCAGAGGCGTGCGTCCGGGCGCGTTTATAATTTATTCGCTCTAAAAATAATATTTCAGTTCGATAAAATATATATCCGGATAGCTGCCGAACTCACTTTGAAGGCGAGGGATGAATCCTTCTTTAAAAGGACGGCTGCCCACACTGAAGGACGCGCCGAAAAGGAGCTCGGCCTCATCGCTCAAGGAAAGAGTAAAAACCGGCTGAAGCAAGCTGGATTGATCGGAGAATGAATAAATCCAAACCGCCTGAACGTTTAAAATGGGGATAATGTCATAACTCACCAGGGCTCCCGTAAGATGCGTACCCATATGCAGGGTTGAACCCTGAGCCAACCGAAGCAGGGAAGCCTCCAGGTTATCAGAATCACCAGCGCCGTTATAGAGGTATTCAAACTCTAAGGTTAAAGTATTTTCGAAGCGATGCCCCACCCCTAAGACAGCGGCCCAATGATCTTCCAGAAGCTGTCCCTGGAAAGGAAAAGGTAAGGAAGCGCTTTCTCCCTCTGGCGTGAAATAAGCCGCCTCAAAACGAAATTCAAGCAGGCCAATTTCACCAACTGCGCCTCCTCCAAGTTGATATCCGCCGTAGATTTTCCCGCTCTGTATGGCCAGGTCCCAATCGGCGACGTTGGTATATGCTCGAAAAAGAAGGGCCGATCCATACCAGGAGGAGTCCCAGGATTCATGTTCGTTGACAAAACGGCCTGAAAGAGCGATCTCCCGGCCTAAAACACCGATGAGGCTGACGCCTGAAAAGTTCCCGATGGGAAGATCGAGCCTGACGGCGTCCACACCGGTCTTGTAATCCCTTTCATACTGTTCGGCCGCGAAAGGCAAAAAGACGTCCAGCGGGTTCCAGAAATACGCCTTGCCAAAGGTGATGGCCTGGCGGCCTACCGTCAGGTCCGCCCAAGGGAAAGAGAGCTTTACATTGAACCGGTCGAGCGCGAGGTTGGCTGATATGTCTCCTTCATTATATTGTTCCCATGTCCCGTCCAGGGCCTGATAGCGATTGCTCCCGGAGTCAAGAAAAAGTCCTCCGGCGCTCGCTGAGGCCAGATTGAGAGTTTGAACGACATGAACCTCATAACTAAGCCGTTTCCATGCCCGCCCATCCGCCATGAGACGCAAACTTGTCTGAAAAAGTGACTCCGTGTCCTGGTCTTTGAGAAAGGACGGAAGTTTGGAATAGTCCACCAGGCCGCCAAAGGTCCTCAAACGTCCGTCGACCCCAAAGACCCCATCAGTGTCACCCGCCAGGGCCCAGACTGAAGCCGGGCTGGCCAAAACAAACGCCAGGATTGAGGCCACCGTCAAAAGGACGGTCCTTAACAGGATTTTATTATTCCGCTTCATCGAGGTTCTCAACCGGAGCCCCATTATAGACAATTCGTCCATCCTTGAGCAGAAGCAAACTTTTAGCTCGTTTCATAACGGCTTGATCGTGCGTGGAGAATAAAAAGGTGCCGCCCTTCTCCTCGTTAAGCTGGGCCATCAAATCCATGAGTCCCGCCGCTGTTTTTGAATCCACGTTGGCCGTGGGTTCGTCAGCCAGAACCAGCGCCGGTTCCGAGGCAATGGCCCGGGCAATGGCTACCCTTTGCTGCTGGCCGCCTGAAAGTTCTCGCGGGAAACGGTTTTCCAGCCCCTCCAACCCCACTTCCTTAAGGAGAGCCATTACCTTCTCCCGCCGTCTGGCCGTCGGGACTCCCTGAAGCATGAGAACGTATTCCGCGTTTTCCATGGCCGTGAGCACCGGAATCAGATTGTAACTCTGAAAAATAAAACCAATACGGTCCCGGCGAAGCCGGCTCAGCTTTGTTCCGGAAAGGTTGATAATTGAGCGGCCTTCCACTTCAACTTCACCCGAACTGGGCCCGTCCAGGCCGCCGATAATATTTAGCAAGGTGCTTTTCCCGGATCCGGATGGTCCGGCCATGGCCGCGAAATCACCGGTCTGAATGGACAGGTCCACACCGCGCAGGGCATGAACCACCACCTCGCCCTGACCATAATCCTTAGTGACTCCTTTTAACCTGACGATGCTTTGCATAGCTTCTCCTAGCGAAGTGTTTCAGCGATATTTACATTGGTCGCGCGTCTCATGGGGATAAGACTGAGCAGCAAAGTCGCGCCCATCACAATGCCTACCAGCCAGAAGAGCATGGATCCGCTTAGCTTGGCGTGAATGATGGGTGAGACGGCGAAACCGGAGATACTGATTTCGTCCGAATATAGGCTAGTGATGTCGAAACCCCAAATCTGAAGAGCGTAAGAGGCCAGTCCTCCCACAAGCAGACCTAAAAAACAGCCGATCAACCCTATAAAGACCGATTCCAGGATTAGTTGGGCTCTCATGTGGAAAGACTGAGTGCCAATCGCCTTGAGCACGGCAAATTCCTTGTTTCTTTCCAGAACGGACATCGAAATGGTGTTAAAAATGGTGAAAAGAATCAGAAACAGCAAAATGGCCTGCAGGATTAAGTTTGAGCCCCTATCCAGTTTTATATAGGAAGCCAGTTCAGGCATCACGTTCTGCCAGGGGTAAACGGAAAAGGAATTCTCACGCGCTATCGGTTGAATCCACTTGATAACCTTTCTTTGAGCCGACGCTTTTTTGAGGACCACCCCGAGCTGGGTAGCGCCGCCTGGAGGAAACCCGTAAAGCTTCCTCAAAAAAGATATGGGGGCCTGAATAAGGTAGCCGTCAATCTCATCCACGCCGGTCTCGAATATTCCGGCCACCCTGCAAAGTTCCTCGGTTAAAGCGCCGCTGACGTCGTTGGTTGTCAAGACCAGCTTTTTGCCTTTTTTCAGGTGCAGGCGATCGGCCAATTTCGAACCCACAACAATCAGCGAACCGTCCGTATCTTCCAGATATCTTCCTGAGATAATATTATTGACCAGAGGGGAAGTTTTGGCTTCCACCGACGGTTCGACTCCCATGACCGAAACCCCCACGGTACCCACGCCGGATTTTGCCACGCCCTGACCCAGAATAAGCAGCTTGGTCCTCTCCACATTGATCATTTTTTCAATTTGGGTTCTGAGGGCGCGCGTATCGGGGAGGTAAAGGTCAATCGCCGGAGCATCACGGTATTCGGGGTGTTCAAGGGTGACATGACCGGCCTGCATCCGTACGGCGTCGTTTATGAGCTGAACATAAACCCCATCCGCCATCGCGATAAAAAAGATAGCGCAGGTCAGTCCCAGGCCAATCGAAGACACTGTAATCAGTGTTCGCCGCCGGTTGCGCCAGATACTTCGCCAAGCTAACCTTACAATCATCTTAAAGCCCTTCCACTCCTCGTTTAAACATGGTGGATCGCTCTAACAGGATCCAGCCGCGCTGCTATGACCGCCGGATACAGGGAAGCAATCGTGCATATAACGCACATCACGACCATGGGAACGACAGCCGCTTCAACACTAAAGGCCGCTCGCCAGATAGGATCAAACGCCACGCCGGAAAATGAAAACTCCCCGGCAAAAAGGCTTGTGTCGATACCAACCGCCGACAAATAATAAGTTCCCAGCAACCCCAATATCAGCCCAACAGCCGCCGCCGTGACCGACAGCACCAAAGCCTCCAAGGCCATGTTGCTGACGATGCGCCAGGGCGAGGTTCCGATAGCTTTCAGAATCCCGAATTCTCGTATCCTCTCGTAGGTGGCCATAAGCATGGTGTTCATCACGCCAAGTCCGGCGGCCAAAAAGAAGATCGCGCCAAAAATCCAGATGACCGTGTCAAAGAGCCTGACCATGTCATTAAGCATAGGCACCAGCTCCCGCCACGTTCTCACTTCCGCCTCCTGATTGGCCGGGGTGACCATGGCGGCTACTTCCTCAACCGGAATTTTTCCGCGAGAGTTAAAAGCGATTTCATGAATCCGGCCGCCGGAAACAAACAATTCCCTGAAGTCGTCTTGATGCAAAATGGCCGCGCCTCGATCAATATAATCCCCAACTGACTTCAAAATCCCGGTAACGGTGTAAAGCTCGTTCCCAAGCGACCCGTCAGCCGCCTGGACCACGACGATAATCTCAGACCCCACTTTGGCGTGAAGTGAGCGAGCCAGTTTTTTCCCAAGGACGATGCCCTGTTCCGGCTTTTCTAGCAAAAACCGCCCGCTCTGAAGGTTTTCATCCAAATCGAAAACCTCGCGTTCCAAAGCCGGGTCGATCCCCCAGAATAAAGCCCCAGCGGATTTCGACCCCACGGAGACCAGTCCAAACCCGTAACTTCGAGGCGCGGCTCCAATATTGTTCGCGGCGGCCTTTTCAAGAAAAGCCTCCGGATCAGGCAGGGATTTGTAAAAAGAGAGGTCTTCCCGGTAACCTTCACCGTGCGCCTGTACCTCACCGATCACGACGTTGGTGGCGCTGTGGACCGTGTGCTTTATCATTCCGTCCATAAGGGCGTAAACCATAATGAGAATCGCCGTGTTCAAGGTCACCGCCGCCAGTGTTATCCCGGTCCGTCTCTTGTTGCGCCAGATATTCCGCCAGGCATGCCGCAGTACGTTCATACCTAATCCTTTCTACCGCTGGAGGCTGCGAAGAGAAAAAAAATCATCATCTAACTCAAGATCGAAGGCCATCTCCTCATAGACTATGAGCGTAGATTCCCGAGGCTTATCGGCTGGGACGGCGATAAAACGCCGGGGCAGAATCCGACCGCCCAGCGGGCCGACATCCTCAAAGGTCATGGTCCGCGCCAGGATAAGGTCCTCGTCATAATATCGCACTTCAAGCGGCAGATAATCATTCTTTTTAACCGTGACAATCACCTTGCCCCAGACCACCGCCGCGTCCTCCCTGGGGATGCAGGTTATCTCCACGACCGGCTGGCCGTCCTTATCCCCCTCAAAGGTGAGCTCGAAGTCATAATCATCCGCCATCCTGCTTTCCTTGACCAGATCGTCATTCGTGAAATGGCTGCCCATCCAGGAAGAAGCCATCATGGATGAAGGAAGCTTTATCACCCGTTTAACCTTGGGCAGAAAGTTCCAGATGTTATTTCCCGACCTTAAAGTTGCCGTGCCTTTCTCTTTTTTAGGAGCCAGTATCCTCATCAGGGATTTATCTTTACCCTTACTCCAGCCTTCAATCGTGAGAGACCTTTTCCAGTGAGCCGTGGTGATTGTCATGGTCATTTTGCCATGGCTCGAATCACCCCTCACAAGATCGTCGACCCTGTCTAAAATCTCCTTGGGTGTCAGAACCTGCTGCTCGGCTCGAGCCATGGTGGGAGTGAACAGCAGCGCGAGCAGAAGAGTTATCAGGCAGGCGGTGATCTTGAACCCCAAAGCGGGACGAAGACTTAAGCTCACAGGTTGGGATTCACACGGGGGTGAATCTCCCACTCCCTGCGCCAATTTTGTCCAACTCCGTAACCCTTTTTGATTTTTTGCAGTCAAAGTGACATCTTCCTTTCTTCATGTGGTGACGAAAAGAATATTTTCAATCTTTTTCTAAGACAATAAAATTTTACACTGCTCAACACGAAAATTCCTCCGCCATCCTTGACTATAAATATCTCACCTCCCAGTGGCTTTGTAAATTATTAAAACAAGTCATCATTATAACATGCCTGAGGAGGGATTGTTGTGTACCAATTAACCCTATTTTATTATTCAAGGTCGCTCCGGCCTGAATTTTACTTTCCTCGATCCTATTCGAGGCACTCTTGCTTTACAGAAATTTTACTCAATTTTTTTATGCACAGGAACTGAGAAAGTGATAAGATGGGAAAGAATCATGGTTTCGAGAGGATTTCTAACCTGATAATAACCTTGACAAAATAACTATTTTTTGTATAATTTTAAGATGTTAAATTATGATGAAAGGACGCCCCTCCCGTCTAAATAAATGTTGCTCTCTCAAAAGATAAAATGAGTAAAATGAGTCAACCGGCTGAACATGATGCAAGGTCCCATCTGGGGATTGCCAAACCGGCGGCCAGGGCGAAAGCTCAGACCAAGAAAATATTCATCCATTATTTTGGGGCTAAAGAGAAGAAATCAATTGACACACTGACTTCTTTGCGTGATTCTCTCTGCCAGGGATTGGCCAACTGGCTGATTCGACACAACATTTCTCCAAAAAGAGTAACCCTGCTCAGTTTTCTGATACAGCTAATTTTCTTTCCACTGTTTTTTGCATTGAAATGGATGACTTGCGCCTTTCTGGTACTGGTGGTGCATATAATACTGGATGGCCTTGATGGTCCCGTAGCTCGAACCAAAAAGGTTGAATCCAACAGCGGGGCGTTGGCGGATATCTTAAATGACACCACCGGGCTCGTAATAGTCGGGCTTTCAATAATTTTCTTTGGGGATATCAACTATCAGGGCCTGACGGCCGCTTACATTACCCTGTATCTGTATCACACGGCTTTTAATATCGTATTGAATTTTTATCAGCGTCCTTTTGTTTTTGTTATTCACACCAAATTCATTTTTTTCTTCCTCGTTCTTCTCAAGTATCTGTTTAACTTTGATATTTTGCCAATTTTCTTCGTGATCAGTACGGCCTATATGGCTGTTAGCTGTGTGTTTGGAATGCTTCGCATTTTTGACGCCCTGGATTTTTCAGACAATCTGACCGGGACACCCACACAAGAAGAAACCGATGGGGAACAGGTTGAGATTAAAGATCATTTGGCCTTTGGAGGAAAGTAGCCTCAAGTTCTCTCTACCTGTTAAAACCCGCTAACCTCAGTTGTAAGGGGAAAATATCTGTGCGCTCTCAAATATTCGAAATGAAAAAGTTTCATTGGACAAAGCCGGGGAAGTACTTCTCTAACAAGAGCTTAGCGCAAAAAACCCGCCGCTTTTTCCACCCTCAAACAATCTATCCCGACGCCGCCGCTGACAAGACTTTAAAAAGCGGCGTGTTCAGGGTCGATACGCACGTGCATACACGTTTTTCAGATGGAAGCGCCACCGTTCAGCAAGTGGAAAATGCCTGCCTGAGCATGAATATCGGATGCTGTATCACCGATCACAACGAAATCCGCGGAAGCCTGATGCTGCTCGATCAAATGAAAGTCCCTACCATCCCTTCGATCGAAATAGGGTCAAAAGAGCAGATCGAGCTGCTCATCTTCTTTCGACACCCTGAGGAAGCGGAGGATTTTTTTCGACAATATATTGAACCAATCCGCCGCAATTACCGATTCTCCTTTCTCCCACTCTCATTGGATTATCTCGCGGAAGCGGCTTCCGAATATGACACCCTGATATGTTTACCTCACCCCTTCGCCCCGTTTTGGAAAAACATTGAATATGGCAAAAAACGAAGAGAGGTCATCTTTAGAACACTGAACCATTTGGATTGTATCGAGGCTTATAACAGTACAGCCACTCATAAAGCCAACAGTAAATCCCTGGCGCTTTGCCAGATTTTGGGACGAATTCCGCTGGCCGGAAGCGACAGCCATGCGATTACAACCATCGGTATGGCTGGAATTGACTTCTTCAATCGTGTTACATCGGATAATCTGTTTGATTCCATAAAAAACGACCAGATCAGCCGTATTTTTGAAAATGAAACCAAGCTCCGGCACGTCTCAAACACATGCCGACTGGTCCTGAATCATTCCAAAAACATTGTCATGAATCATGACCCCTCCTACCTCTCAAAGCGAAAGTTCACCCTTCATAAGCGATAGTTACCTCGTAAATTTT
>JAFDLS010000320.1 GCA_019306365.1 Deltaproteobacteria bacterium
CTTCAGGAGACTTTAGATATCTTTCGAATCTACAAGCTTCTGAACGATCATCAAACACTTTTGTAAAAACAAGCTTTAATGGCCTACGATTTTTAGTTGACTTTACTTTTCCATTACCATGTTCAGCCAACCGGCGGTTTAAATTTCCCGAGTAACCCGTATAATACTTACCATCCTTCACGCTTTGAAGTATATGACAGTAAACACTCGTTTGGTACTATTGTTAATCATATCTTCAAAACTCGTCAAATAGCCGCACGAACCACCGACCTTCCTACGGACGCTCTAACCAACTGAGCTAAAGTCCCTTGTAAATTGAACCGAACTCATCCAGGTCAGTGGATTTAAGCCCTTATTAGATTATTAAAGAACAAACCTCTAATTTCCCACCGGATGACGTCGATTACTCTCAAAAAACTGAAAAGCACGCACATAGATAATAGCACTCGACCTGGATATTCGCCATCGGCGAATAACCTAGCATATTATCACATGGATAACATACCGTTCTCCTTAGAAAGGAGGTGATCCAGCCGCAGCTTCCGCTACGGCTACCTTGTTACGACTTAGCCCCAGTCACCGATTTTACCTTAGGCGCTTGTTTCCTTGCGGTTAACAAAGCGACTTCGGGTACCCCCGGCTTCCATGGCTTGACGGGCGGTGTGTACAAGCCCCGGGAACGTATTCACCGCGACCTGCTGATTCGCGATTACTAGCAATTCCAACTTCATGGAGTCGAGTTGCAGACTCCAATCCGAACTTAGACCGGTTTTAGGGATTAGCTCCACCTCGCGATATTGCAACCCTCTGTACCGGCCATTGTAGCACGTGTGTAGCCCTGGACGTAAGGGCCATGAGGACTTGACGTCATCCCCACCTTCCTCCGGCTTGTCACCGGCAGTCCCCTTAGAGTTCCCGACCGAATCGCTGGCAACTAAGGGCAAGGGTTGCGCTCGTTGCGGGACTTAACCCAACACCTCACGGCACGAGCTGACGACAGCCATGCAGCACCTGTGAACAGACTCCTTGCGGAGGGACCTCATCTCTGAGGTTTTCCTGCACATTTCAAGCCCAGGTAAGGTTCTTCGCGTTGCGTCGAATTAAACCACATGCTCCACTGCTTGTGCGGGGCCCCGTCAATTCCTTTGAGTTTCAACCTTGCGATCGTACTCCCCAGGCGGGGTACTTAATGCGTTAGCTGCGGCACTGAAGGGGTCGACTCCTCCATCACCTAGTACCCATCGTTTACCGCCGGGACTACCAGGGTATCTAATCCTGTTTGCTCCCCCGGCCTTCGTACATGAGCGTCAGTATTCGGCCAGAAAGCCGCCTTCGCCACGGGTGTTCCTCCTGATATCTACGCATTTCACCGCTACACCAGGAGTTCCGCTTTCCTCTCCGATACTCAAGAAAGGTGGTATCATATGCAGGCCCATGGTTGAGCCATGGGGTTTCACATCTGACCTGCCTTCCCGCCTGCGTACCCTTTACGCCCAGTAATTCCGAACAACGCTTGCTCCCCCCGTGTTACCGCGGCTGCTGGCACGGAGTTGGCCGGAGCTTCCTCTGAAGGTACCGTCAAACCTAAACTATATTAGAGTATAGGCATTTCTTCCCAACTGACAGTGGTTTACGCTCCAAGAAGCTTCATCCCACACGCGGCGTTGCTGCGTCACCCTTTCGGGCATTGCGCAAAATTCCCTACTGCTGCCTCCCGTAGGAGTCTGGGCCGTATCTCAGTCCCAGTGTGGCCGATCACCCTCTCAGGTCGGCTATCCATCGCAGCCTTGGTGGGCTGTTACCCCACCAACAAGCTAATGGACCGCGGGCCCATCCTCAGGTGATAGCCGAAGCCATCTTTGATCACTAAAAGATGCCTTAAAGTGATGTTATTCGGTATTAGACCCTCTTTCGAAGGCTTATCCCCAACCCGAGGGCAGGTTGCCCACGTGTTACGCACCCGTTCGCCGCTTTACTCTCTCCCGCAAGCGGGAGATTTCTCGCACGACTTGCATGTATTAAGCACGCCGCCAGCGTTCGTTCTGAGCCAGGATCAAACTCTCCGTAAAAAAAATTTGATTAGCTCTATGTCAAACGTATCTGAAGATACGTTGTTCGGTTCTGTTATTTTTAAGATCTGCATTTAAGAAAATACAAGACCCGCACTATTATTTTGACTATGTGCGTGCTATTCAGTTTTCAAAGAGCTTTGACTTTTCGACAAAAAAAGCCTGCCTCAAACATCCGGCAGACCTACATAATATCAATCAAATCCGGTTTGTCAAGACAAAATTATCACTTTTTTTAAAAAAATCAAATTAATTTTTTCTCCAAACCATTTCAACTTATCCACAC